>NZ_JAIWIH010000020.1:0-149878 GCF_052851135.1 Streptomyces sp. BRA346 | reverse complement strand
GACGGCGGCCTACGGCCACTTCGGCCGCGAGGACTCCGACTTCACCTGGGAGCGCACCGACCGCGTCGACGCCCTCCGCGCGGCGGCCGGTCTGTAAACCGCTGCGTCTTTCGACCCCCACCGACCGCTCCCAAGGAGGACACCGACGTGCGCATCGCCGTCACCGGATCGATCGCGATAGACCATCTGATGGCCTATCCCGGTCGGTTCGCCGAGCAACTGATCGCCGGACAGCTCGACAAGGTCTCGTTGTCCTTCCTCGCGGACGATCTGGACGTCCGGCGGGGAGGCGTCGCCGCGAACATCGCCCTCGCCCTGGGCAGGCTCGGGCTCACCCCCCTCCTCGTCGGCGCGGCCGGGGTCGACTTCGCCGCCTACGGCTGCTGGCTGCGGTCCAACGGCGTGGACACGGAGTCGGTGCGGGTCAGCGAGACGCGCAGGACCGCGCGTTTCGTATGCACCACGGACGCCGACCAGAACCAGATCGCGACCTTCTACGCCGGTGCCATGGCCGAGGCGAAGGAGATCGCGCTCGAACCGACCGTGCAGCGCGCCGGGGGCCTCGACCTCGTGGTGATCGCCCCCAACGACCCCGAGGCCATGCTGCGGCACACCGACGAGTGCCGCAGCCAGGGGTACGCCTTCGCCGCCGATCCCTCGCAGCAGCTCGCCCGCACCAGCGGGGACGAGGCGCGCAGGCTGGTCGAGGGCGCCCGCTACCTGTTCACCAACGCCTACGAGGCGGCGATGCTCCGGGAACACACCGGCTGGAGCGACGCCGACATCCTGGACCGGGTCGGCACCTGGATCACCACGGACGGAGCCGAGGGCGTCCGCGTCGCGGCGGCGGGGCGCCCGACGCTGGAGATCCCCGCCGTCCCGACGTCCGGGGTGGTCGACCCCACCGGCGGCGGCGACGCGCTGCGCGCCGGATTCCTCGCCGGGCTCGCCTGGGGGCTCGGCCACGAGCGGGCCGCCCAACTCGGCTGCGCCCTGGCCACGGTGGTCCTGGAGTCGGTCGGCACCCAGGAATACCAGCTCTCCGCGGACGACCTGGTGAGCAGGCTGGACAAGGGCTACGGCGGCGAGGCCGCCCGGGAGCTCGAATCCCACCTGGCGGGGTCGGCATGACCGCGCCGCCCCGGCCGCACCCGACCGGACGCGCCCTCGCCGAACCCCCGGTGCCCGCTTCCCCGACGCGGGCGCGCGCACCGCGCCGGAACCTGGCCGAGGTGCTCGCCGCGGGCGAGCGCTCGTACTCCTTCGAGTTCTTCCCGCCGAAGAACGAGGCGGGGGAGCGGACCCTGTGGAACGCGATCCGGCGCATCGAGCAGTACGCGCCGACCTTCGTCTCGGTGACCTACGGAGCGGGCGGCTCGTCGCGGGACCGGACCATCGGGCTGACCAAGCGGATGGCCGCGGAGACCACCCTGCGGCCGGTCGCCCACCTCACGGCGGTCGGGCACTCGATCGGCGAACTGCGGAACATCATCGGCCAGTACGCGGACGCCGGAATCCTCGACGTCCTCGCCCTGCGCGGCGACCCGCCCGGCGACCCCCGCGGGCCCTGGCTCGCGGAACCGGACGGGCTGACCTACGCGAGCGAACTGGTGGCGCTCATCCGTGAGTCGTGCGACTTCAGCATCGGGGTGGCGGCCTTCCCGGAGCGCCACCCGCGCTCCCCGGACTGGGACAGCGACATCCGCCACTTCGTGGCCAAGTGCCGGGCGGGCGCCGACTACGCCATCACGCAGATGTTCTTCGACGCCGAGGACTATCTGCGGCTGCGCGACCGGGTGGCGGCCGCGGGCTGCGACATCCCGATCATCCCCGAGATCATGCCCGCGACCGACTTCCGCCAGGTGCGCCGCTTCGCCGAACTGAGCGACGCCCACTTCCCCGACGACCTCGCCTGGCGGCTGGAGGCCGCCCAGGGCGACGCCGACGAGGGGCGCCGGATCGGGGTCGACCATGCCACCGCCATGGCCCGGCGGCTGCTGGACGAGGGCGCGCCGGGCCTGCACTACATCACGCTCAACCGATCGGCCGCGGCGCTGGAGATCCATCGGAATCTGGCGCCACGACCCGTCCGCCACACGCCTCGCTGATCGCGGCGGGGTCCCAGTAGTAGGGCCGGATCTCGCGGATGCGGCCGTCCCGGAGGGTCACCGTCTGCACGATGGAGGTGACCACTTCGCGGCCGGTCGCCCGCGAGACGAAGCGCACCCGGTTGGCCGCCACCACGGTGTCGCGGTCGACCAGCTGCCGCTGTTCGAGGAATTCCATCGACTGCCACAGCTCGCCCATGACCGCGATGAACCGCTCCATGCCCTCGGGCCCGTGCCACACGCCCGTGAACGGCAGCCCCGGCGCCTGGTGCAGCTCCACCTCCGGGTCCAGGCACGCGGCGATCTCCTCGAATCCGGCCCGGCCGGGACCGCCCGCCATGACATAGGTGCGCTCGGCCTCGTAGAACCGCTGCATCACGGCGATGGCGCTGTCGTTCGAAGACATGGTGTGACGACTCCCGGGGAAACTTCGGACGCTTCGTTCTCGTACCCCAGCCAAGCGCCCGGGACCCCGCATTGCTGGCGGGATTCGGTCATCGCGCTCCGCGGCCGCGCCCAACCGGAAGACTGTCGGCCATGGACCAGACCGAACTGCCCCTCGACCTGCCCGGCGACACCCCGGGCGCCGGGGACGCACCGCACACCGCCCACGACGCCGTCCCCGCCCTCGCGGACCTGGACTGGCCCGCGCTGTACGCCCAGCTGAACGAGAACGGTGTGGCCCTCACCCCTCCGCTGCTCTCCCGCGCGCAGTGCGAGATGCTCATCGGCACCTTCGACGACCCCGCGCTGTTCCGCTCGACCGTGGTGATGCAGCGCTACGACTTCGGCCGCGGCACCTACAAGTACTACGCCGACCCCGCCGCCGTACCGCTCGTCCAGACCCTGCGCGAGAAGCTGTACCCGCCGATGGCGTGGATGGCCAACCAGTGGGCGCCCCTGCTGAACGAGCGCACCTTTCCCGCCACCCTGGACGCACTGCTCGCCGAATGCGCGGACAACGGCCAGCGCCGGTCCACCCCGCTCATCCTCGACTACGGCCCCGGCGACTACGCCTGTCTGCACCAGGACATCTACGGGGACATCGTCTTTCCCCTCCAGATCGCCTTCATGCTGAACGAGCCCGGCCAGGACTTCACCGGCGGGGAGAACGTCTTCGTGGAACAGCGCCCCCGCTCCCAGTCCCGCGCCCTCGTCCTCACCCCACGCCTCGGCCAGGGCATGATCTTCCCCGTCCGCCACCGGCCCGTGCGGGGGTCGCACGGCTACCGCCGCCACCCCATGCGGCACGGCACCAACGCCGTGGCCTCGGGGCGCCGGACCACGCTCGGCGTCATCTTCCACAACGCGCGCTGAGTCAGTCCGTGAGGCCGGTGACGCGCATGGTGATGTTCAGCCGCCCCGAGGCGAGCCCGTTGGCGGGGTCGGCGGTGCCCTCGTACACCTTGGGCACGCCGTGGTACACGTACCGGGACGGGCCGCCGAAGACGAACAGGTCGCCGGAGGCGAGTTCGATGTCGGTGTAGGGCTTGGTGCGGGTTTCGGTGTTGCCGACGCGGAAGACGCAGGTGTCGCCGATGGACAGCGACACGACCGGCGCCGAGGACCGCTCGTCCTTGTCCTGGTGCATGCCCAACTTGGCCTGACCGTCATAGAAGTTGATCAGCGCGGTGTCCGGGGTGTACGCGGCCGCGCCCTGGGTGTCGCCGTAGGCGTCCAGCAGCGCGCGGCGGCCCAACTGGACCATCCAGTCGGGGAATTCGGCGACGCGCGCACCGTTCACATCTCCCGCGGTGCGGGTGTACTTGTACGGCTGCCAGTGCCAGCCGATGCACACCGTCTGCACCGACATCACGCCACCGCGCGGCAGGCGGGTGTGGCGGATGGGGACCGGGCCGGTGGCCCAGGCGCGGCAGGCGGTGACGAGTTCGCGCTGCCGTTCCGGGGTGAGCCAGCCGGGCAGGTGCACGGCCCCGGGGGAGATCTCCATGGCGGGGCGGGGGATCAGGGCGGTCATGCGGTGCTCCCGGGCGGCGGATAGGAGGTGACCCAGCGGTGGCGTACGGCCCAGGTGCCGCCCTCGGCGGTGGCACCGCGCAGGCCGTGCAGCGTGTCCGGCCCGGCCAGCGCGGGGAGGCGGGAGTCCCTGAGCGCGGCGAAGGCGACCGTGCGGGCCGGGTCCCAGTCGGTGGAGTGGCGCAGCCGGCGGGCCAGCTGGGCGAAGCCGAGCGGGGCCGCGGCCATGACCCAGGCGTCGGGCTCCTCGGCGGTCAGCCGACGCGCGGGGCGCAGCCAGGACGCGGCGCTCTCCGGCCAGTCCACCGTGGCGAGGACCCTTCCGCCGCGCGCCTTCCAGGCCGCCGCGAAGGCGTCGGCGGCGGCGCGGGAGGCCGGGTCGCGGCTGTGGCCGACGGCGACGGTCTCGATGCGGCTCCTCGCGGGGGTCAACAGCCCGATGAGGGCGTCGAGTTCGGGTGCGGTGTGCGGGGCGGGGCGCGGCAGATCGCCGTACGCGGCCAGCTCCTCCGCGGGGATCAGGGGCGATCCGGATGCCGGTGGTCCCGTGAGACTGCTCATGGTGTGGTGGTGTTCTCCCGGTTGGCTTTCCACAGGGCGTACTTCCGGGGCAGGCACACGGCGCACGGCCGGTATCCGGCCGCGATCGCGGTGGCCTCGTCCGTAAAGAACACCCGGTGTTTCACGTAGTGGCCGCGGGCGATGGCCCGCAGCGCGGAGGGGCAGTCCAGACGCCCGTAGAGCCGCATGCCCCGGTGTCCGCCGAGACTGCCCGGAGTGGCGCTGCGATACGGCACCCCGTCGGGGCCGATCAGGGTGTGCGGGCGCCGCTCCGGGAGCCGGGCGGGGTCGGCCGGGGCGGGAGTCATGCGGCGTCGTGGAAGACGAGGCCGAGGGTGTGGCGGTGTCCGGAGCGGACCGTGCTCACGCCGTGCCGCATGGGTCCGTTCGCCCAGCCGCGCTTGGAGGCCACGGGGCGGTCCCGGGTGGTGAAGATCAGCCCGTGGCCCTTGGGCAGCGTGGTGGACGATCCCCTCGACTGGGCGCGGGGGCGCTGCTCGGTCATGATGAACTCGCCGCCCGTGAAGTCCTCGCCGGGGGCGTCGAGGCCGACCACGACCTGGAGCGGGAAGAGCATCTCGCCGAACACGTCCCGGTGCAGGGCGTTCCAGTCGCCCGGACCGTAACGCAGCAGGATCTGGGCGGACTTGGCCTGCCCCGCGTCGTGGCACATCGTCAGCCACTCCTCGAGGGTGTCCGGCCAGGGCGCGGGCCGGTCCAGTTTGCGGGCCCAGTCGCGGGCGATGGGCAGCAGCCGCGGATAGAACGCCTCGCGCAGCTCGCGGACCAGGTCCGGGAGGTCGTGGGTGAAGTAGCGGTACTGGCCCGAACCGAAGCGGTAGCGGGCCATGTCGATGGTCGTGCGGAAGCGCTCGGTCTCGTCGTACAGCCCGGCGATGCGGTGGCATTCGCCGGGAGTGAGGAGGGGCCCGGTGAGGGCGTGGCCGAACTCGCCCAGTTCGCCGGTGAGCGCGTCCCAGTCGTCCGCCGCGACGCGGTCGGCCACCCGGTCCTGGGTCGCGGAGCTGATGGTGTCGGTCATGAGGTGCCGTTCCTTTGCGGTGCCGCGGACTCGTGTGCGTGCTCCAGGTCCAGCAGCTGTCGTTTGCGCTCCAGACCACCGGCGTATCCGGTCAGCGCGCCGCTGGCGCCGATCACCCGGTGGCAGGGCCGGACGACCAGCAGCGGGTTCGCCCCGATCGCCGTGCCGACGGCGCGGACCGCGGCGCGCGGGGCGTCGATCCGGGCGGCGATGTCGCCGTAGCTGAGGGTCGTGCCGTAGGGGATGGACTCCAAGGACGTCCAGACGCGCTGCTGGAAGGCGCTGCCGCCGGTGACGTACTCGATGTCGAAGCGGGTCAGCTTGCCGTCGAAGTACGAGCGGAGCTGGCGGGTGATGTCGGCGAAGGCGTCCGCGTCCTCGGTCCAGCCGTCCTGGACGGTGGGGCGGCGCTTCTGCTCCGGCACGGACAGGGAGGCCAGTGCGGTGCCGCCCCTCGCGGTCGCCGACTCCTCGCCGACCAGGAGCAGTTCGCCCAGGGGGCTGTCCATCGTGGTGTAGACCGTCATCGGCCTCGTTCCTCCGGTGATTGTCGAGGTGTGCCGGTGCGGGTCACATGAGGGTCGGCTGGAGCACGCCCTCGTGGGTGAGGAGCTGCACCTTGCGCTCGACCCCTCCGGCGTAGCCGCGCATGGTCCCGTCCGCGCCGATCACCCGGTGGCAGGGCCGCACCAGCAGCAGCGGGTTCGCGCCGATCGCGGTGCCCACGGCCTGGACCTGCCCGCGGGGTACGCCCAGACCGTCGGCGAGCTGCCCGTAGGTGGTCGAGGTGCCGTACGGGATCTCCTCCAGCGCGTGCCATACGCGCTGCTGGAAGTCCGTGCCGCCGCCGGGCGTGAACGGGATGTCGAAGGCTGTCAGCTTGCCGTCGAAGTACGCGCTCAGCTGCCGGGCGACCTCCGCGAACCGGTCGGGTGCGCGGCGCCACTCGGGCCGTACGGCCGGGGCGTTCTTCTGCCCGGGCATGGACAGCGAGGTCAGGGTGAGGGTGTCGTCCGGTGTCTCTTCGCCCACCAGGAGCAGTTCGCCCAGAGGGCTGTCCAGCGTGGTGTAGATGGTCATCGTCGTGCTCTCATCGCTCGTCCGCTGTGGCTTCACTGTCAACGATGAGGGGTCGCGGCCGGGAATGCTGGCGGTATTCGGACATTACGCTGGGGCGCGGGGGCGGCTTCGGCGGGGGCCCTAGGAGGGTGCATGGCGTACGTACGCCACGGCCGCCAGCCTGCCGCGTCTCCCGGCCCGGCGCCCGTGTGCCGCATACCCGGCCTGGACGGCCACGTCGCCGGTGAGCAGCATGCGGATGTAGCCCGCCGTCCAGGGGCCGACGCCGCGCAACCCGCCCAGCGCGGCGTGGGCCGTGGGGAAGAGGTGTGTCAGCCCGCCGCCGGGCGTCCGCAGCGGCCGCCCGAGCGCGCCGCTGAGCGGGCACGGCGTCCGGGCGACAGCGGAGGCAGGCCCGGAACCCGGGCCCCTGGACCGTGCTCCCGCGCTCAGCGGGCGCTGCGGGCGCTGCGGAAGGTCACGCCCGGGGGCGCGGGGCGCGGATGCCGTCGATGATGCGGGTCCAGTTGTCGCCGCCGTGCCCGTCCTCGATCGCGCGCCGGTAGTGCGCCTGAACGGCTTCCGGGAGCGCGAGGTCGAGGCCGAGCGACGCGCTGGTTTCCACGATGTGGTCGGACGTCGCGCCCATCATCGTGACGGTGCTGAGGTCGCCCGGATGCTCCCCGGCATCCAGCGCGGCGCCGGGAGTCTCCTCGCCCGCCGCCACGATCGCGCCGACCGAGTCGGTGAGGGCGAGCAGCTCCGGCAGCACCTCCTGGGCCTTCATCCCCACACTGCCCAGCATCGCGGTCGCGTGCATCAACCCGGACAGGGTGGTGAGGAACAGCGCGAGCTGGGCCTGGTACATCATCTGGGCGAGGCCCGGATCGTCGCCCAGATACTTCGGCGCGCCGAGCAGCGCCAACGCCGCCCGGTGGCGCTCCAGCGCCTCGTCGGGGCCGCTGTAGTAGATGTACGAGGCCTCGGTGCCGACCATCGGCGCCGGGACCATGACACCGCCGGTGAGGAAGGTGGCGCCGTGGCGCGCCGCCCAGGTGCTCGCCTCGCGCGTCCGGTCGGGAGTGTCCGAGCTCAGGTTGACGAGTGTCCGCCCGGTGAGCGATCCGGAGGCGCCGCCCAGGATGTCGTACATCGCGCGGTAGTCGGTGAGGCTGAGGATCACCAGCTCACTCGCCTCGACCGCTGCGGCCGGGGTGGCCGCGAGCGTGGCGCCGTCGGCGACGACGCCGTCCGCCCGGCCGGCGGTGCGGTTCCAGACGGTGACCGGATGACCGGCGGCCAGCAGGGCGCGGGTCATGGCCTGGCCCATCGGGCCCAGCCCGAGGACGGTGACGGGGCTCATCTGCCCGGAGTATGGGGTGTGTTGTTCGTTCACCCTTCCATGATCGGAGCGCCCGACTACTCTCGGAAGTACCCACTAAATACTGCGGTACTTACCTTTTTGTAAGGAGCGGCACAGCGATGGCCAGGACTCCGAGAAGCGGTCCCTACATCTGCGGCATCGACGCCGCCCTCGACGTGGTGAGCGGCAAGTGGAAGGGGCTGATCCTCTGGGAACTCGACGCCCATCGCGTACGCCGCTTCTCCGAACTCCGCCGCGGCCTCCCGGGCGTGACGGAGAAGATGCTGACCCAGCACCTGCGCGAGATGGAGAAGGACGGCCTCGTGCACCGCGAGGTCTACGCCGAGGTGCCGCCCCGCGTGGAGTACTCCCTGACCGAGCACGGCCATACCCTCAACCAAGCGCTCGGCCCGCTCGGCGCCTGGGGCGTCGACCGGATCCGCCGCGAGGGCTCCGAAGTGGTCGATGTGCCCGAGACCGCGCACTGACGGGCACGCGGGGCGGACATGCACAGCACCCTGACGGAGCACGCCCGGTGTCTCTACGGAGACGAGTACCGACCCACGCCGGAATGCGACCGGGAGCACCGGGAGCACTACTTCGTCGAGGAGCTCACCTTCGCGGACGCTGAAGAGATCCTCGCCATGCTGCGTGAGCTCAGCCCACACCTGGTCGACGGCCAGTTGCCGGTCTGGGTCCGGAATCTGGCCTATCGGCTGGTGCTGTTGCAGCGGCCGGACGATCCGGAGCTGATGCGCGAGGCTGCCAAGAGCCTGTGGCTTCACGGACCGGACTGGGACGGCATCGCGACCGACCTGGAGAGCCGGGCCGACGCCCTGGAAACCGGCTGACACCCCTAAGGGAGGTCGCGCCGGACCAGGGCCTCGTAGATCGGCTCCCCGGTGGTTCGGGTGTAGGCCAGCCGTTCCCGTACCTCGTGGAGTGTGCGGGGGCGGTAACCGGGGCCGCCGCAGCAGCTTTTGTGGAACCGCACCCCCGCGTGCAGCAGCACGGAGAGCACCCGCCACCCCGCCGTGTCCCGGCGGGGAGGCGGAGCGAAGGCGGACCCCACGTGGATCATCGACCGTGCGCAGCGCGGGCACAGCCGGTCGTAGGAACCGAGGTAAGGCTGTTTGTACGACGCCCGGCACGGCAGGCACACATACGAGGTCTTCGCGTGAGGCATGCGCTCAGGCTACGAGCCTCGGTGCGGGTGAGCGACGAGATTTCGCGGGGTCGTCGGTCAGGGCGTGCGGTTCCGCATGCGCCGGCGGTGGCCCCTGACGTCGGGGCGGCCTATGTGGCCCGTCGGGCGCTGGGTCTCGCCGAGCCAGAGGTGGGGGACGTGACTCCGGACCGCGTCGACCACGGGCCGCTGGTTGGGGGCGGTGAGGGTGAGGCGGTGGCGCAGGCGGGGGAGGCCCGGGTGCAGGGGCTCCTCGTCGCGGACCAGGCCCCACAGGTTCGGGTCGTCCCGGTCGATGGGGCCGTTGGGGTACAGCTCCAGGGAGTAGATCTTCCCCTTGCGCCCGAACTCGCTCCAGTAGAGGGCGACTCCGGAGAGGCCGTGCCAGGGGATGACGTTCCGGGAGTCTCCCGTTTCGAGCCAGAGGCCCGTGTGGTCGATGAGGATCCGGTTGCGGCGGTTCGCCCAGAAGGGCACGAGGAGGATGACTCCGAGAACACCGAGGGCCACCATGAACGCGAGGCCCACGAACCCGCTGACGGTGGACTCTCCCTTCTGCTGACCCGTGGCGACCAGCACGACACCGAAGATGCCGACGGCGCCGATGGCCATGAGGACGAGGGAGCAGGGGAGCCCGGTCATGGCGCTGCGGCGGCCGATGCGTATGACCGTGGCGTTCGGCGCGGGGGAGGGCGTGTGCGGCGACGACATGGTGGGTGAGCTTAATCGGCGCGGGATGCCCGGCCCTCCGGAGGGCCGGGGCATCCCGCGGATGAGGGGTCAGACGGTGAGCAGGGCCTTGATGGCGCGGCGCTCGTCCATGGCCCGGTACGCCGCGGCGGCCTCGTCGAGCGGGAGGGTGAGGTCGAAGACCTTGCCCGGGTTGATCTTCCGCTGCCAGATCAGGTCGATCAGCTCGGGCAGGTACTGGCGCACCGGGGCCGGGCCGCCGACCAAGTGGACCTGGGAGAAGAAGAGTTCCTGGCCGCTGAGGGAGACGTCGTGGTTGACGCCCACGAAGCCGACGTGTCCGCCGGGGCGGGTGCTCCGGATGGCCTGCTCCATGGACTCCTGGGTGCCGACCGCCTCGACGACGGAGTGGGCGCCGAGACCGCCGGTCAGCTCCTTGATCTTCGCCGCGCCGGCGTCGCCGCGTTCGGTGACGATGTCGGTGGCGCCGAACTCGCGGGCGAGCCGCTGGCGCGGCTCGTGGCGGCTCATCGTGATGATCCGCTCCGCGCCGAGCTGCCGGGCGGCCAGGACCGCGAGCAGGCCGACCGCGCCGTCGCCGACGACCGCGACCGTCTTGCCCGGCCCGGCCCCGGCGGCGACCGCGCCGAACCATCCGGTGCCCAGCACGTCGGAGGCGGCCAGCAGGCTCGGGATCAGGTCGGCGTCGGGCGTGCCCGGCAGGGCGACGAGGGTGCCGTCGGCGTGCGGGATCAGGGCACGTTCGGACTGGGTGCCGACCTGGGCCATGAACACGCGGTGGACGCAGGACGAGGGGTAGCCGGAGCGGCAGATCTCGCAGGTGCCGCAGGAGGCGACGAACGAGCCGAGGACGAACTGGCCCGGCTTGAGGGTCTCGACCTCGCCGCCGACCTCCTCGACGACGCCGACGTACTCGTGCCCCATCGGCACGGGCTCGTCGACGGAGTCGATGCCGCGGTAGGGCCACAGGTCCGAGCCGCAGACGCAGGCCGCCGACAGCCGGATGATCGCATCCGTCGGGGCGGTGATCTTCGGGTCGGCGACCTCCTCCACCCGGACGTCGCCGGGAGCGTGCAGGACAGCAGCGCGCATGGGGGTTACTCCTAAGGATCAGTGAACAAGGCGGTTCAGGTGTTTTCGGGGGGTGCGGCGGCCGCACGGGCGACGACCGCGCCCGTGGGTGCCGCCGATCGGCGTCGTTGGACGACGGCGATCGCGATCGTGGGGATCAGCGTGAGCGCGGCGATGGCGGGGCCCACGGCGGCGGGCCCGGTGACTCCCAGCGGGGAGCCGAGGGCGAGACCGGCGATCCAGGAGCCGACGGCGGTGCCGAGGTTGAACGCCGACACGGTCAGCGCGGACCCCAGGGTGGGGGCCCGGCCCGCGAAGCGGACGCCCAGGGAGATCAGCACCGGGTTGGCGCCGAGCCCGAACAGCCCCAGCAGCGCGACCAGCGCGATCGTGGGCGCGGCGTAACCGGACAGCAGGCAGATCGCCAGCAGCAGGATCGTGGTCGCCGCGGCGGCCACGATCGTCGTCGCGTACGGACGGTGGTCTCCCAGACGGCCTCCCACCAGGAAGCCCGCCAGGGCACCGACACCGAAGCCGCCCAGGACCAGCGGCACCAGACCGGCGGCCAGCTGCGCCCGGTCGGTCAGCAGCGGCGAGACGTAGGAGTACGTCGACAGCACACCGCCGGTCGTGGTGGCGCAGGCCGCCAGCGCCAGCCACAGGCGACCGGAGCGCAGGGCGGACAGCTCGGTACCGACCGAGACCGCCTCGTGCACGGAGGCATCGCGCGGAACATGGCGGCCGATGAGCGCCATGGCGGCCACCGCGAGCGCGGCGAGCGCCCAGAACGGCCCCCGCCACCCCATGACCTGTCCGGCGAAGGCGCCGAGCGGCACACCGACGACGTTGGCGAGCATCGCACCGGAGCCCACGACGCCCAGGGCACGGGAGCCCGCCGCGGGACCGGCGGCGCGGGCGGCCACCACGTTGGCCACGGCCCAGAACGCGCCGGTCGCCAGCGCCGTCAGGAACCGCGCCGCCAGCAGCAGCGCGAAGCCGGTGCCGAGCGCCACGACGACGTGCCCGGCCGCGAACACACCCAGGGCCAGGACCAGCGTCGACCGTCTGGGCAGCCGCAGCGTGAGCATCGCCATCAGCGGCGCGCCGACGATCATCCCGACCGCGAACACCGTGATCAGCAGCCCGGCCTGCGCCACGCTGATCCGCACATCGCCCGCGATCTCCGGAAGCAGGCCTGCCACCACGAACTCGGTCGTGCCCATCAGGAACGTGCCCAGGGCGAGCACGTACACGACGAGCGGAAGCCGGGTGGGCGGACGCTCGCGGTCACCGACGCCTCGTACGTCGGCGGGGGCGTGGAGGGTTCCTCCTCGCGTGGTCATTCATCGTCTCCGCAGCGGATCGAACGTCAAGGTGCGCACCCCACGAAACCCCTCCCGTCGCAGGCGCGGGAGGCCGCGTTTATGGGGGGTACAAGCTCAACCCCCCTCCGCCGGGATCCGGGCCGTAGCGTGGAAGGCATGGAACACCGCGCCGACAACCGCGCCGACATCCGTGACTTCCTCGCCCGTCGGCGCGCCCAGCTCACCCCGGAGCAGGTCGGGCTGCCCACCAGCGCCCGGCGCCGGGTGCCCGGACTGCGCCGCGAGGAGGTCGCGGTCCTCGCGGGGGTGAGTACCGAGTGGTACACCCGGCTGGAGAAGGGCCACATCAGCGGCGTGTCCGAGGACGTCCTCGACGCGGTGGCCCGCACCCTCCAGCTGAGCGACGACGAACGCACCTACCTGTTCGACCTGGCCAAGGCCGCCCAGCCCCACCCCGCGGCCCGGCGCCGCCGCAAGGCCGTCGACGTCCCGCCCCGCGTGCAGTGGCTACTCGACTCCATGACCCTGTCCGCGGCGTTCGTCAGCAACGGCCGCCTGGACATGGTGGCCACCAACGCGCTCGCCCGGGCCCTCTTCGCGCCGATGTTCCACAGCGACACCACGGACGAACGCGGTCGCCCCAACTTCGCCCGGTTCTACTTCCTCGACCGCGGCTCACACGACTTCGTCGACAACTGGGACGACGGCGCCGAGATCACCGTCGCGCTGCTGCGCGCCGAGGCCGGGAGGTTCCCCCACGACAAGGCGCTGCGCGAGCTGGTCGGCGAGCTGTCCACGGTCAGCGCCGAGTTCCGCACCCGGTGGGCCGCCCACAACGTGCGCATCCACCACGGCGGCGTCAAACGCTTCCACCACCCCGACGCGGGTCCCCTGGAGCTCACCTACCAGCCGCTGAACCTGCCCATGTCCGCCCACGAGGCACACTCCCTGACCATCTACACTGCCGAGCCCGGTACCGCGGACGAAGACCGGCTCAAGCTCCTCGCCAGCTGGTCGGCGACCCGACCCGAGGCAGCGGGCTCTCCCGCGGACAGGGACCTCTAGGCGCTTTAGGGCCCGGGCCGTGGGTATGTGTTTCCGGAACGCCGCGCACCAGGAACCGCGCCTGCACCATTGCTCACTCCGCTCCACGTGTCACCGTCGTGCACCGCCGTCGTACGCCACGCCACGCCACGGAGGAGATGTCCATGCGCCGTAGCTCAGGACCCCTGGCCGCTGTGATCGCGTTCCTCACCTTCCTCGGGCTGCTGCTGCCCACCGCCGCCACCGCCGCCACCGATGCCAGGGCCGTCGGCCCGTTGCCGTCCGTCGTCCCGCGCCCGCAGGAGATGGCCCGGCTGGGCCCCGACATCAGGGTGCCCGCCGAGGTGCGCGTGGTCTACGGCGACGGGGTGGACCAACCCACGCGCGAACTCGTCGCCTCCGTCTTACGCCGGGCCGGGGCGCGGTATCTGCGGGGCGGCTCCGGACCGGGGTTGACGGTCACCGTCGGGCGGCTCGCCGACGCGCCGGTCGCGAACGCGCTGCGGGCCGCCGGGGGCCGGGTGCCCGCGGACCTGCCCGCGGAGGGGTACGCGCTCGCCGCGCGCGGCCGGACGGTGGCGCTCGCGGGCGCGGACGCCGACGGGACGTACTACGCGGCACAGACGCTGCGTCAGCTGGCCACCGGCAGCCAAACCGGCCGGGCAATCGCCTCGGTGGCGGTCGTGGACCATCCGCTGATGCCGCTGCGCGGCGTGATCGAGGGGTTCTACGGAAGCCCGTGGACCCACGCCGAGCGCATGGACCAACTGGCGTTCTACGGGGACGTCAAGATGAACACGTACGTCTACGCGCCCAAGGACGACCCGTACCACCGCGAGAAGTGGCGCGAGCCGTACCCGGCCGACAAGCTCGCCCAGCTCGGTGAGCTGGTCCGGCAGGCCATCGGCCACCACGTACGGTTCACCTTCGCGCTGTCGCCCGGCAATTCCCTCTGCTACAGCGATCCCGCCGAGTTCACGGCGCTCCAGGCCAAGCTGGGGGCGCTGTACGACCTCGGGGTGCGCAGCTTCTCGGTGCCGCTGGACGACATCAGCTACACCCGGTGGAACTGCGCCGCCGACCGCGCCGCCTACGGCGAGCCCTCGCAGCGGGCCGCGGGCGAGGCGCAGGCCGATCTGCTGAACCGGGTGCAGAAGGAGTTCCTGGACGCCCGCGAGGGCACCGCGCCGCTCCAGACGGTGCCGACCGAGTACGGCGACGTCACCGACACCGCGTACAAGAAGGCCCTGCGCGAGCGGCTGGACCCGCGGGTCGAGGTCATGTGGACCGGCACCGATGTGGTGCCGCCGCGGATCACCGTGGCCGACGCCACGCGGGCCGCCGCCGTGTGGGGGCGCAAGGTGTTCGTCTGGGACAACTACCCCGTCAACGACTACGGCCAGGCCGAGGGCCGACTGCTGCTCGCCCCGTACGACGCCCGTGAGCCCGGTCTGCACCAGCAGCTCTCCGGTCTGGTCCTCAACCCGATGAACCAGGCCGCCGCCAGCAAGGTCGCCCTATTCGGCGGGGCGGACTTCGCCTGGAACGACACCGCGTACGACCCGGACCGCACCTGGCGGACCGCCGCCGCGTATCTGGCCGGGGACGATCCGGACCCGGCCACCGTGTCCGCGCTCCTCGCCTTCTTCGACACCCAGCACCTCGCGCCCACCTTCGGTGACGAACCCTGGCAGCCCCAGGCGCCCGAACTGGCCGCCCGGCTGGCCCGGTTCCGTACCGACTGGGACGCCGGACGGCAGCGGGCGGCGCTGAACGCCCTGCGCCCCTCCGCCGCGCTGCTGGCCACCGCGTCGGCCACCATCAGGGCGGACGTGGCCGACCGCGGCTTCGTGGCGGACTCCGCGCCCTGGCTGGACGCGCTGGCGCTGTGGGGCCGTGCGTTCGAACGCACCCTGGACGCGCTGGGCGCCCGGCTCGACGGCGACACCGCGCGGGCGCAGCGCTGGTTCGCCGAGGCGTCGTCGCTGGCCGCGCGGGCGGGGCGGATCCGCACGATCCCGGGCGAGACCCGCCCCGAGGGCCCCGTCCGCGTCGCCGACGGAGTGCTCGACACCTTCCTGGCGGCCGCGCCCGGACTCGGGAGCCGCCCGGCGCGATGAGTTCCGGCCGGGCCGCGAGTCTCTACCGGTGAGCGTCGGAGCACGCCGTACGCTGCCCGGCACGAGACACCGCGGAGGACACCATGACGACCACGCCCGGCAACGCGAGCAGCAACCTCCCCGGCAAGCCGCCCGTCGTCGACCTGGCCACCTGGCAGGCGGCGCGGGCGGAACTGCTGGTCCGCGAGAAGGCCCACACCCGTGAGGGCGACGCGATCGCCGCGGCCCGGCGGCGGCTGCCGATGGTCGAGCTCGACGGCACGGTCGAGGTCACCGGCGCCGACGGGCCGGTCCCGTTCCTCGACCTGTTCCAGGAGCGCGACGAGCTCGTCGTCTACCAGCACATGTGGTACGACGGCGCGCCGCACCAGGGGCAGTGCGAGGGCTGCACCACCACGGCCTGGCACCTGCGGGACGCCGTCTACCTCAACGCCCGGGGCGTCTCGTTCGCCATCCTGACCTCGGGCCCGTGGGACGAGGTGGCCCGCTACGTGGAGTTCATGGGCTACACCCAGCCCTGGTACTCGGTGCGGGGCGTGGAGGCGCCGATCGGCGGGGAGATGGGGCACCTCGCGTGTTTCCTGCGCGACGGCGACCGCGTGTTCCTCACCTACTCCACGACGGGCCGTGGCAACGAGCGGGTCAACGGCTCCCTCGGCCTGCTCGACATGACGCCCTGCGGCCGCGGCGAGGCGTGGGAGGACAACCCCGAGGACCGGCCCGTGGGCGGGCAGGCGTGTTGGTCCTGGCGCACGGACGCCGACGGGACCGCCACCTGGGGCCCGACCAGCCGCCCCGTACCCCAGTGGACCCGCCCCGGCGCGACCCCCGTGAAAACCCTCGGCCGGCACGGCCCCCACCACTGACCCCCGGCTCGGCGACCTCTCACAGGGAAACGGGAAGCGCGGACAGACACCGGCTCCGCGGTGAGACGAACCACCGCAGCTCGTCCGGGGAACCGATCAGCGACAGGTCGGGGAACCGTCGCAGCAGCGAGGTCACGGCGATGCTGTTCTCCAGCCGGGCCAGGGCCGCACCGGGACAGTAGTGGGGCCCGTGCCCGAAGGCGAGGTGGGGGTTGTCCTTCCGGCAGGGGTCGAAAACTGACGGGTCCTCGAAGCGCTCCGGGTCGCGGTTGGCCGACGCCCAGGAGAGCCACACGCGATCCCCGGTCACCACGTCGGTGTCCCCGATCCGCAGGTCGTGGGTGGCGAAGCGGCGCACCGCGAGCATGGTGGGCGAGTTCCAGCGCAGCGCTTCCTCGGTCAGGTTGTGCATGGGCAGTTCCCCGGAGGAGAACGCGGCCCGGTGCGCCGGGTGGGTGAGCAGCGCCATGACGGTGGTCGAGATCAGGCTTCCGGTGTTGTGGTAGCCGCCGAAGAGCAGCAGGAAGGCCATGGCCACCAGCTCGTCGGCGCTGAGGCGGTCGTCGTTCTCCTGGGCCAGGACGAGTTCCGACAGGAGGTCGTCGGCGGGGTGTTCCCGCTTGCGGTCGATCAGGGCGACGAGGAAGCGATGCATGTGCCGCATGGCGTCCCGGGACTGCTGGGCGGCTCGGGGATCCGGGCTGAGCAGGGTGTTCGTCCACTCCCGGAAGTCGGGCCTGCTGCCCGGGGGAATGCCGAGCACGCGACAGATGACCTCCATGGACAGGGGCATGGCGAGGTCGGCCACCACATCGGCGCGAGGGCGGGACGCCATCCGGTGCAAGAGCTGGTCGGTGATCGCCTGAACGTCGTCGCGCAGGAGCTGGGTTCGCCGGGCCGTGAACGTTCCGTTCACCAGCCGCCGGAGCCGGGCGTGGTCCGCGGCGTCCCTGTTGAGAAGGTGGCTGTCGAGCTCGGGCGGCAGGGAAGCGCCGTCCCGGCCGCCCGTTCGGGCATGGCGCTTGTTGAGCGACAGCGCGGGGTCCATGGCCGCGTCGCGCACCTGCTGGTATCCGGTGACGAGGTGGAGCGGGGCACCGTCCGCCGCGACGGCCCGGTGGACGGTGCCCGCACGCCTCAGGCCCGCGTAGGAGGCGTGCGGATCCGAGAAGAAGCACGCGTCGAGGAGGACGGGATCCGGTACGGACGACATGTGGGGCTCCGTAGGTGTCACGTGGGGTCGGTCATGATCGTGCCACGAACGCCGCCGTCGGCGAGGCGGACTTGATCATCGACCGCCATGGCGTGGCACGGTTGCTGTTCCGGATCACACCGGCACCCCACGGGACCGTTCAGGAGCGGCATGGACATCGGCGTCTTCATCCCCATCGGCAACAACGGCTGGCTCATCTCCAAGAGTTCTCCGCAGTACATGCCGTCCTTCGAGCTGAACAAGGCCATCGTGCAGAAGGCCGAGGAGCACGGTCTCGACTTCGCCCTGTCGATGATCAAACTCAAGGGGTTCGGCGGCGAGACCGAGTTCTGGGACCACTGCCTGGAGTCGTTCACGCTGATGGCGGGCCTGGCCGCCGTGACGGAGCGGATCAAGCTGTACGCCTCGACACCGATCCTCGCCCTGCACCCGGCGATCACCGCGCGCATGGCCACGACGGTCGACTCGATCGCCCCCGGCCGGTTCGGCGTCAACATCGTCACCGGCTGGGCGCCCGGCGAGTACTCCCAGATGGGACTGTGGCCCGGGGACGACCACTTCGGCAACCGCTACGCCCGGGCCGCGGAGTACGTCACCGTGATGAAGGAGCTGTGGCACGACGGCGTCAGCAACTTCAAGGGCGAGTTCTACACCCTGGACGACTGCGTGCTCTCCCCCGGACCGGCGAACGGCCACATCGACATCGTCGCCGCCGGGCAGAGCACCACCGGCATGAAGTTCTCCGCCGAGCACGCCGAGTACAACTTCATCCTGGGCAGCGGCGTCAACACCCCGCTCGCGCTGTCGGACACCACGGCCACGCTCGTGGAGGCGGCGCGCGAGACCGGCCGCGACGTCGGAGCGCTCTCGCTGTTCATGGTCATCGCGGACGAGACCGACGAGGCCGCCCAGGCGAAGTGGAAGGACTACCACGACAACGCCGACCACGCGGCGCTGGCGTACATGGCGGGGGAGACGGCCACGGACACGACCTCCGACGGCGCCTCGACCGCCAGGACCATCTCGCTGCCCGAGGGCGCCGTGAACTTCAACATGGGCACGCTCGTCGGCTCGTACGAAACCGTCGCGGCGATGCTCGACGAGGTCGCCGGGGTCTCCGGCACCAAGGGGATCATGCTGGTGTTCGACGACTTCCTCGAGGGCATCGAGAACTTCGGTACGCGCATCCAGCCACTGATGCGGTCCCGCTCGTGACCGGCGGGGCAGGCTAGGGCAGGGCGAGAATGACCGCGGCGCCGCCGATTCCCGTACGTTTCCGAGCGATACGGCATCCCCGCCCGCGGTCGCCCACGGCGAAACCGTCACGGACGACCGGCTATCGCACATCACTCCGCTGATCTGGCGTTTTTGCGCTGGTTGGCCATGAAGCGCGCTTTCTTCTGACGATTCCCGCACGTGTTCATGTCACACCACTTGCGGGTGCGACTCCGGCTGGTGTCGAAGAAGGCGGCTTGGCAGGTCGATGACGCGCACAAGGCCAATTTTCCGTCTCGTTCGCCCGCGATGATGCTGATCGCGTCGGCGGCGATCACGCTGAGGGCATCTTCCACGCAGGAAGCCGGGCTGAGCCGCCATCGCCGTTCACCCTCGGGCGTCAGGATCGCCGCGGCCCGACCCTGAACGCTGTGGTCATTGATGACCTGGACAGCAGATGCGGGGAGAGCGTCCTGGAGCGCGGCCGCTGTCGCGGCGGCATGAATCGACTCCCTCAGTTCCCGGGCGAGGTCGAGCTGGGCAGTGGTGCAGGACGCCACGGCGAGGTCGTTCACCGCCAGCCAGTCGACCAGTCGGTCCGGCGTGGGAATGCGCTCCACGGCGTCGCCATGCCGCTCCGACAGGGTCCCCGTGAAGCTGGTCGCGAGCACCTTGCCGAGGCGGAAGTCAGGAAATCCAGCACGCATGGAACCACCTTAGATGGTTGCGGCGTGGCTCGGAGTACTGGTAGAACCGTCTTAGCCGGTTCCGCGATGGCCAGGAGGTCTCATGTCCCGTCTGACCAGCGACGTTCAAGCGTTTGAAGCCCACGCATCCGACGCTGACCTCGACGATCTGCGCGCGCGGCTGGCCGCGGCGCGACTACCGGAGGCTGAGACGGTCTCTCACGCCGCGCCCGGCCCTCGCCGATGGGAACAGGGCGTTCCGCTCGCCGACCTCGTCGATGTCGTGCACTACTGGCGCACCGGATACAACTGGCGGTCGTTCGAAGAGCGCCTCAACCGGATCGGCCAGTTCCGCACGACCATCGATGATCTGGGAATCCACTTCCTGCACCGCCGGTCCGCGCGCGCGGATGCCACTCCTCTGCTCTTGACGCACGGCTGGCCGGACAGCATTGCCCGATTCATCGATGTGGTGGACGAGCTGGCCGATCCGACAGACGCGGGCACGCCTGCGTTCCACGTCGTGGTCCCGTCGCTCCCAGGCTTTGGGTACAGCGACAAGCCGGCCACCACCGGATGGGGAACCGAAAAGGTCGCCGCCGCATGGGTGGAGCTGATGGGAAGGCTCGGCTACAGCAAGTTCGCAGCTCACGGCGGCGACTGGGGAGGTAATATCACCACGGTTCTCGGCGGCAGGTTCCCGGCGCACGTTCTGGGCATCCACACGACGTTCGCGGAGGGGCCGCCCGGGTTGACGACGGACGGGCTGACGGCGGTCGAGCGCACGTGGGCCGAGGAAACGCGCGATTTCTGGCGCCACCGTGCGGCGTACGCGAAGCAGCAGGCGACCCGACCGCAGACCATCGGCTACTCGCTCGTCGACTCACCGGTCGGGCTTCTCGCCTGGATCCTTGACAAGTTCGCCGAGTGGTCGGACACCGAGGACAGCCCGTTCGAGACGATTTCCAGAGACCGCGTTCTTGACGACGTCACCCTGTATTGGCTGACGCGGACCGGCGCATCGTCGGCCCGCATTTACTACGAAAGCCACAACTCGCTGGACCCCGGACTTCGGGTCGACGTCCCGTCGGCAATCACCATGTATCCCCGCGACGTCGAGAAGTGTCCGCGCCCCTGGGCACAGGAGCGGTACCGGCAGATCGTCCGATGGAGTACGCCTGAAAGCGGGGGACATTTCCCGTCGCTGGAGGTTCCCGAGTATTTCGTCAACGACCTGCAAGAGGGCCTCGCGGCAGTGCTGGCCGCGCATCGGTAAAATGGTTTGCCGGTCATGGCGCGGTGCCAAGAGAATGCCGGATCATGGGACATCTGGAGGCCGCGCATCTCGCCTACTTCCTGCCGGACGGGCGGTTGCTGCTCGGCGACGTCTCCTTCCGGGTGGGCGAAGGCACCGTCGCCGCCCTGGTGGGGCCGAACGGAGCGGGCAAGACCACACTGCTGCGGCTTCTCTCGCGTGAGGCGGAACCCCATGAGGGGACGGTGACCGTCAGCGGCTCACTGGGCGTGATGCCGCAGTTCGTCGGTTCCGTGCGGGACGAGCGGACGGTGCGGGACCTGCTGGTCTCGGTGGCGCGGCCCGTGCTGCGGCAGGCCGCCCGAGCGGTCGACGAGGCGGAACTCGCGATCATGGAGCGGGACGACGAGGCGGCCCAGATGGGGTACGCCCAAGCGCTCAGCGACTGGGCCGAGGCGCGTGGCTACGAGGCGGAGACCCTCTGGGACATGTGCACGATGGCGGCGCTCGGGGTGCCGTACGAGAAGGCGCAGTGGCGCGCGGTCCGCACGCTCAGCGGCGGCGAGCAGAAGCGACTGGTGCTGGAGGCGCTGCTGCGGGGCCCCGACGAGGTCCTGCTGCTCGACGAGCCGGACAACTACCTGGATGTGCCGGGCAAGCAGTGGCTGGAGGAGCGGCTCCGGGAGACACCCAAGACGGTGTTGTTCATCAGCCACGACCGGGAACTGCTGTCCCGTGCGGCCGAGCGGATCGTCAGTGTCGAGCCCAGCCCGGCGGGCAGCGATGTATGGGTCCACGGCGGTGGTTTCGCCACGTATCACACGGCCCGGGACGAGCGGTTCGCACGGTTCGAGGAACTGCGCCGGCGCTGGGACGAGAAACACGCCCAGCTGAAGCGTCTGGTGCTGGACATGCAGCGGTACGCGGCGCGAAGCGATGAGATGGCGTCGCGCTACCAGGCGGCGAAGACCCGGCTGCGGAAGTTCCAGGAGGCGGGCCCGCCTCCGGAGCCACCGCGCAAGCAGGACATCACGATGCGGCTGGCGGGCGGACGCACCGGGGTCCGGGCGCTGACCTGCCGGGGGCTGGAGCTGGAAGGGCTGATGCGCCCCTTCGACCTGGAGGTCTTCTACGGCGAGCGGGTGGCCGTTCTGGGGTCCAACGGATCCGGCAAATCCCACTTCCTGCGGCTCCTGGCCGGTGAGGATGTCGCCCACCGGGGGGAGTGGAAACTGGGCGCGCGCGTCGTGCCCGGCCACTTCGCGCAGACCCATGCGCGCCCCGAGCTGACCGGCCGCACCCTCGTCGAGATCCTGTGGACCGACCATGCCCGGGACCGGGGCCGGGCGATGAGCGCCCTGCGGCGGTATGAGATGGAACGCCAGGGCGACCAGCTCTTCGACCGGCTCTCGGGCGGCCAGCAGGCCCGTTTCCAGATCCTGCTGCTCGAATTGGCCGGGACGACCGCGCTGCTGCTGGACGAGCCGACCGACAACCTGGACCTGGAGTCGGCGGAGGCGCTCCAGGAGGGTCTGGAGGCGTACGAGGGCACGGTGCTGGCCGTCACCCACGACCGCTGGTTCGCGCGCTCCTTCGACCGCTTCCTGGTCTTCGGGTCGGACGGCGTCATCCGCGAGACGGCGGAGCCGGTGTGGGACGAGCGCCGTGTCGACCGGCTCCGCTGACACGGACGCACACGGCCTCACACGAAGGCGCTCCGGCCGGTGATCGCCTTGCCGACGATCAGGGTGTTCATCTCCCGGGTGCCCTCGAAGGAGTAGATGGCCTCGGCGTCGGCGAAGAACCGGGCGATGTCGTGGTCCAGCAGGATTCCGTTGCCGCCGAACACCTCCCGGCTCCAGGCCACGACCTCCCGCATCCGGGAGGTGACGAACGCCTTGGCGAGGGCGGAGTGTTCGTCGCGGAAGACGCCCGCGTCCTGCATCCGGGCGAAGTGCACCAGCATGCCCCAGGACGCGGTGACGTTGCCCAGGCTCTTGACCAGCAGGTCCTGCACGAGCTGGAAGCCCCAACTCGGCCCCCGCGCCACGGCGACGACCGCGGCGGTCGGCGACTGGGTGGTCGTGAGCGTGCCGTTCGCGGCGTACGACTCCTTGCCGCGCGGGCCTCTCGCGGGCAAGACGGTCATCGACGCCGGCAACTACTCTCCGCGGCGCGACGGCAGGGTCGAGGCACTGGAGAACGGCTCCACCACGAGCGGCGAGGTGCTCCAGCGGTACCTCGGTGCCTCGGCGTACGTCGTGAAGGCGTTCAACAACATCCACCACACCCACCTCACCGTACTGAACAGGCCCACCGGTGCCGGGGACCGCACCGCGCTTCCCATCGCTGGAGACAACGCCGAGGCGAAGCGGCGCACGACCGAACTGCTCGACACCCTCGGGTACGACACCGTCGACGCGGGACCACTCGCGCGAGGCAGGTTGTTCGCACCGGGCACGCCCGCCTACGGCAGCCCCTACGTGACACTGCCCGGCGGCTCGCTGGGCCCCTTGGCGGCCGGAGCCGCCCCGGCCGCGTTCCTCTCCCTGGAGGCGAGCCCCGCGTCGGCAGCCGAGATACGGGCGCTCCTCGCTCACGACTCCTGACAAAAGGAGTCTTCGGGACCTTTGGGAATGACGTGGTGTCAGTTCTCGTTGATGCCGGCTCGCAGGGCGCTGTGCGGGATCCTGTGCGTGTTGTACACCGGGATCCGCTGGGAGTTTCTGCCCCAGGAGCTGGGCTTCGGCTCGGGGATGACCTGCCGGCGACGGCTGCGGGGCTGGAACGCGGCCGGGGTCTGGCAGCGCCTGCACGAGCTGCTGCCTCCGAGCTGCGGGCCCCGAGCAGCGGTCGACTCCAGCCACATCCGCGCGATGAAGGGCGGGTGGGCCACCGGTCCGTCCCCGGGCCCGCGCAGCCTCACATCCGGGATCTCAGCACGTCGACCTCACAGCCCGGCGCGAAGGGGTCGAAGCCGTGCTCGATCAGCCAGCGAACTGCCAGCAGGCTTCGCAACGACCACCACGCGTGGATCACGTCGAGGTCGATGTCGGTGCCATAGCCGGCGACGACGTCGTCGAGGTGCTCATCGTGTCCGAGCGTGAAGGTGGCGAGGTCGTACAGGGCATCACCCTGGCCCGCCTCGGACCAGTCGATGATGCCGGTGACCTCGTCGCCGTCGACGAAGACGTGCGCGATCTGCAGGTCGCCGTGTGTGAACGCCGGAGTCCACGGCCGGAGCGCGGCCTCGGCGACCTGGCGGTTGCGGGTGACCAGGTCGGCGGGCAGGAGGCCGTTCGTCACGAGCAACTCGCACTCGTCGTCGAGTTCCTGCGCCAGCGCGACGGTGCTCCGGCCTGCCCGGCCCGGCCGGGGCGGCAGGGGCGCTTCGTGCAGCTTCCGGATGGCGGCGCCCACCGCGGCCCACGCCGCCGGCGCTCCGGTCGACGGCCCGCCGAGGCGCCCAAGCGTCGTCCCCGGGAGTGCGGCGATCGCGAGCACGGGCGGCTTGCGCCACAGGACCTCCGGGGTCGGGACCGGCGCGAGGGACATCGCCTCGACCTCGACGTCGATGCGCGCCTGATCGGCGTCCACCTTCAAGAACACGTCACCGACGCGCAGGGTCGCGCGCTCGGAATGGGCGACGACGACTTCGACCTCATCCATGGGCGACCAGTATCCCGGGGATGATCGCCGACGTCGCCCGGTTTATCGCGTGCGATGACGCGGCTGACCGCATCCCGCTACCCGGCGGCCTGGTGCACGACACCGACCTCTGGCCAGGTCAAGTCCACCACTTTTGTCAGGTGTCCAGAGGCGCAGAGCTGACGCGGGCTCCGCTGAGCGCCCGTCATCAAGGGGCCGTTCCGCGTGGCGCAGCGCCACCGGAACGGCCCCGGTGCGTGTGAGTAGTCCGCGATCGGTGCCGATCAGTGGGCCCCGCACGAGCTGGAGTCCGACGCGCCTACGAGGTTGACGGGGACGGTGACGAAGGAGAACTGGTTGCTGGCGCACACGCCGGGGAAGGTCGTGTTGCTGGAGTTGTAGACGTTGACATCCGGTCCGTCGGCGGCCGCGGCGCCGGTCGCGCCGACGGTGAGGGCCGCGGCGGCGAGGGCGAGCGTGGACAGGGCCGTCTGGATACGCATGGGGTCTCCTTGCTGAGCTTTGCTGGGCTGGCTGGCCGGATATGCCCGGCTCCCTCGGTATATTGCCCCTTGGGTGAGGATTGTGGGCTCAGGGTCCCTCCAATGGGGGGTCCGTCACTCCGCCGAACGCCACTCCCCGCATCTGCCACTCCGACATCCACCACGCCCGCAGCGAATGGGGCGGGCAGACCTACCCGATCGTCCCCGGCCATGAGATCGCGGGCATCGTCACCGAGGTCGGCTGCGGGGTCACCGCGCACGCCGTCGGCGACCGGGTCGGGGTCGGCTGCATGGTCAACTCCTGCCGGGCCTGCGAGCCCTGCCGACGGGTGAGGAGCAGTACTGCCTGAAGGGGCACACCCTCACCTACGGCGCCACCGACGAGGACGGCACCGTCACCCAGGGCGGCTACTCCACCCATGTCGTGGTGAACGACGACTTCGTGGTCCGCGTCCCCGAGGGCATCGGCCTGGACGAGGCGGCGCCGCTGCTGTGCGCGGGCATCACCACGTACTCACCGCTGCGCCGCTTCGGCGCGGGCCCCGGCAAGAGGGTGGCGGTCGTCGGACTGGGCGGCCTCGGCCACATGGCCGTCAAGCTCGCGCACGCCATGGGCGCCGACCACTACCACGCCACCGGCGTGAACGGTGGCATGGCCAACGTCGGCGCACCCGACGAGCCGCTGTCCCTCAACGTGGTCTCCCTGCTCATGAAGCGAACGGATCCTCGCCTCGGACGTGCGCTACCGCTTCGTCATCGACATCGCCACCCTCGCCACCCGCCACCGGTGACCCCCACCGGGGCCGGGGTTCAGTGTGCGCGGACTCCGGCCCGCTGGGCGAGGTACATCGGGTCGGTGGTCAGCCAGTCGTAGTCGATCCCGTTCCAGAAGGAACACCGGTGTCGTGCCGCGTACGCCCCGGAGTTGACCGCCCTGCTGCGGTCGCCGGGCAGCAGCGACATGAGCTTGGCGGCGCGGTACGACGGCCACGGCGCCTGGTGGTGCGTCGTGGGGTTCCCGTCCCTGACGAACGCGCCCCAGTAGCGCATCATCGCGCGCGACAGGTGCTGTTGCTCCGGTGTCAGCGGCTTGGGGGACATGCTGGGCCACAGGTAGGGAAGCTCGGCGGCATGGGCCGCGCCCGCCGCGAAACCGGGCTGGGTGGGACCGTGCGAGGGCTGGTTGCGGTCGCCGAATTCGTAGAAGTACGTCCGGGGCTGCCGGGACGCGAACTGGTCCGCCAGGCGCTGGTATTGGCAGCCGCCCATCCCGTAGAACACGCTGCTGTCGGTCCACAGCGCGCCCAGGGGGTACGCCGCGCCGTACGTGCGGTCGCGGGCGTCGTAGGGATAGCGGGCGAGGACCCCGGCGGCGTGGGGGCCGAATTGCTGCCCGATCACCCGCTCGTACTGCTCCTTGGTGGCGTGCGCGAACGGCAGGGCCCACTTGCGGATCTCGTCGCGGTTGGTGCCGATGAGGAGGGGGACGTCGGCGAACCTGCCGGAGCGCACCGCCACGCCCGGCGCGACGGGCAGTTCGGGAACCCCGGACACGGGCAGGGGGCCGTTCAGGATGCCACCGAAGTCGCGCCCGGCGGCCAGCAACTCGTCCGGCCGCTTGGCCCGCAGGCAGGACACGGTCGCCGCGGAATCACCGCAGCCCGCGGCGGTGGCGTAGCTCTTGCCCCGCGCGGTGGCCTGCGCGGATGTGAGACTCGGGCAGCCACCGCTCTGCATGATGGCACGGTCGAACAGGCCGCGGGCCGGGGGCGAGGCCATCAGGGCGCATACGGACTGGCCACCGGCCGACTCGCCCGATACCGTCACGCGGCCGGGGTCCCCGCCGAACGCGGCGATGTTCCGCTGGGTCCAGCGCAGCGCCGCCTGCTGGTCGAGCAGGCCGTAGTTGCCACCGCCCCGCGCGCTCAGCCCGGGCAGGTCGAGGAAGCCGAACACGCCCAGCCGGTAGTTGATCGTGACGACCACGATGTTGCTGGTCCGTGCGAGCTGTGAGCCGTCGTAGAGGTCGCCCGAACCGCTCATGAAGCCCCCGCCGTGGATCCAGAACAGCACCGGCAGCGGACGGTCCGTGCGCCGTTCGGGGGCGTAGACGTTGAGGTGCAGACAGTCCTCGCTCGTGCCCGCGCCACCGCCGGTGGCCGTCTGGGCGCAGGCCGCACCGGGCCGGTCCGCCGACCGGACACCGCGCCATGCGGGCGCGGGCGCGGGCGGCTGCCAACGCCGGTCGCCGACCGGCGGCGCGGCGTACGGGACGCCGAGGAACCGGCCGACCCCGCCCGCCGCGGTTCCCTCGACCGCACCCTTGTCGGTGGCCACCGACAACGGGCGCGACACCGTGGGGGCAGCCGAGGGGACGGTGATCAGCGCGGCCAGGCTCACCGCGGCCGCGAGTACGCGTCGGATCATGGAGTGCCCCGGACCTCCCGTACGGAAGCAGGGCTCCATCGAATCACGGGCCGGTCCTCACTCCTCGACCGGAGGCAGCCCGTGGAGCTTGCGGATCTGGTCGAGCATGGCCGTCACGGCTTCCAGGCTCTCCCCGGGGAGCCCGACCGTGCGCAGCGCGATGGACCGCACATCGGCCTGGCGCAGCTCGTCGAGCAGGGCCAACTGCCGAGTGGCCTGGTCGAAGTACTCCGGGTCGAAGAAGTACGCGGGCGCCACACCGAAGAACTTCGCGAGCGCCGCCTGGAGCTCCCGCGAGGGGTTGGTGCGCCGTCCGATGCGCAGGGCGGAGAGATACGCGCCGCTGACCTTGAGGTCGGGGTCGCGGGCCTTGATCTCGGTCGCCACCTCGTCGTTGGTCCACCGCCGTCCATGGGGGCGGCTCCGCTTGAACAGCCCGTCGAGCCGTTCGGCGAAGGCCGGCTTGTCTTCCCCAGGGGGCATGGTCTCTCCAACGCCGTGGTGCGAGGTCGTGTCCGACTCATCGTAGCTACTGCCAGTTGAGAGAATGAGTGACCTAGGCCACATTCACAACCCACAGTAGTTCAGCTACCGTAGTCGCGGCTTGAGATTCAACTGGTAGTTGATGCGGCTCAACTAACAGGAGACTCGGACGGGGGACGTATGAGGGACCGGTGCGGCTTGTGACCGACGTCGGAACACCGGGCGTCGCGGCGCCGACGGGTGCGTGATTCCCCTTCTGCGAGCGCCCGCCGATTCCGTGGCGGCAGGAGACGAGATGAGCTGGAACACCTTGAGTGCGGCCCGTGCGAACGACTGCGACGACGCGGAACTCTCGCAGTTCACCCGCCGGGTGTTTTCCTCCTTACCCCGGGCCGACCAGCGCGGATGGGCGGAGCTGTATGTCAGAGGGCTGCTCTCCTCGACGGGGAAGAAGTCGCTGAAGCGCATCGCCGACTGCATCGGAATGCCCGCGGCGGCCCACTCCCTGCACCAGTTCGTCAACCAGAGCCCGTGGAAGTGGGACGCGCTGGCCGGGGACGTGGCCGCCGAAGTCCTGCGGTTCCTCACGCCGAAGGTGTGGGTGGTGGACTCGCTGGTCCTGCCGAAGCGCGGAAGCCAGTCCGTCGGGGTCGGCCAGTACTTCGCCCCCAGGATGCAGCGAACGGTCAACGGGCAGGTCGGCGTCGGGCTGTTCCTCACCTCCGAGGTGGCGAGCATCCCCGTCTCCTGGCGGATTCTGCTGTCCGAGCGCTGGTTGAACGACGGGAGTCTGCGGGCCAAGGCGCGCATACCGGAGGACTACGCCATCCGTACCGCCTGGCAGGGGGCTCTCGATCTGCTGGATACCGCCCGCGCGCAATGGGGCGCGCCCGTGCTGCCCGTGGTCGCGGACCTCAGGGGTGTGCACGCCGGGGACGAACTCCTCCAGGGGCTCGACGATCGCAAGATGGAATTCCTCATCGAGGTCGCCCCCTCGACGAGGATGCTGGAAACGCCGCCCGAGGCGATGCTCCGCACCTGTCCCCGGACGAGCGGACTCATGTCCTCGCTCGTCCGGCTCTCGGGCTCCCGTCCGCACGCGGCGAAGGTCCGTCTGCTCGCCGCGTACGACGGCTCGGCGGGCGGGCAGGGCGCCCGCTTCTGGCTGACGAACATGAGCGGCTGGAGTGCCCGGGCCGTGGCGGGGGCTGACCGGGTATGGAAGCGGCACGAGTGGGACCTGGCCGCACTCCAGGAGGGGTTCGGCGTAGGGGACTTCGAGGGCCGGTCCTACGGGGGCTGGCACCGCCACATGACGATGGCCTCGGCCGCGTTCGCCTTCGACCGCATTCGCGCGGGGGGCGCCTCGGCCGTCCCGCACCACTGGAGCGCCCCGCGCCATGGGGGCACGGCTGTCGCGGGAGACCGGTCGTGCGCCTGAGCGCCCAGGTGCTCCGTCTCTTTACGCTTCGCCGGGGGATATTGTTCTGGTGAATTATTTACTAGAGTGCTGAACTGCAAGCCACAGCCCTGTCGTTCGTACAACGGAGGCGGAATGTCCGAACCTCTGAGGCCGGCGGGCGGGGGAGGGGCGGCCGCTCGCTCCCGCGCGGTGTGCCCGGGCCGTCGCACCGCCCTGTCCCGCGTCACCGTGCTGCTCGCGGCGCTCGCCGCATGCGCTCTCCCTGCCGTCGCGGACGCCAGAAAGCGGCCGGAGCGCCACCCCGGGGGACGTTTCCCGGCGGTCGAGTCCGAGATCGACTCGCTGGTCGAACAGGTCCGTACCGACAGCGGATTCACCATCGACCCGCGCGACGGCCGGGCTCCGACGAGCGGTTACGTGGTCGGAACGGGAGTCGGGGCCCACGTCGAGAAAGCCTCGGTGTTCTTCGGCCGTGACGCGGCGGGCGGCAGGACGCTCATGCGCTACCTGGGGGAGAACGCAGCGAGGCTGGCGTCCCACCGCGATCTGCACGTGGGGGCCTGGTACGACAGGGCCAACCAGCGGGTCGTCCTGAGCATCGTGCAGCTGGTGGCCGACCGTGACGTGGCGCTCGAGCTGGGCGTGAAACACCATCAGCGGGCGGTCTACGACCTGTCGAACAGACGTGACGTCCTGACCGGGTCGCCCGGCCGCCGGCCGCCCGAGGACCCCCGGTAGTGGGCCATGAACGCGCGGCTGACCTCGGTGAGCCACGCGACCTCGCCCGACAGATCGGTGGAGCGGGCTTCGGCGGGCGCGTCCCCGTCCTCCGTGCCGTCGGCGGTCGCCTCACGCACCCGCCGGGCCGCCTGGAGCCGAGCCGCGGCGAGGGCCATCGGCAGCCGCTCGTCCGCGGACGCCGAAGGGGCGTCCCGCCCCTGGTCGATCCCCTCCAGGGCGCTCTCGATCCGCGGCCGCAGGGCGCGTTGCGCGTCCTGGATCTCGATGACCCGACGGTACAGCCAGAAGTTGATGTTCCGGATTCGCAGGACGTCCCGGAGGCGCGAGCGCGGTGGGTCCAGCGCGACGCACGGCACGGCCTCGTGCAGCGCCTTCCACAGCGGATAGAGGGAGTTGTGCCGATGGTAGTCCCTGACCCAGGTGCCGACCGCCGACAGCCGTCCCCCCGCGCTGGGCAGCACCCAGCCGATCAGGGCCAGCGCCGAGCCCAGATCCCCGCAGGCCCAGGCGATGCCGTCCAGAGACCTCAGATCGGCGTGGAGCGGGCCCGCCAGGATGTCGGCCACCCGGATCGCGCAGTACAGCAGGATCGTCGACGCGCCGACGGTGGTCGTCAGCATCCCGCGCCGCAGCCAGGGAAGGTCGGCGATCCTCGCGTACATCCAGCAGTGGCGTACGACGTCCAGTTGCCCGACGATGCAGGCGATGATGTACACGGACAGGTAGGGCGCCTGTCCCAGGTGCAGGCTGTAGCGGACGTAGAAGTCGTGGAAGCGCTGCTCGCCGGGCATGAACAGGAAGAACATCGTGAGGTAGACCGCGAACATCAGGAACCAGAACAGCATCCGCGACCGGATCCTGGGTCTGGCCTGTGCGTCGGGGTAGGCCCAGCGCATCAGCAGGACCTGCTGCGCCGCCGTGAGCCCCAGAACGCTGACCGCGGAGAGCATTCCGGAACTGTTCGGAATGCCGGTCAGCTTGTCGACGACCACATACACCGGGGGCAGGAGCACCAGATAGCCGAACGCGGAGAGGCCCGCGTAGACGCAGAAGGCGACGCTGCCGAGTTCACGGGGCCGGTGGATCAGTCCTCGCACCTTCCAGGCGAACACCATGGTGCCGACCGTGAGGCATAACGAGTGGAGGAGGGTCGTCACGCGCCCGCTCCGGCGTTCACCGAGAGCGACCGCTCAAGCCTCTCGAGAACGTCGGATCTGGGTGAACCGCCGGTCGGCCTGATGCCCTGGGCCGGGCGGTTGATGCGGCGGAGGATGACCGACGCCATGACCTCGGCCTCCAGTTCGTGCTGGTCGGAGTACTCGGCCCGGTTCAGCATCTCGCGCACCAGGCTCGGTTCGAGCCCGGGGAAGAGCAACCGCGCGGTGGCGTCGTCCACCTGCCCGCCACCGCAGTGCCCGTAGACGACGTGCCCCAGCTCATGGGCGATGATGTGCGCCTGGTGCAGCTTGCTGGTGTTCGCCTCGTAGATCACCAGGTCCAGCGCCGACAGCGAGACCCACACCCCCGAGGGGTGCGCCGCGTCGACGGAGGCCGCGAGCAGTTCGATCGGACGGTTCCGCAGGCGGCTGAGGCACTCGATGAGCCCCGTCATGTCACAGGGATCGGGCGCCCCCAACGTGTCGAGCCTGGCCTCGCTTTCCGAAAGCAGCTGCCTGATCTGCCTCTTCCTGGTGTGGCGTCGACGGAAGGAGAGGGAAGGCGTCATCGCTTTGGCACGCTCCTCGGGGAAACTCGCGCTGCTGCCATCCGACCGCCCCCGCAATCGCTCGTCAGAGTCACGTACCCCAGCGACCGGCACGGGCCGCTCGGAACTGATGCGTCCAATAATTGCAAAGCACACCGGGGTCCTCAACCGGCTATCGCGGAGTGTCGGGGCAGGGGCGGCCGGACGGGCGAGCGCATGCCCGCGTGCATCCGATTCGTCCGCTGGATTCCGGTAAAGATGTTCATGATCCGTTTGTCGGCCCCCCCCGGGGGATGGCTGTCGCATCATTGCGGCGCATTCCACTACGTCTTCGCCAACTTGGCATAGTTGCCGCTCTCTCCAGTCGATTCCTTGTGCCGTGGCAGGCCCGTCGGAGAGATTCAGGACCGGCCACTGAATTATCGGACGGACAGGAGCACGGGATGCCCGAGCACGGAGAGCCCGCGCGTCGCGACGTGAAGGAGTCGTTCTTTGCCAGGCTGCGTGAATTCGCTGCCGCCGAATGCATGGTATTCAACGGCGAAAGCTTCAGCTATGCGCAGCTCGCTCACGAAGTCGATTCCTGGATCCGGTACTTACGGAAGGAAGGGGTGACCGCCGGAACGGTCACCGCGCTGGAGGGCGCGTGCTCTCCCACCTCATGTGCCGCACTGCTCGCACTGATTCGGCTGGACACGCTCGTCGTGCCGCTCGGCCCCCTTCCCGAGGACAAGCGCCGGGAATTCCTCGAGATCGCCGAAGTGGAGACCGTCGTCGGGGCCGGGTCCGGCGGGGCATCCGCTGTCGAGCACACCGGGGTCCACGCACGGCACCAGCTCTTCGCCCGGCTGCGGGAGGCGGGCCGTCCCGGTCTGGTGCTGTTCAGCTCCGGAACCACCGGTCGGAGCAAGGCGTCCGTGCTCGACTTCGTGAAGGTGCTCGGCCGGTACGGGGCGCCCACCAAGGCGTGCCGCATCCTGTCCTTCCTGAGCCTCGACCACATCGGCGGCATCAACACCCTGCTGCACACGCTCAGCCAGGGCGGCACCGTCATCACCGTTCCGGAGCGCACCCCGGACGCCGTCTTCCGGGCCATTGCCGAGCACCGGGCCGAGATCCTGCCGACCACCCCGACGTTCCTGAACATGGCCCTGATCTCCGGTGCCCTGGAGCGGTACGACAGCTCGTCGCTGAAGCTGGTCACCTACGGCACCGAACCCATGCCGCTCCAGACGCTGCGCCGGCTGACGGCCGCGCTGCCCGAGACCCGGCTCAAGCAGACGTACGGCCTGTCCGAGCTGGGCATCCTGCCCACCCGGTCCAAGAGCGACGACACCCTGTGGCTGCGGATCGGGGGCGCGGGCTTCGAGTACCGGATCGTGGACGACATCCTGTGGATCCGCTCCGACATGGCGATGCTCGGCTATCTCAACGCCCCCGCGCCCTTCGACTCGGACGGCTACTTCAACACCCAGGACGTCGTCCGGGTGGACGGCGACTACCTGCACATCCTCGGCCGCCGCTCCGAAATCATCAACGTGGGCGGCGAGAAGGTCTATCCCAGCGAAGTGGAAGGGGTGGTCCTGGAGGCGGGCAACATCGCGGACGTGACCGTCTCGGCCCTGCCGAGTCCCATCACCGGCGCCGCGGTCAAGGCGACCGTCCGGCTCATGGCGGACGAGGACCCGGCGGCCGTCTCGGTGCGGGTGCGCAAGCACTGCCGGGAACGGCTGGAGCGGTACAAGGTGCCCGTGACCGTGGAGATCTCGCAGGCCGCTCAGCATTCGGAGCGCTTCAAGAAGGTCAGGGCATGAGCACCGCCGGGCCCCCGGGCGGCAGGACCGCCGTCGTCAGCGGCGGCAGCAGAGGGCTGGGGCGCCGGCTCGTGGAACGTCTGCTGTCCGACGGATGGCGCGTCGCCGCCTTCAGCCGTTCCGTGAACGCCTTTGTGGAGACGGCCGCGGAATCGTGGCCCGACCATTTCTTCTGGCGGTCGGCCGACCTTCTGGACATCGCGTCACTCCGGGATTTCGTCTTCGCCGCGGAGCGCCGCTTCGGCCGTATCGACCTGCTCGTGAACAATGCCGCCGTACTCCATCAGGAGTTGTTTCTGACCATGTCGGTCAAGCGTATCGAGACATCGGTGAGCGCGAATCTCGTGGGACCGATGGTGCTCACCCAGGAATGCGCGAAGGCGATGAGCAGGGCCGGCGGCGGAACCATCGTCAACGTCTCTTCCATCAATTCCGTCCGCGGCTATCGCGGCGTCGCGGTCTATGCGGGAGTCAAGAGCGGAATCGACGGGTTCGGCCGCAGCCTCGCCCGTGAGCTGGGCGCCTTTGGAATTCGCGTGAATTCCGTCGTGCCGGGCTTCTTCGATTCGGAGCTGACCTCACAGGTGACGGACGCCAATCGGACTCGCATCAAGAAGCGCACCCCGCTCGGACGGCTCGCCACCACCGACGAGGTGGCCGAGGCGGTCATGTTCCTCGCCTCCGGAAGCTCCTCGTTCGTCACCGGCCAAACACTCGTAGTAGACGGAGGGATCACATGCTGACCGACACCACACGGGACCTCGTCATCCGGCAGATACAGGAAGTCCTGCTGGAGGACCTGGACGACGAGAGCCCGGTGCCCGTCACCGGGTCAGAGGAACTCGTCGGGCTCGGCCTCAACTCGCTCACCCTCACCCGCCTCGTCATCCTGCTGAGCGGGCGGTTCGGGGCCGACCCGTTCGCGGACGAGAGCGCGTCGATCGCCGACATCCGCACGGTCGATCAGCTCGTCGCGGCGTATGAGGCGGTCCGCCCGCTGGAGCAGCGGGTATGAGAGGCGTCGGCGGACATGTCACGCTCTCCTCGGCCGCCGACTACCTGGGCCCGCCGGAGAAGCGCTTCTTCTCCAGCGGGTACCGCGCGGCGGAGCACACCATCGGTGGCATCCGGCTGACGCCCCCCGGCGCCCAGCCTGCCGCCGTCACCGCGGAGGTCTCCGTCGCCTACCCCGGCGACTGGTCCAGGAAGAAGGAAGGGATCGACCTTCCGCCCCACCTCAGCAGCATCGACACCCTCGTCCTGGCGGCCCAGCTGGCCGAGGCGCACCTCACCCACACCCACGCCCTGAACGAGGACCAGCGGGCGGAGCTGCGGCTGCGCAGCGTCCGGCTCACCGCGGGCACCACACCGCAGGAGGAGCTGACCGGCCTGGACGCCCGGGCGCTGCTGCTGGAGACACGCCCGCTGGACGAGGCCCCCGGCCGGTGGTCGTCCGTATACGACTGCCGGATCGCCAGGATGCGCGCACGGTGCGAGATCGAGCACCCCGAGAGCGGGGGGCCCGCCTTCTCCGGTCGTTACAACACCCTGGAGGACCTGCTCGGACCGGCCGAACGCCGCTACTACGGAGCGGGGTTCACCCACGACGCGCAGCACATCGAATCGGTCCGGGCGGACTTGAGCGAGCTGAGCGCCGAAGCGCTGGTACGGCTGGTGCGCGACGACGCGGCGCCACCGGCCACGGCGGGCATCGAGGGCGCACAGCGCCCCGCGCCCTCGATGATCGACTGCTTTGTCACCAATCTTCAGCTCGCACAGATCCTGATGTACGAGCTGGACGCGATGAGCCGTACCGAGAGCAACACCCTGTGGATGCTGCGCACGGTCCTGACCGCGCCCTCCGGCCGCCCCGTGGCAGACGGCGCCGGGGAGGGGCCCTTGCCGCTGAGCACGCGCATCACCGGCAAGCACCTGTTGCCGCTGCGCGGCGGGACCTGGCGGAACGTCGAGGTCGCGGGCGAGTTCGGAGGAGTCCGCCTGCGCTGCTCGCTGGCCCATGAACTCCCGGCGGCCGTGGCCGCTTCAGCAGTCTGACCGAATCCGGCACCAAGACCGGCAACAAGAGGAGTCCCACATGAGGCTCGCAGTCTCCGGCACGTATTCCGCGGGCAAGACCCTGACGGTGATGGCGCTTTCGCACTACACCGGCGTCCCCCGCACCCTCGCCCGGACCATCCGGGAGATCCTTCCGCACGCGGTGCCGGGCAAGACCCTGGCCCAGTGCACCCCGCCCGAGTATCTCCAGCTGGCGATGCGCCGCCACGTCGGGCGGGCAGTGGAGGAAGCCCTGCACGGGGACAGTTTCATCTCCGACGGATCCTCGCTCCAGGAGTGGATCTACGGGGCCGCGCGCGGCTACTTCGGCATGGACCCCAGCTCGACCCGGCACCTGGAGTACGTCCCCGAGTCGGAGAAGACGGATGAGATGCGTTTCTTCGAGGACGTCGTCGCCCAGTACGGTCACGCCTTCCGGCAGCACGTCAAGGGCGCCTTCGACGCGTATGTGCACCTGCGCAACGAACTGCCCCTGGCCGGCGACGGCCACCGGCCGATGAACGACCGCTTCCGCGCGAAGTGCGACGAGATGCTGCTCGGCACGCTCAAGGAGCTGGAGATTCCGCATCACCTCGTGGGCGGAACCCTGGAGGAGCGCCTGGAGACCATCGTCCAGCTCTTCGGCCTTCCCGTGGTGTGCGGCACGGACGAGGCCATCGCCCGGGCCTCGGAGGAGTACGCGCAGATCGACAAGCGGCTCGAGACCGAGCGCGCGCGGGCGAGTGTTGCCTGATCCCGCGGGCGGCGCCCGTACCAGGGCCGCGTTCTTCGACGTCGATCACACGTTGCTGAACGCCAGGGAGGCCTTCACCTGCCGCGGGTTCGCGGGCTGGGACAGGCGGACGACGTCCCGGCACGCGCACCGCTGGTTCAGACGCCGTTACGAACAGGGCGGCCTCTTCGACGAGCGGGTGCTGTCGGCGCTGCGCAGGCATGCGGAGTCCGGCGCGCTGATCGTGCTCGTCTCGTCGGCCGTGCCCGCATGGCTGGAGCCGGTCGCCGAACACGTCGGCGCCCACATGGCGTTGTGCTCCCGCCCGGAAGTGCGGGGCGGACGGTACACGGGCGCCCTGGGCCTGGCGCTCACGGGCCGCCGCAAGGCCGAGGCCGTACGCAGGACGGCCGTCACCCGGAGGCTGCCGACCCAGGCATGCCACGCCTACGGCAGCCGGATGGAGGACCTGCCCGTGCTGCGGACCGTGGGCAATCCGGTGGTCGTGGGCGACCGCGATCCCGCGCTCAGCCGGATCGCCCTCGAGCTCGGCTGGCCCGTCTGGGACGACGCGCCGTCGGCGGTGGCGCGCGCCGCGCCGCTGAGCGGGCTGAGCGGCCGTGAGACGCAGGTGCTGCGGCTGCTGTCCCAGGGCCGTTCCAACGCCGGGATCAGCAGCCAGCTGTGCCTGAGCCCGAAGACCGTCGAGGCCCACGTACGCACCGTCTACCAGAAGCTGGGCCTCGAACAGCACCCGGACGAGCACCGCAGGGTCATGGCGGTGCTCACCTACCTCGGGGCGCGGTCCGGCGGAGTTCCTCAGGACCCGCCCCACCCCTCTCCCTCAACCACCGACGACCTGGGAGGTCACCGACATGACGACGAGCACATCAGCGGCATCGGCTGCGGGTGAGAACGTCGGAGAGTTCTCGGCAGTGGACTCCTCCGACCGTTCGGCCTGGTTCATCGACTTCATGGACTACGCCAACGCGCTGCCCGAATACCGCGCCATCCGGCAGGGCCTGGCCGCGTCCCTCGGCGACCTGGACGGCCGGAGCGTGCTGGAGATCGGTTCGGGCACCGGCGACGACGCACGGGAACTCGCCGCGCTGGTGGGCGGCGGCGGACGGGTCGTCGGCACCGATGTGAGCGCGGCCATGGTCGAGGAGGCGCGCCGTCGCTCCGCACAGGGGGCCTCGCTCCCGGTCGAGTTCGCCGTCGAGGACATGCGCGATCTGACCTTCGCCGACGGCGCGTTCGACGCCACCACCGCCAAGCTCGTGCGGCAGCACTGCGACGATCTGGACGCGGCCGACGCCGAACTGCTGCGCGTGACCCGGCCCGGCGGCAGGATCGCCGTCTTCGACTACGATTTCGACACCTTGACGGTGGACCACCCGGACCGCGTGAGGACCCGGGAGGCGGTGCACTGCTTCTGCGACGGTCACCGCAACGGCTGGAACGGCAGGTCGCTGGCCCGGCGCTTCCAGGAGCGGGGCCTCGCGGGCATCACCATCACGCCGTACACGGTGCGGATGCCGTTCGCGTTCTTCCGGCGTTCGATGGAGGGGCGGCTGTCCGAGGCGCAGCGTTCCGGCGCGCTTGCGTGGACGGCCGGGCAGCTCGCCGACTGGTGGCGTCCGCTGGACGAAGCGGAGGACGGCGGCCGGTTCTTCGCGTCGATCACCGGCTTCCTGCTGGCGGGCAGCCGCTGACGGGTGGTGTCAGACGGAGCGGTCGGCCGGTTCGTCCTCCTGGCTGAGCAGCAGCTCGCGCAGGAGCCCGGCCAGCCGCTCCCGGTCGTCCCGGCCGAGCGCGGACATCAGCGCGTCCACGGCGGCGGCGTGGACCGTGACGCCCTTCTCGGCCAGGGCGTGGCCCTCGGCGGTCAGCGCGACGAGCAGCGAGCGGCGGTCCTGCGGATCCATCCTGCGGGTCACGAGCCCGCGCCCCTCCAGCCGGACCAGCCGTTTGGTGAGCCCGGCGGCAGAGATGAGCAGGGAGCGGCTGAGCCAGGTCGGCGTCACCTCGAACGGGGGGCCGCTGCGCAGCACCGTGGCGAGCACGTCGAACTCGCCCGGTTCGAGGCCGAGCGGGGCGAGCGAGTCGGCGGCGAGCATCTCCAGGCGGCGGGACATGCGCTGGATGCGCTTGGAGATCGCCATCGGCTCCAACGGGAGATCGTAGGAAGCCCACGACCACTGCCCGAGCATGTGGTCGATCTCATCGCGCCCGTCCATGGCTCTCAGCCTACTCACAACGGACCCCGGAAGATAGTTCGCCGAAAATAAAGTCTTCTGGAGAATAGTTCGCTAGAGTAGTGTCATGTCCCGAGAACTCCAGTCGCCCCGTGCCGACGCCGTGGGCAGCGCCCCGCCGCGCACCGGGAGCCGCGGCACTCTCGCCGTCGCCTTCATCACCCTTCTCGCCATCGGCACCGATCTCTTCGTCGTCTCCCCGCTCCTCCCCGACATCGCGCGCGAGTACGGGATTTCGGCAGGTACGGCCGGCAATTCCGTCACCGTCTTCTCCGTCGCCTACATGGTCGGCGCGCCGTTCATCGGCAGCCTCGCCGACCGCGTCGGCCGCCGCGCGGTGCTCATCGCCGGACTCGTCGCCTTCGGCGCGGCCAACGCCCTCACCGGAGTGTCCCCGACCTTCGCCGTGCTCCTCGCCGCGCGCGTCCTGGCCGGTCTGTCGGCCGCGGCCGTCACCCCGTCGGTGCAGTCCCTGGTCGGCCAGGTCGCGCCGAGCGAACGCCGCGGTTCGTGGATGGCCGTGGCCACCGCCGGATTCCTGATCTCGCTGTCCATCGGCGCTCCCGCGGGCACGGCCATCGCCTCCTGGCTGAGCTGGCGCGAAACCTTCGTCGGGCTCGGCGCGCTGGCCGTCGTACTGGCCGTGGTCAACGCGGTCGCCTGGCCGAACAGGGCGGGAGCCGTGGCCGGTGGAGCCCGGCAGGCCGGGGCGGAGGCAGCGGCGACGCTGCCGGACAAGGTGCGCGCTGTGTCCGTCACCGGCCTGTGGGCGTTCGCCGTCTACAGCCTGTACACCTACGTCGGCACCGGGTTGGAGGAAGTCGCCCATCTGGGGACGGGATCGGTGGCGGCGGCCCTGTTCGTCTACGGCATCGGTGCGGTCGTGGGAAGCCTCAGCGGCGGGCGCCTCGCCGACCGCTACGGCACCAGCCGTGTCGTCGTCGGCAGTCTGCTGCTCCTCTCGGCGCTGGAAGTCCTGCTCGACGTCGCCTTCCACGCCCCGAGCGCCGTCCTGATCGCGGCACTCGGGCTGTTCGCCCTCGTCGCCTATCCCTGCCTGCCCGCCTACCAGTCCCGGCTGGTAGCGGCCTTCCCGCTCAACACCGGCTCCGTCATGGCCTGGAACAGCTGCTTCATGTATCTGGGCACCTCACTGGGCGCCGCCGCCGGAGGCACTCTGCTCTCCTCCGCCGGTTTCTCCTGGATCGCGCCGGTCGGCGCCGTCGTCGCCCTGCTGGGCGCGCTGGTGTACTCCCGGTGGGCCCTGCCGCGGCGGGCGGCGACCGTGCCCGGCCCCGCCTGAACGGGGCACGGGCCGACACCTCTCGTGGCCCCGGAGCATCAGGGCTGGCCCCGATGTTCCGGGGCCGCCCTCGTCCCTACCGTGTGAGCCGACAGCCATCGGACGGGAGAACCACGATGCATCTCACGCCTGCCGGCACCACGACGAAAGTGACCCTGCGGGTCAACGGAACCGACCACCACCTGGCCGTCGAACCACGGACGACACTGCTCGACGCGGTGCGCGAGTTCATCGGACTCACGGGCACCAAGAAGTCCTGCGACCGCGGTGCGTGCGGCGCGTGCACCGTCCACGTCGACGGCGCCCGGATCAACGCGTGCTCGACCCTCGCCGTCATGCAGGAAGGCCACGAGATCACCACCATCGAAGGGCTCGGCGGCCCCGCGGCCGACCACCCCGTGCAGCAAGCCTTCCTCGCCCACGACGGCCTCCAGTGCGGCTTCTGCACACCGGGGCAGATCATGTCCGCCGCGGCATGCATCGCGGAGGGCCACGCCGGTTCCGACGAGGAGTTGCGCGAGTGGATGAGCGGCAACCTGTGCCGCTGTGGCGCCTACGCGCAGATCGTCGAGGCGGTGCGCACGGCCCGCGACCACATCGCCGCCGAGGACCGCGCGGAGGACGCGCATGCGTGACGTCGGATATCTGCGGGCCCCCGACGTCGGCACCGCACTCGACGCGCTGACGGCGGTGCCCGGCGCCCACGCCATCGCGGGCGGCACCGACATGCTCAACCTCATCAAGGACGGCATCGAGACGCCGCACGCGCTGGTCGACATCAACCGGATCGGGCACGCCCACCTCCACCACGACGCCGACGGGCTGCACATCGGCGCCCTCGCGCGCATGGCCGCCGTACTCGCCGATCCGGCCGTACGCGGCAACTACCCTGCCCTCGCCCAGGCGCTGGAGCTGTCCGCCTCGCCGCAGCTGCGCAACGCCGCCACCATCGGCGGCAACGTGCTCCAGCGCACCCGCTGCCCGTACTTCCGCGCGGAGCGGGCCCTGCCCTGCAACAAGCGCGAACCGGGCAGCGGATGTGCCGCCGTGCACGGGCACGACCGCACCCTCGCGGTGTTCGGGTGGAGCGACAGCTGCCGCGCGACCCATCCGTCGGACCTGGCCGTGGCGCTGGCGGCGCTGGACGCCCGTCTGACGCTGGTCTCGCCGCACGGCCGGCGCACCGTGCGCCTCACCGACTTCCATCTGCTGCCGGGCGACACCCCCGCCCGCGAGACCGTGCTGGACCCCGGTGAACTGCTGCTCTCCATCGACGTACCGGCCCCGGCGCCGGGCGCGCGCTCGGGCTATCTGAAGGTCCGCGAGCGGGCCTCGTACGAATTCGCCCTCGTCTCCGTCGCCGCCGCACTCGAACTCGACACCACCGGGGACCGGCCCGCCATTCGACGGCTCGGCCTCGCACTCGGCGGCGTGGCGGCCAAGCCCTGGCGGCTCCACCGCGCCGAAGAGGCCCTCGTGGGCGAGGAGTTGACGGCAGCGGCCATCCGGCCCGCACTCGACTCCGCCCTCCGCGACGCCCGTCCGCTCAAGCACAACACCTTCAAGGTCGAACTGGCGAAGCGGGCCGTGATCCGCACGCTCGAACGCATCGGAGGCCCCGCATGACCCTGCGCACCGGAACGGCGTCCACCCCGTCGACCGCCACGGCCCGGCACGCCCTCCCGCGCGCCGACGGTGTCGCCAAGGCCAGCGGGACCGCCCGTTACACGGCGGACCGCACACAACCCGGCGTGCGCCACGCCGTACTCGTCACCGCCGCCGTGCCCGCCGGTCGCATCGCCGCGATGGACACGGCCGAAGCCGAGCAGGCACCCGGCGTCGTGACCGTGCTCAGCCACCGCAACGCGCCGCCTCTGCAACCGGTCACCGCGGGCATGTACCCGCACGGACTGCTCCCGCTCCAGGACGACCGCGTCCGGTACGAGGGAGAGCCCGTCGCCGTGGTCGTGGCGGACCAGCTGGACCAGGCGTTGGCCGCGGCGGAGCGGGTCGCCGTCCGCTACGACCGGCAGCCCGCCCCCACGACGCTGGACGACGCGCTCGCCGACGCCTACCGCCCCACCCCGCTGCCCCGCTGGGGCCCGGCGGACACCAGCACCGGCGACCTTCACCAGGGGCTCGCCGCCGCGTCCACCGTGGTCGAGGGCCACTACACCACCGCCTCCCGGCACCACAGCGCCATGGAACCCGCCGCGACGCTGGCCGACTTCGAGGACGGCAGGCTGACGCTGCACGACGCGTCCCAAGGGGTGTTCAACGTACGAACGGTGGTGGCCTGCGCCCTGGGCATGGCCGTCGAGGACGTCCGCGTCCTCTCGCCCTTCACCGGCGGCGGCTTCGGCAGCAAGGGCTACACCTGGCCACATGAAATCATCGCCGCGATGACCGCCCGCCACCTCGGCGGCGCGGTGCTGCTGACCCTGACCCGGGCACAGAGCTTCACCTCACACGGCTACCAGCCCGAAACCCGGCAGAGCGTCACCCTCGGCGCGACGGCGGACGGCCGCCTCACGGCGCTGCGGCACACCTCGGTCAGCCCGACCTCCCGCTACGGCGAGTACGTGGAGATGGCGGCGACCTGTAGCCGCACGGCCTACGCGTGCCCGGCCATCACCACCACCCACCGGGTGGCGCCCGTCGCCACCATCCTGCCCACCCCCATGCGTGCCCCGCACGAAGGGCCCGGCATGTTCGCCCTGGAATCCGCCATGGACGAACTCGCCCACGAACTGGGCATCGACCCGCTCGAACTGCGGCTGCGCAACCATGCCGACACCGACCCGACCTCGGGCAAGCCCTTCTCGTCCAAGGAGCTGCGGGCCTGCTACGAGGCCGGTGCACGGCGCTTCGGCTGGCACGACAGGCCACCGGCCCCGCGGTCCCTGCGCGACGGACACGAACTCGTCGGCTGGGGAATGGCGGGCGCGACGATGAACCAGTTCCGGTTTCCCGCGGCGGCCCGGATCCGGCTCGCGACCGACGTTGGTGTGCTCGTGGAAGCCGGTACGCAGGAGATCGGCACCGGCACGTACACCGTGCTCGCCCAGGTGGCGGCGGACACGCTCGGCTGCCCGGCGGGGCTCGTACGGGTCCGGCTGGGCGACACCCGGCTGCCGCAGACCGGCATGACGGCGGGGTCCTCGACCACGCTCAGCGTGGGATCCGCCGTCCGCGCGGCCTGCCGCAACCTGCTGACCCGGCTGGTGGCCTTGGCGTCGGGGGAGGAGACGGCGGAGGAGGGGGCGCGGCTGGCGGACGGTGCGCTCCGGCGCGCCGGAGCGGTCCCGCTGCCGCTGCACGAACTGATGGCGCGGCACGGACTCGCCGAGGTGACCGCGGAAGGCACCTGGAGTCCGGAGGACGACGCCTCCTCCCTGCACACCTTCGGCTGCGTCTTCGCGGAGGTCGCCGTGGACGAGGACCTGTGCGTCCCCCGGGTCCGCCGGGTCGTGGGGGCCTACAGCGCCGGACGGATCATCAACCCGCTCACGGCGCGAAGCCAGATGACCGGCGGCATCACCTGGGGCATCGGGCAGGCCCTGCTCGAACAGTCCGTCACCGACGCGACGCTCGGCCGGTTCGTCTCCAAGGACCTGGCGGGCTACCTGGTGCCCGTCAACGCGGACGTGCCGGACCTGGACGTCGTCTTCGTCGACGAGTACGACGACCAGGCCAGCACCATCGGCGCCCGCGGAATCGGTGAGCTGGGGGCGGTCGGGGTCTCCGCGGCCATCGCCAACGCCGTCTTCCACGCCACCGGAATCAGGCCCCGCGCCCTTCCGATCACACCCGAGTCGCTGCTCGTCCCCCGACCGTGACCACGACCTTCCCGGTCTGGCGGTTGGACTCCAGGTGGTGGTGCGCCGCCACGATCCGGGACAGCTCGTACGTGCTGTCGACGGCGGGTTCGAGCGATCCGTCCGCGAGCCCCGAGAGCACGAACTCGGTGGCGCGGGCGAAGCGGCGCGGATCGGCGAACACCTCGAACACCAGATACCCGCGGAACGACAGCCCCTTGGCCAGCGCGACCCGGGGGAAGACGGTCTCCTGGCCGCCGAGACTGCCGTAGATGAACACCGTCCCGCCGGGCGCGGCGCAGGCGGCCAGCTCCGCCGCGCCGGGCCCGCCGACGGGATCGAAGACCACCCGGGCGCCCTCGCCGTCGGTCAGTTTGCGGACCTCCTCGGTCAGCTCCTGTTCCTCACGCACCACGACGAGGTCCGCCCCCGCGCTCTCCAGGGCCGCACGCTTGGCGGCCGTCCGCGTGACAGCCACGGAGCGTGCGCCCAGTCGGCGGGTGGTGCGGATGGCGGCGAGGCCCACGCTGCTCGAAGCCGCGGTGATCACGACCGTGTCGCCCTCACCGACGGCCGCGAGGTCGCCCAGGGCGCCGTACGCCGTCAGATGGGGCATCCAGACCGCAGCCCCGTCGATCGCGCCGAGGCCCTCCGGCCGCGGAACGAGGGAGGAGGCGGGGACGACGGCCTGCTCCGCGTAGACCTGAAAGTCCCGCATGGAGAAGGTGGGCAGCACACTGACCGCCGTCCCCTCGCGCAGGTCCCGCCGGTCCCGGACACCGGGCCCCAGGGACAGGACGGTTCCCGCGGCCTCGTATCCGAGGCCGGCGGGGAAGGCCCTCGGCCGCTCGAAGTACCGTCCCGCACGGAAGTTGGCCTCGGCGCGGTTGAGCCCGATCGCCTCGATCGCCACCAGCGCCTCGCCCGGGCCGGGCTCGGGTACGGCCACCTCCTCGACCTTCAGCACCTCGGGGCCGCCGGTCTCGTAGAACCTCACCGCTCGCATCATCGTGACATCTCCTCGCTCTTCTTCTCGCTCTGCATCTCGATTGGTGCCGGACCGGTCCGCGCGGGCCGCCCCGGCGACAGCTCTCCGCCGATGACGACGGCGGCCGTCGCACACAGGAAACAGCCCGAGAACACGGCGAACACGGCCCACCGGGCGTGCACGGTGACCAGTGCTCCGACCAGCAGCGGCGCCAGCATGCTCGCCACCCGCCCGGCCGCGTTGGCCCACCCGACGCCCGTCGCCCGCAGCGCCGTGGGGTAGAGCGAGGGCGTCAGCGGAGCGATGCCACTGAACCCGCCGTCCTGGAAGAACGACAGCAGATAGCCCGCGCACACGAGCCACAGCATCGTGTGGGAGGCCCCGAAGGCGGCCATCAGCCCGGCCGAGGCCACCCCCGTGATGACGATCAGTCGCCGGTGGCCCAGGCGGTCCGCGAAGAGCAGCATGACCGTGCGTCCCGCGATCGCGGCCAGCTGGAAGCCGATGCCGTACCTCAGGGCGGTACGCAGCGGCACGCCCTCCATCACCAGCAGCGTCGGCAGCCACAAGGTGACGCCGAAGTAGGCGAAACTCCAGCAGAACCAGAGCAGCCAGGCCACCGCGGTGCCCCTGCGGTACGTGGGAGAGAACAGATCCCGGGCGCGGCCGCGCCGTGCCCGCGGGGCCGCCGACGGCGACGTGGCGGTCGCCGCTGCCGGTGCCACCAGTGGCTGACCCCGGGCGATCCACCGCGCGGAACGCTCCGCCTCGCCGAAACGCCCCTGGGAGAGCAGAAAGCCCGGGGTCTCCGGGATCAGCCGTCGCAGCATCAGGACCAGCAGGCCCGGCAGCACACCGAGCGCGAGGACCCAGCGCCAGCCCACGAGCGGGAGCAGCACGGATACCAGCCAGGTGGACACCAGCCCGCCGACGGGGAAGGCGAGGGCCCACAGGGCGATCATCCGGCCCCGGCTGCGCGCCGGGACGAACTCCGCCATCAGCGCCGTGTCGACCGGTACCAGACCGCCGACTCCGAGGCCCACGACGCAGCGCAGGGCGACCAATTGGGGCAACGACTGCGCCATCGCGCTGAGCGCGCTGCCGACCGCGAAAAGCGCGACGGTCAGCTGGAATGCGGGACGGCGCCCGACCCGGTCGGACACCGCGCCGAACACGCAGGCGCCGCAGAGCATCCCGACCATTGCCGCGGACGACAGAATCCCCACCTGCCCGGCGTCCAGCGACCAGGCCCGCATCAGCACGGGGGCCACGAGGGTGAGCAGTTGGAGATCGACGGAGTCGAAGAAGAAACCCGCGGCGCATACGCCGAATACCAGCCAGTGCCGACGGTTCAGCGCGAGTCCGTCGACGGCCGCTGAGAGCGCTGAATTCGACGCCATGGCAGGACCCCGTTCCTCCTCGTCCGGCAGCAGGCTCCGACGCTATGACCACCGACGATGTGCGGCATCAGGGTTAACCCTCAAGAAGCGGGCGACCGCTGGAACATCCACGGACGCCTCCTTAGCCTTCTCGGCGGCACTCATGGAATGCGGCGAGCGGTACCAGAAGGAGGACGTATGCACATCGCGATCCAGCCCGGCACATCGTCGAGCGCCCGCAAGCAGCGGGTGGCGCTGCTCTTCGAGCAGGTGATCACGAACGGTGAACTCGCCCTGGCCGACGAGATATTCGCGGACGACTTCCACTGGCCGCAATTCGACCTGTACGGCCCCGAGGGCGTACGGACCTGGGTCAAGGCCTTTCGTGCGGCCTTTCCCGATGTGACCGACATGGTGCAGGAACAGATAGCGGAGGGGGACCTCGTCATGAGCCGCGTCAAGGTGATCGGAACCCAGCTGGGCCCCTTCCGGGGGCTTCCGCCGAGCGGCCGCCGCGCCGAGTTCGAGGCCATCGGCATCGACCGTTTCCGCGGCGAGAAGGTCATCGAACGCACCGCGCACTTCGACATCGTCGACCTGATGCGGCAACTGGGCCACCCCATCCTCGACGTGCCACCGATCGCCACCCCCTGACCCGACGAGGTTGTTTGCGGGTGCTCGCGCCGGGCAGGCGCATCAATGTGCTTCGGAACAGAGGCACGCCCAAGGGAGCAGTTCGGCTGCTCGGGGTGTGCTCTGTTCGGCGCCCCAGGCAGTCGGCTCTTCCCTCACGGTGCTACCGACCACAGGACGAGGGAGACCGGCGCATGACTGCCGTACGCACACGGGGCAAGCACTCGCACGACGACGCTCCCGACACCTCCGCCGAGTTCCTTTGCCCGAGGGTCCCGAGAAGGAGGCGCTGCGGCAGGATGTCGTGCGGGCCTGGATGCCGATGGCGGAGCGGCTGGCCCGGCAGTTCCGCAACCGCGGTGAGTCCGCGGAGGATCTGCGGCAGGTGGCGATGCTCGGCCTGGTCAAGGCCGTCAAGCGCTATGAGCCGGATCGCGGGAGCGCCTTCGCGAGCTTTGCCGTGCCGACGGTCGTGGGGGAGATCAAGCGCCACTTCCGGGACCACATGTGGGGGGTGCATGTGCCGCGCCGGGTCCAGGAGTTGCGCAACCGTGTGCGCGCCGCCGTCCAGGANCTNNCGCGCACTCCNGATGACCGTTCNCCGAGTGTGTCGGCCATCGCGGAGCACACGGGGATGAGCGAGGAGGACGTGCTGCTGGGGATGGAGGCGATGGAGAGTTTCTCGGCGCTGTCCCTGGACGCCGAACTGCCGGGNGCCGAGGACGGATACTCCCTGGCCGACACCCTCGGCGCNCCGGAGCCCTCCTACGACCGCGTCATCCAGCGCGAGGCTCTCAAGCCCAGGCTGCGCGCCCTGCCCGAACGCGAGCGGCACGACCCAGGGCCGGATCGCCGAACAGCTCGGCATCTCCCAGATGCACGTGTCCCGCCTGATCAACCGCACCTGCGCCCGGCTGCACGACCAGATCGAGGCCCCGGCGGCATGACGCCCGGACACCGGCTCCCGGGGCCCTACCCGTACACCGCGATGCCCCGTTCCAGCAGACTGCCCACCACCAGGCGGGAGCCGTGTTCGCACACGCTCGTGGCCATCCGGTACGGGGAGCGGCGGCGCAGCAGATGGCGGGCCACGCTTCCGTCGGGGCGGATCGCCAGCACCCGCACCGTGGGGCGCGGGTGGGGGCGGGCCCTCCCGACGACGGTCGATGCCGCCCTTCTGAGGGCGGGGGAGGCGTGGTGCAGCGCGTCCACGAGCGGTTCCCGCGGCCCGGCCAGGGCGACCCAGACCACCCCGTCGGTGCCCCGGGAGAGGTTGTCGGGGTAGCCCGGCAGGTCGGCCACGAGGGTGTCGTCCGACCCCGTGCGCGGACCGGTCAGCCAATGGCGCCTGATCCGGCGGGCGCCGCTCTCCGCCACGGCGACGAACGACTCGTCGGGTGCCAGCGCGACTCCGTTGGCGAACCGCAGCCCGTCCCGCAGCACCTCCGGCTCGCCACCCGGCCGCAGCCGCAGCAGCTGCCCGGTAGCGGTGTCCTCCAGGATGTCGCTCAGCCAGTCCTCCAGGGCGTAACGGCGGCTGGAGACGGTGAAGTAGAGGGCGCCGTCCGCCGACGTGGCGACGTTGCTACAGAACCGCAGCGGGACGCCGTCCACCGTGTCGGCGAGCACACCCACCGTCCCGCCCCGCGGGTCGACCCGCAGCAGACCGCGCCGGGCGTCGCACACCAGGAGTTCGCCGTCTGGGGAGGGGGCAAGCCCCAGTGGTCTGCCGCCGGTTTCGGCGATGACCTCGGCGCGGGCGAGGCCCGCCGTCTCCGACAGGGTCAGCCGCCAGATCGCCCCGTCCGCGGTCCCGGTGAGGATCCGGCCCGCGCCGTCGAGGGCCACGTGTTCGGGCCCCCGCGCGTCACGGGCGACGATACGCGGACGGGGCAGCGGCTCGACCACCGTGCCGTCGGCCACGGCGGTCGAGGAGCGGTGTCGTCGTGGCATGGCTCACGTCGCCTTGCGGGCCCGGGCCGCCTTGACGCACCGTGTCATCTCCTCGGCGTACGGCAGGGCGACGAAGGCCCCGATGGCCGCTCCGATCGCCGCCAGGTAGCGGGCGGGCAGCGGGTTCTCCTTGGGCAGCAGCTTCCAGTCCTCCGCCGTGTCGCCCCCGCGCAGCGTGGCGCGCACCTGCTCCCAGTGCAGACACGAGGTGAAGGCCAGCGCCGAAAGCGGCAGCACCTCCAGGAAGCTGTGGATGTGCTGTTCCACGGGGCGTACCTCACGCTTGCCGGTGGCCAGGGTGACGTCCCACAGGGCCGTCGCGCCGTGGACCACGGCCGCACCGCCCATGACCGACAGCACCAGCGGATTGACCCGGGCGAGCAGCCCCATCGCTACGGGGACGCCCGCCTCGGTCATCATGAGCGCGTGCAGCGCCGATTCGCGGGTGCCGGAGGTCTCCTCGATCCGGGTCCTGCGGTGCATGGCCCAGTCCGCCACGGCCGGTACGCACCACAGCGGCAGCACCCCGTACATCAGAAAGCGCCGGTTGGCGTCCTCGACATCCAGGGGTTTCCGCGGCACGTGCAGGTCGCGTGGCCGTCGCCAGCGCCGCCATGCGCGGGCCACCGGACTACGGGTCAGAGCCATACCGCCTCCAAAGGAAGATCGGGTAAGCCGGGTCCCCCGTAGGCGTCCGGGGCAAACTGCGCCCTCGCCCGTTCGGCGGCTCCTGGGGGGAGCCGCCCTAACCGTTCACGTCAGCCCGTCCCAGCCCCAGCGTGGTGTCGGGCCCGGCTCGCCGAAGTCGTCGCCCTCCGATCCGGCCGAGACATCGCGGGCGATGCGGGTTCCCCAGTCGAAATACTCCAGGACGCGGCGGCGCAGCAGCGCGTCGTCCGGGAACTCCTTCTCGATCGCCGTGCCCATCAGCTCCATCCAGCGGACCCGCTGCTCCTCGGTGATCGACAGGCCGAGGTGGGAGCGGAGCAGGGCCTGGTGGCCGCCGAGCCGCGCCGTGAAGTCGGCCGGACCGCCGAACACTTCGGCGAGCCAGACGGCGACGTGTTCGATGTGGGTCCGGGTGAAATTCGCGAAGACCGGGGCGAGGAGCGGGTCCGCCAGGACGCCCTCGTAGAAGGTGTCGCTCAGGCGGCGGAGGGCGGCCATGCCGCCGACGGCGTCGAACAGGGACTCGGCGCGCTCGGTCATGCGGTCCCTCCGCTGTGTTCCACGATCACGGTGATCCTCCATGGCGTATTTTCCGCCAGGATTGACGACGGGCGTCCCGGAGCCCAGGGGGTTCGCCTACGGCGCACCAACTGGATTGCGCGGTTCCCGCGGCGGTCCTCCCGGGCCCGCTTGACCTTGTCCGAAGGGGAGGGCCGACGGTGTTCCCGACCCGGAGGACCGGAGGAGAGGATCCCCATGGACGACGACGCGCTCCTGGCGGAGCAGTTGGCCTACTACAGGGCGGGCGCGGCCCAGTACGACCGGCCCTACGCGGAGCGCGAGGAACTGCGGGAGCTGCTGGCCGCCGTCGACGGCCTCCCCGTCGCCGGGGACGTGCTGGAGCTGGCCTGCGGAACGGGCCAGTGGACGCCGCGGCTCGCGGCGCGGGCGCGGTCGGTGACGGCCGTCGACGCGGCGGCCGAGGTTGTGGACCTCGCCCGGGCGCGGACCGCGTCCGTACCCTGCGCGGTCCGGTTCGTCCAGGCCGACCTGTTCGCATGGCGGCCGCCACGGCGCTACGACACGGTGTTCTTCGCCTTCTGGCTCTCCCACGTTCCGCCGGAGCGGCTGCCCGGCTTCTGGCACACCGTCGCCGCGGCGCTCGCGCCCGGCGGCAAGGCGATCTTCATCGACGACGGCCCCGCCGCTGCCGCGGAGGAGGAGGTCCTGGCGGGCCAGTCCGCCCCGGCGGCGCTGCGGTGGCTCGACGACGGCAGCCGGTACCGCATCGTGAAGGTGTTCCACGACGCCCGGGCGCTCACCGACGACCTGACGGCGCGGGGGTGGTCGGTCCGCATCCGGACCGTCCCCGCCGGGAACTACATCGGTATCGCGGAACCGCCGACCGCCGACAGCGGCTGATACGGCTGAGGCAGGTGGGGTGACTGGCAGTCAAGTGATAGATATATGCCAAGTTTGTTGGCCGGAATGGGTACTTCCGCCCTTCATCCGTGCCACACTGCATGCATGGCCCTCACCGCATCCCCCGTCGGTGAGGGCCATTCTCCTTGAGGCCAGGCCCGCAGGTCTCTTCGCGGTCAGGCCCGCAGGGCCGCCAGGTGGGCCGTACGGACCTCCGGGGTCTGGCCCTGCACGACGAGGAACAGACCCTCCCGGGCGAGGCGCTGGGCCGGATGGGAGAGGCCGAAGGCCCGGCCGCCGCCCGCCGCGATCGCGGCCGTGGTGGCGGCACGCATCAGGTCGTACGCCCGGGTCTTGGCCACGAGCCGGTCGTCCAGCCGTTCGGCGGGCGGCACCTCGTCCACCAGGGCGTAGGCGTCGCGGCGTACCGCGTCCAGGCGGTCGCGCAGGACGCCCGCCGTGTCCTGCGCCTCGGCGTCGCCGGACGCGTCGAGGAGGTCGAGGGCGGCGCGGGCCACGCCGAAGACGGCGGGGTTGGTGTTGGTGTTCTTGGGGCGGTCCTCCGTCGCCCAGCGCTCGTGCGGCAGCCGCACCGCCACCGCGTCGTCGGGCACCACCAGCCCGTCGAGCAGCAGTCCGACCGTGTGCGAACCGGTGAGCGCGGCGAGCTGGAGCGGGCCGGTGGCGGTGAGGCCCGGCTGCTCGTGGGCGCCGGTGACGCCGAAGACCACCTCGCCGTCCTCGGTGGCGCCGCCCAGCAGGAACAGGTCGTTCAGCCCCCAGCCGGTGTACCAGGGCACGCGCCCGTCGAAGCGCCAGCCGCCCGCCACCCGGGTGGCCCGCACCGGCAGCTTCGGGTGGGCGCGCAGATGTGAGAAGGCGATTCCGGCGAGGGCGAGAGATTTGGGGTCCGACTCGGTCGTGTAGAAGGGCACGACCGTGCCGCCGGATTCGGCGTCGGAGTACGCCGACAGCAGGGCGGCACCGGAGGAGGCAGCGGCCAGCGACCCAGCAGGCCGCGCCGCGACATGCGGGCGGAGGGCATGGGGGCCCAGGGGAGCGAGGCGCGGAGGAAGAAGGGAGGTGCGGAAGGGGACCGCTCAACATCCCGTGGTGGTGGACCTGCGAAGATCGAGATACCGGCGCTTGGTGAGAAGCAGGGTCCGCACGGCCGCTCCCCCTCGGATCCTTGTGCGATACAGGTGTGCTTGAAGCTATGCGGTGGACTGATCCGCTGTCAAAGGAAAGGTAAAGTCATGCCGAAGAACGCCGCCCCGGCGCCGTGTCGCCTGGTCGTGTGCCGGGACTGCTGCTGCGGCAGCCCCAAGATCACCCGCGTCGATCACACGGCCCAGACCGAGCGGCTGCGCGAGGTGGCGCCGGTGCGGATCTCCGACTGTCTCGACGTGTGCGACCAGGCCAACGTGGTCGTCGTGCAGCCCTCCGCCGAGGGCCGGGCCGCCGGTGCCCGGCCGGTCTGGCTGGGTCTGGTCAACGACCCGGACGCGACCGAGGACATCGTCGCGTGGGTCCGCGCGGGAGGTCCCGGCGTCGCGCCGCGGCCGGAGATCCTGGACCTGTACGCCTTCGTCCCCCGTACGCGTCGTACGGAACCCTGAGGGAGCGGGCCCCCGCCGGACGCGCGTGGCGTCAGGCGAGGGTGATGGCGCCGGTGAGCAGGGCGAAGGCGATGTTGGCGAGGGAGACGGGGGCGCCCCAGCGCAGGGCGTGCTTCTGGAAGTCGCCGAGTTCGGCCTTGACCAGGCCCAGCAGGACCCACAGCGGGGCCGAGGCCGGGCCCATGCTGTGCGGGATCTGGCCGATGGCCCCCAGCGCGGGCTATCTCGTTGGCGTGGATGCCGTAGTGGCTCGCGGATTCGGCGAGGACGGGCACCACGCCGAACCCGTAGGCGTCGTTCGACATGAAGAAGCCGAGGGAGAGGGCGAGGACGGCGGTGAAGAGGGGGACGAGGTTGCCCCAGGTGTCGGGGACGACGGCGAGGGCGGCGTCGGCCATGGCCTTGACCATTCCGGCGTCGGTCATGATGCCGGTGAAGATCCCGGCGGCGAGGACGAGCACCATGACGGGCACCGCGTTGGCGGCCTGCCGCTTGATCAGCTCCTGCTGTTCCGGCCTGGGCCACCGGAGGCTTCACCGTCACGGTCAACGGGGTCCGGTTCGTCCGGGCGGTGCGCAGCCTCGCCGACGGCTGGCTGTCCGAGGGGCGCTTCAGCCGTGCGGAGCGGGACAAGGTCGTCGCGGCCGCGGTCAGGGCGGATCTCAGGGCGCGGCATAGATCCGATGACGTGAGCTGACGGGTCTCGAAACTTTCGCAATGCGGCGCCCTCTCTCGACAGGCAGGTCGGAATGCGCATCAATTCATCCGATCACTCAACCGTCGAGAGAGGGAACGCCCCATCATGCAGAGACCTGGCTTATCCGTCCGCGCCCTGGGCATCCTGGTCGCGACCGCCGTCGCCCTCGGTGTCGTCCTGGCCACCGGAACCGAGTCGTCCGCCGCCCAGTCCGCCGCCCGGTCCGCCGCCGCGCCCGCGACGCCTCCCGCCCCGCGCTCCTCCGTCGTCACCTGGGGCTCCAGCGCCTACCCGGCCGGAACCGCGACCCAGGACCTGACCTACCGGTTCGTCATCCACACCAGCGTCGGCGGCCGGGACCTGCGCATCCGGCTCTCCAACGCCTACGGCGACCAGCCGGTGACCTTCGGGCACGCCTACGCGGGCACCCGCGCGTCCGGCGCGGCGGTCGTGCCCGGCAGCAACGGGCGGCTGACCTTCCGCGGCGCCTCGTCGGTGACCGTACCGGCGGGCGGCGTCGTGTACAGCGATCCGCTGCCCGGCCGGGTCCAGCCGCAGTCGGACCTCGCGATCAGCCTCTACGTACGCAGCGCGGGCACCCTCGCGACCGGCCACAAGGGAGCCCGGGCGACCCAGTACGTCGCACCGGCCGGTGACCACGCCGCGGAGGAGGGCGCCGCCGCGTACACCCAGCAGATCACCTCCTGGTACTACCTGGACGCGGCCGTCGTGCGGCCACGCCCCGGCACCGGCGCCGTCGTCGCCTTCGGCGACTCGATCACCGACGGCTCCGCCTCCTCCGCCGACACCAACCGCCGCTGGCCGGACTTCCTCGCCCGCCGTCTGCTCGCCGACCCCCGCTCCCGGCTCAAGGGCGTGGCCAACGAGGGAATCTCCGGCAACAAGATCCTCGCCGACGGCTCCGCCGAGAGCGCGCTGAAGCGGCTCGACCGGGATGTGCTCTCCCAGGCCGGGGTGCGCACGGCGATCCTGCTGGAGGGCATCAACGACATCAAGGCCACGCCGGGCCCCACGGCCGACGAACTGATCGCGGGCTACCGGCAGATCATCGCCAGGTCCCATGCGCGCGGCGTCTGCGTGGTCGGGGCGACCGTCATGCCGTACGAGGGCTGGCGGGAGTACGAGGCCGTGGACGAGACGGTCCGACAGCAGGTCAACGCCTTCATCCGCACCAGCGGCGCGTTCGACGCGGTCGTGGACTTCGACCAGGCCGTACGGGACCCCGCGGCGCCCTCCAGGATGCTCCCCGCCTACGACAGCGGCGACCACCTCCACCCCAATGACACCGGTATGCGGGTGATGGGCGACGCCATCCCGCTCCGCGCCCTGCGCTGCGGCCGCTGACCCCCGCGCCACCCCACACGCCCCGGCCCGCGCCGGGGTCGTCGGCAGCAACATCGCGGGCGCGTACCTCCACGCGGGCTTCTCCGGCGGCATCGACCTCGTCTCCATCGGCCTCGCGGACCCGGGCCGGTCCTGATGAGCGTCGTCGGCACACCGCTCCCGGACGCCGAGGCCCAGGGCCTGGCCACGCGCCCGGCGCACCGCTGACCTCGGGCCGCCGCATCGTCGGCGCGTTGCGGCGCGACCGCGGTGCGGTGGCCGCCGCCGCGTTCCTCGGGCTGCCCTGCCTGATGGCGCTGGGCGCGCCGCCGCACACCGCGCCCGGCTGGGCGCGCTGTTCCCAGGCCGGGCCGTCGTCGTGGCCGGTGGCAGCGCCCCCGTACGCAGCAACGACACCCGCTACGACTTCCGCCCGGACAGCAACTTCTCCTGGCTCACCGGCTGTACGGCCGAGGACGCCGTCCTCGTCCTGCGGCCCTCCGGCACCGGACACGACGCGACCCTGTACCTGCCGCCCCCGGCGAGCCGGGCTTCTTCTCCGACGCCGCGTACGGCGAGCTGTGGGTCGGCGCCGCCCCGGGCCCCGGCGGCTGGGCGGACGCGCTCCAGCTGGAGGTCCGCCCATCCGGGGAGCTGGAGACCGCACTGACGGGACTCGCCGATCCACTGGTGACCGGCCCCCTGACCACCGGCCCCCTCGCCGACGGCCACCACGAGCCCTCGGCCGAACTGGAACGCACCCTCGCCGAACTGCGCATGATCAAGGACGACTGGGAGATCGCCCGCCTCCGCGAGGCCGTCGACCGAACCGTCTCCGGATTCGCCGCCGTGGTCGCGGAGTTCCCCACCGCCCTCGAAGGCCCGGCGAGCGCTGGCTGCAAGGCACCTTCGAACGCCACGCCCGCACCCACGGCAACGCCCCCGGCTACGCCACCATCGTCGGCAGCGGCGCCCACGCCCCCACCCTGCACTGGGTCCGGTGCGACGGCCCGGTGCGCCCGGACGACGTGGTCCTGCTCGACATGGGCGTCGAGACCCGCGACCTCTACACCGCCGACATCACCCGCACCTTCCCCGCCTCGGGACGCTTATCCGCCGCGCAGACCCAGGTCCACGACCTGGTCGAGCGGGCCCACCGCGCGGCTCTCGCCCAGGTGCGCCCCGGGAAGCGCTTCACCGACTTCCACCACGCCGCCATGGAGGTCATCGCCCACGGCCTCCACGACTGGGGCCTCCTCCCGGTCTCCGTCGACGAGGCCCTCTCCGACCGCGGTCAGCACCGCCGCCACTGGCTGATCTGCGGCATCGGCCACCACCTCGGCCTCGACGTCCACGACTGCGCCCAGTCCTCGTACGACGCCTACCAGGGCGCCGAGATGGCCCCCGGCATGGTGCTCACCGTGGAACCCGGCCTGTACTTCCACGCCCACGACCTGACGGTCCCGCCGGAGCTGCGCGGCATCGGGATACGCATCGAGGACGACATCCTGGTGACCCCCGAAGGCTCCGAGGTGCTCTCGGCCGACCTGCCGCTGGACGCCGCGGGCCTGGAGCGCTGGATGAAGAAGTCCGCTCCGGACACTGGACAGGACTGAACAGGTATGGCTAGCTTCTGGACATGACTGAACAGGTCCTGAAGCACCAGCGCATCGCCGGTGTCCTGGCGCGTGAGATCCACAGCGGCGCCCTGGAGCCGGGCAGCAGGCTGCCCGGTGAGCATGCGCTGACCAGGCGCTTCGCGGTGAGCCGGAACACCGTCCGGCAGGCGCTGGACGAGCTGAGCAAGCGGGGGCTGATCTCCACGCATGCGGGGGTCGGCTCGTTCGTCACCTTCGACGGCGGCCTGCTGGACAACCGGCTGGGCTGGACCAGGGCCCTGGCCGATCAGGGGGCCCGGGTCAGCACCGAGGTGCTGCGGCTGGAGGCGGTGCGCGATGAGCGGCTGGCCGGGGAGCTGGGGATCGAGGGCGCCGAGTTCCTGGCGCTGGACCGGCTGCGGATCCTGCCCGAGGGCACGCCCGTCTCGCTGGAGCGCAGCCGGGTTCCATTGCTTCCGGCGCTCGCCGATGTGCCGCTGCGCGGACTGGTCGACGGCTCGCTGACCAAGACCCTGGCCGCGGCGGGGGTCCGTGCCACCCACGGCGACGAGTGGGCGTCCGTGTCCGGGCTGGACGCCGATCAGGCGGGCCTGCTGCGGCGTGCCGAGGGGGACCTGTTCCTGCGGACCCGCAGGGTCAGCCGCGGGGCCGACGGCAGCGTCGTCGAACACGTCACCAGCCTGCTGGACCCCGCCCGCTTCCAGCTGCACCTGGGCTTCGGCGAACCGCCCGGCTGAACCGCCGTCCGCACCCGCCACCATCCCGTACGACAGCCCGTACCAACAGCCCGTACGACATCCCGTACCGACAACAGGAAGTCTTGATGAGCCACCAGCACGACCGCGCACTCGGAGCCCTGTACGGCCTGGCCATGGGCGACGCCCTCGGCATGCCGACCCAGATCATGCCCCGGCGGTCGATCGTCGCCCGGTTCGGCGCCGTGACCGGGTTCGAGCCGGGCCCGGCGGAGAATCCGGTGAGCGCCGGACTGCCCGCCGGGTCTGTCACCGACGACACCGATCAGGCCGTCATCGTGGGACGGCTGCTGGTGGACGGCAACGGGCACATCGACCCGCTCCGGCTCGCCCAGGAGTTGCTGGAGTGGGAGCGCGCCATGAAGGCCAAGGGCTCGTACGATCTGCTCGGCCCCTCCACCAAGGCCGCCCTGGAGGCCGTCTCGCGCGGCGTGCCGCCCGAGGAGGCGGGCCGGTCGGGGTCCACCAACGGCGCCGCCATGCGGATCACTCCGGTCGGCGTCGCCTTCCCCGACAAGCCACTCGAATCCTTCGTCGACCACGTGGCGGCGGCCTGCCGGGTCACCCATGACACCACCCTCGGCATCGCCTCCGCCGCGGCCGTGGGCGCGGCCGTGAGCCGTGGCGTCGGCGGCGGCGGTCTCGAGGACGCGATCGCCGCGGGCATCACCGCCGCGGCGGCCGGGGCCGAGCGCGGCCACTGGGTGTACGGCGCCGCCATCGCGGCCCGTATCGAGTGGGCCGTGGAACTGGTCCGCGGTCTGCCCGAGGAACGGGCGCTGGACCGCATCAGCGACCTCGTGGGCACCAGTGTGGCCAGCCAGGAGTCGGTGCCCGCCGCCTTCGCCGTACTCGCCCTGGCCGACGGCGAACCCTGGCGCGCCTGCCTCCTGGCGGCGAACCTCGGCGGCGACTGCGACACCATCGGTGCCATCGCCGGTGCCATCGCCGGATCCCTCAGCGGCGCCTCGGCCCTCCCCGCCGACGCGCTCACCACCCTCCGTTCCGTCAACGGCCTCGACCTGGAGCCGTTGGCCACCTCCCTCCTCGCGCTGCGGGCCGCCGCAGCCGGGTGAACCACCTGCCGCATCCGCGCCACCTGCCCCATCCCGGGGGCGGCGCGGACGGCCCGCAGTCCCCGCACAGAAAGACAGGTACGACCATGGCCGCTTCGCAGGACGACCGCGTCGGCGCGGTGGAGACGCGCGGCATCGAGCCGGTGCCCGACTCCGAGCGCCACGGCCACCCCGGGCAGATGTTCTGGACGTGGTTCGCGGCGAACATCAGCATCCTGGGGCTGCCGCTCGGCGCCGCCCTCGTCAGCTTCCGCGGCCTGAACATCTGGCAGGCGGTCATCGTGGCCGTCATCGGCTCGTTCGGCTCGTTCGCCCTGGTGGGCGCGTTGAGCATCGCGGGCAAACGAGGCGGCGCGCCCGCCCTCACCCTCTCCCGCGCGGTGTTCGGGGTGCGCGGCAACGCGGGCCCCACCCTCATCACCTGGCTGAGCCGCCTGGGCTGGGAGACCATCAACACCACCACGGCGGCCTTCGCCCTGCTGGCCCTGCTCAACGCGGCGTTCGGCGTGCATCAGAACGCCGTCCTCACCGTGGTCTGCCTGCTCGTCTTCATCGGCTGCACCCTGCTGATCAGCGGTCTCGGCCATGCCACCATCATGTGGATCAACAAGTGGGCCACGTACGCCTTCGGTGTGCTCAACCTCGTCGTCATCGCCTTCCTCGCGGCCACGGTGGCGTGGGACAAGGTCTTCCAGGCCCCGGCGGGCCCGGTCAGCGCGATGGTCGTGGGCACCGGGATGATCGCCGCCGGCACCGGTATCGGCTGGGCCAACGCGGGCGCGGACTACGCCCGCTATCTGCCCCGGCAGATCCCCGGCCGCAGGCTGGTGGCCGCCTCCGCGTTCGGCGCGGGCATCCCGCTGGTGGTGCTCATCTCGCTCGGCTCGCTGCTCGCGGCGGGGCAGCCGGGCCTGGCCTCGGCCGCCGACCCGGTCTCGGCCATCAACGCGATGCTGCCGTCGTGGATGTCCATCCCGTATCTGATCGCGGCCTTCGGCGGGCTGCTGCTCTCCAACCACCTGTCGGTGTACTCCGCCGGGCTCACCATGATCACCCTGGGGATACGGGTCCGCCGCACCGTGGCCGTCGGGCTGGACGTGGTCGTCACCTTCGTGGGCGGCATCTACTTCATCCTCATCGCCAAGGACTTCTACGGGCCCTTCATCACCTTCCTCACCCTCCTGGCCGTGCCGATCACCGCCTGGGTCGGGGTGTTCGCGGTCGACCTGATGCTCCGCCGGTCCTACGACCGCGTGGCGCTGATGGATGTGAGCCGCACCAGCCGCTACTGGTTCCGGGGCGGTGTCCGCTGGTCCGCGCTGACCGCGTGGGTGGTGGCCATCGTGGTGGGGCTGCTCTTCACCGAGGCCGCCACCAGCTCGACCGACGTCTGGTTCGCCGGACCGCTCTCCGACACCTGGATCGGCACCAAGGGCCTGGGGTGGGTCGTGACCCTCGCCCTCGCCGCCGGTGTCTACGCGCTGCTGCGGCGGCTGGGCGGCGCCACGGGGCGCGCCGACGAGGCGGCCGAGCCGCCCCTGCCCCCGCACACGCTGCCCGAGCCGACCGCGCAGGAGCCCGCATGAGCGGCGCGGACAGCCGGTTGGTGCTGCTCGGCAACGCCATCGTCGACCTGGTGATGCGGGTCCCCGCGCTGCCCGACCGCGGTGGCGACGTGGTCGCCACGGACACCACCTTCGTCACCGGCGGCGGTTTCAACGTCCTCGCCGCCGCGCGCCGCCTCGGCCTGCCCGCCGTCTACGCCGGAGGCCATGGCTCGGGGCCGTTCGCGGACCGGGTGCGCGCCGACCTCGCCCGGGAAGGCATCGAGGTGCTGCTGCCCCCGCTGCCGGACACCGACACCGGCTTCTGCGTCGCCCTCGTCGACGACGACGGCGAGCGGACCTTCGCCACCAGCCTCGGGGCGGAGGCCCGGCTGACCGGGGCCGACGCGGCGGCGGTGCTCGCCGCGCTGCGGCCTGGCGATCTGGTGCAGATCTCCGGTTACGGGCTCGCCCACCCGGCGGGCGGCCCGGTCCTGGCCGGGCTCATCGCGCAACTGCCCCCGGATGTCAGGGCGTTCCTCGACCCGGGGCCGCTGGTCTCCGACATCCCCGAAGACGTGCTGCGCACGGCACTGGCGCGCTGCGACTGGATCAGCTGCAACCAGCGCGAGGGGCGCCTGATGACCGGTCTGGACGACGCCCGGCGGACGGCCGCCGCGCTCGCCGCCCGGCTGGGCCCCGAGACCGGGGTGCTCGTCCGCGCCGACGCGGCCGGGTGCTGGCTCGTCCCGCCCGGTGGCGAGGCCGTGCACGTGCCCGGCCGTCAGGTGACCGCGGTCGACAGCAACGGCGCGGGCGACGCCCACACCGGCGCGTTCCTGGCCCTCCTCGGCGGCGGGCTGGACCCGCTCGACGCCGTACGGGGCGCCAACGCCGCGGCCGCCTTCGCGGTCACCCGCCGCGGGCCCGCCACCGGGCCGACCCGCGCCGAGCTGCTCGGCTTCCTGGACGGCGACGCTCCGGCGATTGCGTCAGCCCTCGGAGCCGGGCTCCCTTCGCTCGGCTGAGGCGGGCAGGTGCGTGAGCACCAGGACGATCCCGGAGAGCAGGAAGACACGCGTGGCGGCGTCCAGTCCGTTCCACGACTTCGACTGCCACATGGAGAACCACTCGCCGCCGATGGCGATGAACCCGGCACCGAACAGCAGCATCAGCATCAGCAGCCCGACGGTCCCGGCCCGGCGTGCGCGCCGGATGCCGCTGCCGCCTCCCCGCAGGCTCTTGCACCACAGGGCCGTCGAGGCGAGAAGCACGAGGGCGGCGAGGGTTTCCCAGACGATGATGGCGATGTACGCGGCGTCCTGGAGCGCGGTCGACGTGATGGCCCGCCACATCAGGTCGTCGTCCTTGAACGTCGTGTCCATCGCCAGGACATGCCGTACGAACTGCTGGTTGGTGCCGAAGTCGGTGATGTTGCCGAACGCGACGAGCGCGATGTACAGCGCCATCGTTCCGGTGAGCACCGCCGAGACGGCCGAGAGGGTGCGCGGAGAACGCAGGCCCTCCGGTCTTCCGTCCACCCTGTGTTCTGTCACCACGGCCACTTTTCCTCCCCCTGGATCCCCCTGGACCCTGCCTGATCCCGCTGATCGTGCTGGATCATACGTGTTCCGCCGCCGCTACCACACCACCGGAACCCGCTCGAAGCCTCCCGTGAGCCACCCCTCGCGCCGCACCAGCTCGGCCGACGGAACCGCCAGGCCGAGCCCGGGCAGCCGCTCCAGCAGGAGGTCCAGGGCAACCTGGAGCTCGGTCCGGGCCAGCGCCTGGCCGACACAGGAGTGCGCACCGGCGCCGAAGGAGATGTGCCGGTTGGGGGAACGGCCCAGGTCCAGTGCGTCCGGCTCCGGAAACATCCGCTCGTCGCGGTTGGCGGCGTCGATGACCGAGAGCGTGGTGCTGCCCTTCGGGATCACCTCACCGCCCAGTGCAATGTCCTCCGTCAGATAACGCGGCATACCCGGCCCCCGGTTGACGTCGAAACGCAGCAACTCCTCGACCGCGGCCCGCACCAGCGACCGGTCCTCCAGCAACCGCCGCCACCGGGACCGGTCGTCCAGCAGGACCGGTACGAGCTTCCCGATCGCGCTGGACGTCGTCTCGTGGCCGGAGACCATCAGCCCCCGCGCGATCTGCACCAGGACCGCATCGGGCAGCGGGCGGCCCGCGGCATCGGTGATCCCGACGACCTGGCTGATCAGGTCGTCCCCCGGCTCCCGCCGCTTCCGGGCCACGTGGTCGCCGAGATACGCCATCAGGTCCTCGCCCGCTACGGCGATCTCCCGCTCGCCGTAGCGGTCCGTGCCGTACAGGGTGCCCGACCAGTACGCGAACCGGTCCCAGTCCCGCTCCGGCACGCCCAGCAGCACACCGATGACCCGCACCGGCAGCGGATCCGCGAAACCCGCCATGAGGTCCGCGGGCCTCGGCCCGGCCTCCATCGCGTCCACCAGGGCATGCCCGATGTCCGCGATCCGCGCGGCGAACAGTTACTCACCCCGCAGCACGAGAGATCAAGATGGCTCGGATACCGGAACTGGATTCTTCTGCTCCACCACCTCCGCCCATTCCGAGGCCGCCGACGGGCGCGCGAGAAGGTTCAGGACCGTCTCCAGAAGATCCATCGAGCGCATCCGTGTCCCCGGGACCCTTCGCGCGCAGGACGACATGGGCCAGGCGTACTGCTTCGGCAGGCGGCTCGCCTCCGCGCAGCAGACCCGCGAACACGCTGGAACTGTCCGTAAGCCATGAGGCGCGTCCGGCACGCTCGCGGTCGGCCTCGATCCGCCGGCGGGCAACCTCCAGCGCGGAGGGCGGGTCCATCTCCATGACCCTTACCGGTGAGGTCCGGCTGTTCATGACGGTGTTGTTCCAGACGCGCGGGGTGGCCACGACGATCAGGCGGGTGCCGGTGGCGAGAGCCCGCATGGCGTATTCGGCGAGCCGGTCGTGGAACTCCTTGTCGAGCGGCTCCTTGACCCCACCGAGGTTGAGAAGGTATCCGGTGTTGGGCTCGCAGGGAATGCGGTCGGCGTCGGGCTTCTCCCAGTCCGGGTACAGCTCGAAGATTTCATGGTCCTTGTCGACCAGCGCCGCATCGAGCAGGTCAAGCGACGTAGTGCGGCGACCCGAGGACTCCTTGCCCAGGAGCGCGGTGACGCTGCCTTCGATCGGGTCGGCAACAGGGAACGGCTCCGGTACCGGCCCACCGAACGCCATGGACGGTGGGACGAAGAGCGGTTTGCGGAGGATGAGGCCGCGGTCGACGGGGTGCGGGCGCAGCAAGGCGAGGCCCGAAACGATGTGCCTGATGGTGAGGTCGCGGCCCGCCACCATCACGTCCCTTCCCGCGGAAGGCCGGTTGACCGTGATCCTCTGGAACGCCGCCTCTTCGAAGCCCTCGGGCTGATCACTGCCGAAGTTCATCGCTGTCCTCCCTTGTAAACCTTGGTGTCGCGGCCGCCCAGGATGAAGTCCCCCTTGGCCCGCACGTCGCGGACGCTGATGGTGTTCTGGGCAGCGCTCTCCGTCCGCGCGGAGTCGGCCGTCTCGGCGAGGGTTCGCACCTCGTCGGCCGCTTCGTCGGAGAGTGCCGCGATGCGTGCAAGAGTGGTGGTGGCCTGGTCGGTGAACATGGCGGCGAGGCTGTTGTGCTGTTCCCCCTCCACCGTGGAGAGGCACCGGTCGAAGCCGTTGAAAAGATCCAGAACGGCCCGACTCTCCTCGGGTGCGTGGCGGTCGAGGAGAGCAGCGCACCGGTTCCGTACGAAAGACCAGGCGTCGGTGGCCATGGCGCCCACGACAGCGCTACCGGCCAGCGCCGCGATCGCTTCGGGCGTGTTCATGCTGGGGTCCTCTCGCTTTCCGTCCGCCATGCCCGTCACCGGGCGACCGTTCAGGGCGAGGCCGCGGATCTCGGCCGTGCTGTGTTCGGGTACCTGAATCCACCCGTATCCGGCGAACTCGTCGTGTCGCACGTGCACCTTGACGTATTGGTCCGGGTCCAGCCCGTGGCTGCGATGCTGGACGACGTCCTGGTAGAGCCGATCGGACACGATGACGGCCAGGCTCGTGGTGCGGGTCCTGGTCAGCACGGACCTCAGCGGTGGTGCGTTCAGGTAACGGGCGACGGCTATCGGTGCGGGACCGCTGTGCCCGAGCGCCGCGGTCCTGGCCACCCCGAGGTCCAGGGCCAGCCGAAGCCGCATCGGCTGCTTCCGCGGACGATGGGCGTTGCACTCCCCGATGGCGACCGTGAGATTCCTGACGAACTCACCGAGCACGACCTGCTCCGGAGTGCCGATGGGCAGCACGGCGAACTCCTGGTCCCCTTGCGGCTGACGCATCCAGGAGAGCCTGTCCAGGCCGCTCAGAGCCGCCGCTCTGTCGAGCACTCCGACGAGTTCGGCCTGTGTCCGCTCCTGCTGCGGGATGTCCAGCCTGCTGTACCGCTCTACGTCAGCGGCCAAGCAGAGATGGCGCCTGATGATGTCCTGTGATGCCATGCGACACCTGTCTGGTGAAGTGACGGATGTGGACTCGCTGCCGCGAGCCGGGCATCAACTGTGCAAGCAGACCGTGGAGAACACGGCCAAAGCCGTACTAATACGGTTTCTGTGGATGACGGAACGGGGGGTCGGGCAGGCCCGCGGTCCGACGCAGCCCCGCCAGGTCCAGTACGGTGACGCGGCGATAACCTGTGGCGAGCAGCCTCTCCTGGCGCAGCTCTCTGAGCGCCTTGTGGACGGTGACTTCCGAAGAGCCGGTCGGTGCGGCCAGCTCCGGCTGGCTCAGGGCGACACCGATGACGAGACTCCGCCGTACCTGGTGGCCGTGCGACAGCGCGAGTTCCGACAGAACCCGGGCAAGGCGTGCCTTGACGGGGAGCCCGCCGTACTCCACCCGGCGGCGGTTGGCCCAGCGCAGCTTCTCGACGACCATGCCGGTGAGCGTGATCGCCGCGTCGGAATGGCGGTGGAGAAACAGCTGGAGGTCCTCGTATTCCACGACGCTGGCTGAAATCTCACCGCACGCGGTGACCGTCGCCGATCTCGGAGCGTCATCCAAGGCGGCCATCTCGCCCACGATGTCGCCGCCTGCCCGGATCGCCAGAAGGGCTTCCCGGCCGTTCTCCAGCTGAGCGGTGACCTTGGCGAACCCGGAGTGCAGCAGGACCACGTACTGGGAGCGGTCGCCTTCCTGGATGAGGATTTCCTCCGGCGAGAAGTGACAGTGGGTCCCGATCTGGAGTATGTCCGCTCGGACGCGGTCCTTCAGCCTGCCCAGGAAGCTGCGCATAGGCCAGCCATCGGGCAGCGGAGGACAAGAGCCAGCACGTTCAGGACCGCATTGGTCATTCGGAGCAACGCCCTCCAGTGTCAAGATCACTTCCTCCGGACGCGCGACCACTCGACGAGGCTCGGCTCAGACATAGACGTTTGATGCCGTCTCAGGACATGACTGCCGACTGGTACGAACAAGGGGCACCCCCTCAACAGCCGGCGCCGCGGCCGCCCCGGTGCTGGGGGTCGTGGGCGACGGACCATCCGCACGGCGTCCCGTCAGAGGCGGATGAGCGCGACCCGGTACAACTGGTCGGAGTCGTAGCAGCGTACGCGGGCGTGCGGTCCCTGTCGCACCGAGGACCCGGCGGTTACGGGAACATCAACAAGTCTCTACACACACCGACTTGTTGTCGTATGTTGACCGAATGAGCCCACGAGACCTGGAACCCGGACCCCCGTTCACCTCAGTCGGCAAGGTGGACAGCGCACTGGCGATACTGATCATCATCGGTATCGCCTTCGGGATGTTCTGGCTGGTCTCAAGCCTCGCCTCGTCCTACATAGGATTCTTCACCTGATGCGGACACCGCCGCCCGGCCGGTGCGGTCGGCGCGGCCCGGCAGGGCGAGGTACGCCACGGCGGCTCCGGCCAGGGCGACCGCCGCCCCGAGGGTCATGGTGAGGGACTGGGCGTCGACGAAGGCCGTACGGGCCGACTCGGCCAGGGCGTTTCCGCCCGCGCGATCCTTCGCGTACGAGAGCGTCGCCCCGAGCGAGGACACCGCGTGGCCGGGCATGCCGTCCGGAAGGGCGCCCCGGTAGGCGGTGGCGAGCAGACCGCCCAGACCGGCCACCCCCAGTGCGATGCCGAGCTGCTGGTGGGTGTCGTTGAGCGCGGAACCCATCCCGGCCCGCTCCGGCGGCACCGCACCGAGCACCGTGCTGGTGGCCGAGGGCCCCGCGACGCCGGATCCCACTCCGGCCAGCGCCAGCCCGGCGCACACCGCCCCGTAGCCTCCGCTTTCCGGCAACAAGGCCAGCACCGCGAAACCGCCCGCGGTGACGGCGAATCCGGCCACGATGCAGGCCCGCGCCCCGAACCTGGCCGGTGCCCGGCCGCCGACCGCCGAGCCCGCGACGACTCCCGCCGCCAGCGGCACGGCTGCCAGTCCGGTCTCGAACGCGCCATAGCCCAGCACCAGCTGCAGATGCTGGCTCAGGATGAAGAGCGTGCTGCCCGTCGCGACCGTCATCACCGCCACCGCGAAGCTCGCCCCGGAGAACCTCCGGTCCCGGTACAGCCGCAGGTCGACCATCGGCACCGGGGAGCGGGCCTGCCGTACGCCGAAGGCGACGAGCGCCGCCACCGCCACCAGCGCCCCGGTCAGCACCACGGGGGAAGCGTACCCCTGCGCCGGGGCCTCGATCAGGGCCCACACCAGGCCGGTCATTCCCGCGGTGACCAGCGCGGTGCCGGGCAGGTCCGGCCCCCGGCCGTGGCCCGTCCGCGTCTCGGGCACCAGCCGTACGATCCCCACCAGGGCCACCGCCACCACGGGGACGTTGATCAGGAACACCCCGGCCCAGCTCCACGCGTCGACCAGCGCGCCACCGAGCAGCGGCCCGGCGGCCATGCCCACGGACGCCACCGCACTCCACACCGCGAACGCCCGCGGGCGCTCCCGCTCGGGGAACACCGCGACGAGCACCGCGAGCGTCGCGGGCATCACCAGCGCCCCGCCCACGCCCATCAGGGCCCGCATCGCGATCAGCCACCCCACCGAGGGGGCCGCCGCGGCGAGCGCCGACGCCACGCCGAAGACCAGCAGTCCCACGACGACGGTGCGCCGCCTGCCGTACCGGTCGGAGAGCACCCCCGCGGTGATGAGGAGCCCGGCGAAGACCACCACATAGGCGTCGATCACCGCCTGTAACTGCCCTGTTGAGGCTCCGAAGGCGTCGCCGATGGCGGGCACCGCGACATGCAGCACCGTGTTGTCGATGACGATCACGAGGAGGGCGGCACACAGCGCCACCAGGATCGCCCATCGCCGCGCATGACCTTCTTCGTCGCTCATGGTTCTCCCTTGTTCCCCTGCAGTGTTGGAGTATCTCCAACACTGCAGGGGAAGCGTTGGCGAGATAGGCTGCGGCACCGTGAGCGCGAAGCAGCCGAAGAGCGGGAACGAGGGAAAGAAGACGGCGGAGGACGCACCGGGAGCGGTGTGGTTCCGCGCGGAGAAGTCCTCCCGCAACGGGCCCCAGCTGTCGCACGAGCGGATCACCGCCACCGCCGTCGAGCTGCTGGACCGCGACGGTGTGCAGAAACTGAGCATGCGTCGGCTCGCGGAGCGGCTCGGTGCCCACGCGACGAGCCTCTACTGGCACGTGGCCACCAAGGACGACCTGCTCGATCTGGCCCTCGACGCGGTCTTCGGCGAACTCGACCTTCCCGGTGAGCACAGTGCCGCCTGGCAGGACGACATCGAGGCGTTCATGACCGGGCTGCGGTCCGTGCTGCTGCGGCACCCCTGGGCCGCGGCCCTGGCGGGATCCCGCCCCCTCCTGGGCCCGAATGCCCTGCGGTCCTCGGAGTTCGCGTACACCGCGCTCACGACCGGCGGCTTCGAGGGGGTGCACCTGTCGTCCGCCGCCGCCACCCTCACCCACTATGTGCTCGGCTCCGCCTCCTCCGAAGCGGTGTGGCGCGAGCGCTCCGACGAGGCGGCCACCCGCGCGGCCGTGGACGCCCACCTCCGCTCCCGCATCGACGCATACCCCACCCTCGCGGGCCACTTCCCGCTCCTCGACGAGGACGACTGGGACGCCCACTTCCACCGCGGCATGCGCCTCCTGCTGGCCGGCCTCGCCTCACCCGAGGCCCGTGGCTAGGGGTGTCCGCCAACCCATGTCCAGTCATCCGCCCGGCGACACGAAGCCGGACTCGTACGCGGCGATGACCGCCTGGGTGCGGTCCCGCGCCCCGAGCTTCGCCAGTACGGAACTCACATGCGACTTGACGGTCTCGGTGCCCACCACCAGGCGCGCCGCGATCTCCGCGTTCGACAGTCCGCGGGCCACCAGCCGCAGCACGTCCCCCTCCCGCTCGGTCAGCGCGGCACGCTCCAGGGCCGCCCGGCCCTCCGCGCTGCCGTCGGTCTCACCGTACGAGGCGGCCAACTGGCGCACCGCCGCCGGGAACAGCAGCGAATCGCCCTCGGCCACCAGCCGCACGGCGTGCACGATCTCCGCCGGGCGCGCCCGCTTCAGCAGGAACCCGTCGGCGCCCGCGCGCAGCGCCCCGTACACGTACTCGTCGTTCTCGAAGGTCGTCACCACGATGATCTTCGGCGGGTCCGGCACCGTGCGCAGGACGGTCCGGGTGGCCTCGATGCCGTCCATCAGCGGCATCCGTACGTCCATGGCGACGACGTCCGGCCGCAGTTGCCGCACCAGGGGGATGACGGTGGCGCCGTCGGCGGCCTCGCCCACCACCTCGATGTCCGGCTGCGCCTCCAGTACGGCGCGCAGGCCCGCCCGCACCAGAGGCTCGTCGTCGACCAGGAGAACGGTGAGCATCCGCCCAGCATAGGCGGTGCCTTGATCACCGCAGCGGCAGATCGACGTGGACCAGCCACTGACCGCCGTCCGGCTCCGTCCGGGCCTTCCCGCCGAGCAGCGCCGCGCGCTCACGGATGCCGCGCAGCCCGCTGCCACCTCCCGTGACGGCCAACGCCGCGGCCGCGGAGAGGGGGTTGCGCACCTCCAGCCGCAGCCGCGCCTCGTCCACGGCGATGCGGACGCGGACGGGGACGGGGCCCGCGTGCCGCAGCACATTGGTCAGCGCCTCCTGGAGGATCCGGTAGCCCTCGCGGGACACCGGGCCCGGCACCCGCTCCAGCGGACCGGTCACCTCGGCGTCGATCCGCGCGCCCGAGGACCGGGCGGAGTCCAGCAGGCGGCCCGCGTCGCCGAGCGCCGGGCGGGCGCCGGGAGGCCGCGCCGTCTCGCGCAAGACCATCAGAACCCGTTCCAGATCCTCCAGCGCCGCCCGCCCCGACTCCTCGATGGTCTCCAGCGCCCGATCGGTGAAGTCCGGGTCACCGGCCGTCCGGGCGGCACCCGCCTGCACCACGGCCAGGGTGAGGGCGTGGCCGAGGGAGTCGTGCAACTCCCGTGCGATACGGTTGCGTTCCAGCAGTCGTTCGGTGCGTTCCTCCAACTGCACCAGCTGCTCCCTGGGCGACGGACCGAGCAGCCGCCGGGCGGCCTCCGCCATGAGGGCGCCCGCCCCGGCGCCCAGGGCGGCCAGCACCAGCAGGGGAACCGGTATCAGCAGGGCGTACGCCCAGCCCGTGCCGGACACCCGCAACGGCGCGTCGCCCACGGCGGGCTCCCCGGCGGCCGCCCCGGCGAGCGACAGGGACAGGGCCATCAACTGTCCCGTCACCAGCGCGACGGCGAGCCCCGCCTCCAGGCGCAGCACCAGCCAGGCGCCCGTCCTGGCCCGGTCGCTCCACGAAGCGGACGGAGCGGCGGAGACCCCCGGGTCCTCCTCACCGGGCACGCGCGCGTGCGGCCCGGGAAACAGCATCAGCCGCGCCTGGAGCCCCTCCGCCCGGCGCGTCTCGGGCACCACAGCGGCCGCCAGGACCAGGGGGATCGGCAGGACCGCGATCAGCACCCAGTCGGCCGCCGACGGACGGCTCAGCCCCGGATAGATCATGGCGCAGACGAACGGCACGATCGACCCCACCAGCAGGTGGAGCCAGCGGGTGTAGGTGACCGCACGCGTCAGCGGCAGCAGGAGGCGCGGCATGCCGTCATCGTGGCAGAGCGGGCGGGGCGGCGGCTCCCCCGCGCGGGGGAGCCGGTCTCCTCCGGCGGGGGATGCCCGCCCCCGGCCGCCCGGCCAGGCTTGACGCCATGACCACCATCGACGTGCACGACCTGACGAAGGAATACGGCAGCACCCGGGCCGTCGACCGGCTCACGCTGAGCGTCGAACCGGGCCGGGTCACCGGGTTCCTCGGCCCCAACGGCGCCGGAAAGTCCAGCACCATGCGCCTCATCCTCGGCCTCGACCGCCCCACCTCCGGCACGGCCACCATCGGCGGACGCCCGTACGCGACCCTGCGCGAACCCCTGCGCACGGCCGGGGCGCTGCTCGACGCCCAGGCGGCCCACGGCTCCCGGACCGCCCGCGACCATCTGCGCTGCCTCGCCGTCAGCAACCGCCTTCCGGACCGCCGCGCGGACGAGGTGCTGGAGGAGACCGGTCTCGCCACCGTGGCGGGCCGCCGCATCAAAACCTTCTCGCTCGGCATGCGCCAGCGCCTCGGCATCGCCACCGCGCTCCTCGGCGACCCGCCCGTGCTCCTGCTGGACGAACCCGCCAACGGCCTCGACCCGGAAGGCATCGTCTGGATCCGCCAGTTGCTGCGCCGCCTCGCCGAGGAGGGGCGCACGATCCTGGTCTCCAGCCACCTGATGAACGAGACCGCCACCTACGCCGACCACCTCGTCGTCCTCGCCCGGGGCCGACTCCTCGCCGACGTCTCCATGGCCGACTTCATCGAGCAGCACAGCCAGGCGCGGGTACGGGTGCGCGCGGGCGACCCCGCCCGGCTGCGGGCCACGCTGCTGGGCGACGGCTACACGGTCCTGGGCGACGAGGACGGCGGATGGGTGGTCGAGGGCGCGAGGGCCGAGCAGGTCGGGGCCGCCGCCGCCCGCGAGGGCATCCCCGTCCTCGAACTGGCCGATGAGCGCGCCTCGTTGGAGCAGGCGTATCTCGCCCTCACCGCGGACGAGGCGGAGTTCACCGCCGCTGCCCCGATCACCTGACGTCCCAGATTTCTCCGACCCCCTGAACAGGAGGCCCGACCATGTCCGCCACAGCGGTGCTGCACTCCGAGTGGCTCAAGATCAGATCCATCCGTGCGAGCTTCGGCTCCCTCATCGCGGTCTTCGCCGCCACGCTCGCCATCACCGTGCTGGTCTACGCCACCGTCGGCAAGGCAGAGCTGGACGACAGCAAGGACCACCTCTTCGACGCCTTCTACGCAATCAACTTCGCACAGATCGCCGCCATCTCCTTCGGGGCCACCGCCGTCTCCTCCGAGTACGCCAACGGCGCCCTGCGGATCTCCCTGTCGGCCGTCCCGCTCCGGGGCCTCTTCTACGCGGCCAAGACGGCGGCCGTGGCCGGTGCCGGTCTCGCCGTGGGGCTCACCACCGCCTTCGCCGCCTTCTTCGCGGGCCAGGCGTTCCTGGGCGAGGACGCCATCGGCCTCGGCGACCCCGGGGCGCTGCGGGCCTGCGTCGGCGCGGGGATCTACCTCGCCCTGATGGCGCTGTTCGCCGCGGGGCTCACGTTCCTGCTGCGCAGCGCCACCGCGGTGCTGAGCCTGCTCATCCCGTTCATCCTGATCGTGGGCTTCGTGGTCGGGGACATCGCCGGGAGCGCCGCCGACTATCTGCCGGACCGCGCCGGACAGCAAGTGCTGCACCAGGTCCCTGAGGGGAACGTCGGCCCCTGGACGGGCCTCGCGGTGACGGCGCTGTGGGCGGCGGCCGCGCTCCTGGCCGGTTGGCATGCCGTGCGCCGACGCGATGCCTGAACGTCACGTATGAGGCGCGTTTTTCACTCCAAAGAGAATCCATGACGGGTGAATTCTCCCGGCCCCTCTCGGTAATCTTTCATGCGCTTCGGAAAATATTCGAGGCGCGGCGAACTGTCGGCACTGGAGGGTGGGGACCGCATGGGCGCACTACTGGACCAGAAGTATGAAAAGCTGTTCGCCTTGCTGGACGCTAATGGCGATGGTGTGATCGCCGAAGACGACTTCGAACTGATGGGCGGCCGCGTTCTGGCCGCTGTCAACGAGGAGCGCACGGCGGCCAAGGGCAAGGAATACGTCGACGCGCTGATGACGTACTGGCGGGCCCTGCGCGAGACCGCCGACGCCGACGGGGACGGGCGGATCGACAAGGGCGAGTTCCGTCAGGCCCTGCACCAGGTCAGTGACCACTTCGAGTTGCTGATCGGCCCGCTCTACCGGGCGGGCTTCCACCTCGCCGACCGGGATGACGACGGCCTGGTCGGCAGGGAGGACTTCGTCGCGGTCATCTCCGCCGTCGGGGTCCCCGAGGCGGAGGCCGGGGCGGCCTTCGACCGGCTGGCCGAGCAGGGCGGGCAGCTGACGAAGGACCAGCTGATGACCGCCGCAGCGCAGTTCTACCGCGACGAGGACCCGGCCAACACGGCGAGCCATCTGCTCTTCGGCGCCCTGTGAGCTGAGTCCACGGCCGGCGGGGGGAGAGGGCGGAGATGGGCACTGCCGTCATGGCGGGCCGGGCACAGGTGTCGCTGCTGACCGAGGTGCTCTTCGACGGGCGATTCGACGATCTGCACAGACCCTGGACGGAGCATTTGCGTCGGGACATTTTCCGATACCGCGACGGATTGTCGCCGTCGGAGCGTTCCGCGCTCGCTTATGAGCGTTTGCGGGTCGTCAATGAAGGAATCGCATCCGTCGAGTCCGTCGAGGAGTTCGTCACGGCGACGGACCGGCTGGTGTCGCTGCACGAGTGGCTGGGAATGGTCGACGGTTCGCTGACCACTCTGGCGACCATTCACTACAACCTGTTTCTCGGCAGCCTCCTCCGCCTCGACCCCCGCCGTACCGTGGACCTCGCACCCTTCACCCGGCTGTGGCGGTACGGCACCGTCCTGATCACCGAGCTCGGCTATGGAAACAACGCCGCCGAGCTGGAGACCACCGCGGTCCACCAGCCCGAGGCCGACACCTTCGTGCTGCACACCCCGTCGGCCGGGGCCCAGAAGTTCATGCCCAACACCGGCCCCGCCGGGGGCCGCAAGAGCGGACTGGTCGCGGCCCGGCTGATCGTCCGCGGCCAGGACTGCGGCGTGTTCCTGTTCCTGGTGCCGCTGCGCGACGAGCGGGGGCCGCTGCCCGGCATCCGGATACGGCCCCTCTCGGAGACCCCCGGTTCGTCGGTCGACCACGCCATCACCTCGTTCGACCACGTCGTGCTGGGGCGTACGGCGCTGCTGGCCGGTGACCACGCGGACCTGACCGCCGAGGGCGCCTTCCGCAGTGCGATCGGCAGTCGGCGCCGCCGGTTCCTGCGGTCCATCCAGCGCGTCACCACGGGCAAGCTCTGCCTGGCCGCGGCGGCCCTGGGCGGAGTCCGGGCGGCACTCGTCATCGCCGTGCGCTACGCCCATCGGCGGCACACCTTCGCCCCGGCGAGCCGGACCGGTGTCCCGCTGTTCGCCTACCGCTGCAACCAGACCCGACTGCTCGGCGCGGCGGCCCACGCCTATGCGGCGACCTTCCTGCTGCGCGAGGCCACCCGCCACTGCACCGGGCGGGACGCCCCCGAGTCGGCCGAGGCGGAGGTGCTCGTCGCGGCGGCCAAGGGCTGGATCACCTGGCGGGCCAGGGACATCGCGATCGAATGCCGCGAACGCTGCGGCGCCCAGGGGCTGTTGTCGGCCAACCGCATCGTCGACCTGCTCACGCCGATCGAGTCCACCGTCACCGCCGAAGGGGACAACCTCGTCATCTGGACGAAGGCCGCCGCCGACATGCTCACCGGGCGCGGCTACAGCCCGCCCCCGGCGCCCGCCGCGCGGACCGGCCCGCCGACCGACCGCGCCCAGCTGCTCGACCTGCTCGTGCGGCACGAGCTGTCCTGCCTCCAGCAGGCCCGCAACCGGCTCAGCCGGTCCGGCGACGGCGCGCTGGACCGCTGGAACCAGGCGGTGAACCCGGCCCTGGACCTCGTCGACGCGTACGCCACCCGGCGCGCCGCCGAGGCGTTCCTGACCGCTGTCGACCGCGTCGCCGACGACGCCACGCGTGGCCTGCTGGAGCAGGTCTTCCGGCTGTTCGCGCTGCAACGCCTCGCGCCCCACGCGGGCCCGCTGCTGGCGGACGGCCACCTCACCGCCGACACGGTCCGCGACCTCGCCCCCGCCGTCGACCGCGCCGCCGCCGCGCTGGCACCCCACGCACCGGCCCTCGTGGAGGCGTTCGCCATCCCGGACGACCTCCTCCAGGCGCCCATCGCCACCGACGGTTACGCCGCCGCCTACGACGACCCGGCCGGGCCCTGGCAGCCATGAGCGACGCGTTCACCCGGGAGCCGCCCTGGGACCCCCGGCGCTTCCCACCGGCCTCCCGGGCGCCACGGCCCGTGCAGACGGCGCGGATGCTCCGGGACCCCCAGGGCTACGCGCGCTCCCTGCGCCGCCGGTTCGGTCCGGTGTTCTCGCTCCGCACCTACCCCTACCGCGGTGCCCTCGTCTGTGCGGCCGACGCCGTCGCCAACCGGGCGGTGCTGACCGACCACGAGCGGTTCACCGGCGGTGACGGCGCCGCCCTGCTGGCGCCCGCGGTCGGCACCGGATCGCTGATCTGCACGCCACCGCCCCTGCACCTGACCCACCGCAAGCTCCTGCTGCCGCCCTTCCACGGGGAGCGGATCACCCGCTGGGGGCAGCGGGTGCGGGAGCTCGTGCACAGCGGCCTGCCCGAACTGCTGGGCGGCGACGGCGTTCCCGTGCGGCCATGGGCGCAGCGGCTGACGCTCGACGTCATCCTGAGAGTCGTTTTCGGCCTGACGGACCCGGGCCGCGTCGCCACTTTCCGCCGCGCGCTGAACGCGTTCGTCGACACGGGCAACCTCGCCGTCCTCTTCCTTCCGGGGCCGCTGCGGCGCGATCTCGGGCCGCACTCGCCGGGCGGCCGCTTCCTCCGGCTCCGCGCGGCCGTGCGGGAGCTGACCCGCGAGGAGATCGCCGCCCGCCGGGCCGCGCCCGACCGTGCCCACCGCGACGACGTGCTGTCCATGCTGCTGGACGCCCGCGACGAACACGGCGCCGGGCTGGACGACGCACAACTGCTGGACGAGCTGACCGGCCTCGTCCTGGCCGGTTACGAGACCACGGCGACCACGATCGCCTGGACCCTGCACCTGCTCGCCCACCATCCCGCCGCCCGCGACGACCTGGTCGCCGACCTCGACGCGGGCTCGGACCGGCTGCTCAAGGCGACCGTCAAGGAGTCCTCCCGGCTGCGCCCCGCCGTCTACAACGCCATGCGCACCGCGGCACACGACACGGAGCTGGGCGGCCACCCGGTGCCCCGGCACGCGTTCGTCGCGGCGCTTTTCCCGGTCACCCACCTCGACCCCGGGCTGTGGCCGCACCCCGACGCCTTCCGGCCCGGGCGCCATCTGGGCCCGGACCCGGGGCCCTACGCGCTGACCCCGTTCGGCGGCGGCCTGCGGCGCTGCATCGGGGTGTCGCTGGCGCAGCTGGAGATCGAGACCGTCCTGACGGAAATCCTCGCGACCGCCGTCCCCGAACCGTCCGGCCCCCTGGAGCCCGCGCGGCTCCTCGCGGTGACGATCGTGCCCGCCCGGGGCGGACGGATCCGGCTCCGCGCGCGCCGTGCGCACCGCCCCGCCTCACGCATCTGGAACTTATAGACTTTTCACGGAAGCCGTTCCGAACCCCATTGGGGTGAGTACGGATGACCAGCAGCACGGGACCCGCCGTCTCCCGCGAGGAGTTCGACGCGCTCTTCGAGACGGTCCGGACGTGGGGGCGCTGGACCCCCGCCGATCGCGGCGCCTGGAACCGGGTGACCCCGGAGCAGGTGCGGCGGGCCGTCACCCGCGTACGGTCCGGGGCGGTCGTCCCGCTGGCGCGGCCCTGGGACACACGGTCCGCGCCGGACAACCCCCGGCCAGCCCTGCACCACATGACGGACCTCGGCGACGTGGAACCGCCGGAGCCCTCCGTGCACAAGGACTTCCTCGCCGCCGACTACCACGGCAAGGGCATGACCCATCTCGACGCGCTGTGCCACGCCGCATACCGGGGGCTGCTCTACGGCGGCCGGGCGGCGCACGAGGTGATCGACGCCGCGGGCGCTCACTACGGGGCGGTCGGGGCGCTCGGGCCGCTCGTCACGACGGGCGTCCTGCTCGACCTTCCCGCCGTCCTGGGGACCGCCTGGCTGGAGCCGGGGCAGGCGGTGCACGCCGAGGACATCGTCGCCGCCGAACGGGCGCTGGGGGTGACCATCGGAGAGGGGGACGCGGTGCTGCTGCGCTCCGGGAGCCCTCGCCGTCGAGCGGAGCGCGGCGCCTGGGATCCGGGCGCGGCGAGCGCGGGGTTGCATGTGGATGCCGTCCCGTTGCTGGCCGAGCGCGGTATCGCCCTGCTCGGCGGGGACGGCGACAACGACGTACGGCCCTCGCCGGTCGAGGGGGTGCACTCGCCGGTTCATGCGCTCGCCCTGGCCGCGATGGGGGTGCCGCTGCTGGACAACCTCGACCTCGAAGCGCTCTCCGCCGCCACGGCCGAGGCGGGTCGCTCCGCGTTCCTGCTGGTCGTGGCGCCATTGAACGTACCGGGCGGAACGGGATCCCCCGTCACCCCGGTCGCGGTGCTGTGACCGGCCACCCCGGTCCGGTCACCGTAGGTGATGCGTCGAATACATCCTTTTCTGCCCTCCGGGCTATTGCCCGTACCCGTTATTGTCGAAGAGTGGGCTTTTGGGGCTAATCACAGCGAATTGCTAGGAGAGGCGTGATTCAGTCCGGTGAGGAAGCGATCCTGGCAGGGCTCGTGGCAGGCGGCATCGGGCCCGCACGTTCGCGTGAGCGTTTCCTCGAGGGGGAGGCGGTTCAGACAGGCGTACGAGGCCTGATCCTGAACTCGTGGCAGCGCTGCCGAGTCCTGGGCCTGCCGCTGGGCGGCTTCGAGCTTCCGTACCGCGATTTCGATCCCGAAGACCGGCTGGTCCGCGCCGCCACCCCGGTGCTCGACCGGCTGCGGACCAGGTTCCGGGGCAGCCCGATGAACATCGCGCTCGCCGACGAAGACGGGACCGTGCTCCAGCGCCGCTTCGGTGACGATTCCTGGGCCAGAACCCTCCCGCCGATCCAGCAGACACCGGGCTTCGTCTTCGCCGAGCAGTTCGCCGGCACCAATGGCATCGGCCTCGCCCTGGCGGAACGGCGCCTCATCCAGGTCTACGGCGCCGAGCACTTCTCCGAGCGCGGCCTGACGAACGGCTGTAGCGCGATACCCGTCCGCGACCCGCTGAGCGCGCGCATCGAGGGCATCCTGTGCCTGGCCTATCCGCGCAGCTCCGGGCATCCGGTGCTGGACGGCGTGCTGCGGAGGGCGGCCCAGGCCATCGAACGGCGGCTGCTGGCGCAGAGTTCGGCGCGGGAGCGCGGGCTGCTGCGTGCGTATCTGGACGCGGCCGGTGCGGCGGGCACCGGCGCGGGCGGTGGGCACACCGTGGGGGTGGACGCCTTCGTCCAGGGGCTGCCCCGCCGCGACCAGATGATGATCAAGGAGCGGGCCGCCGAGCTGCTGTCGCACGGGCAGCGGGCCGCCATCGACGTGACGCTGTCCGACGGGCGGCGGGTCACCCTCGTGAGCCGCCCGATGACGAGCGCGGCCGGGGTGGAGGGCATGGTGATCGAGGCCATGTTCCCCGACCATTCACCGACGCCGCCCCTCACCCTTCCCTCGCATCTCACCGTCCCGCCCCCCTCCGGCCGGGGCGCGCCGGCCGACGGGACGACCGCCCCCAAGGCCCCGGCCGCCGGGGCGCGCCGCGCCGAGCGGGGCCACGTCACCGACGGGCTGGCCGGGCTGGTGCTGGTCGGCGAGCCGGAGGTGGGGAAGTACGCCCTGGCGGCGCGGCGCCGCATGGAGCTGCTGTCCGAGGCCAGCGCGAGCATCGGCACCACCCTGGACGTGCGCCGCACCGCCCAGGAACTCGCCGAGACGGCCGTCCCGGGGCTGGCCGACTTCGTCACCATCGACCTGCCCGACGCCGTGCTGCGCGGCGACGAACCCCTCGACCCCCGGCACGACCTGCGCCGCGCGGTGATCCACGGCATCCGCGACGACTGCCCCTTCTACCCGGTCGGCAAGCGGATCGCCTACCACCCCACCACGCCCCAGCTGCGCTGTGTGAACACCGGGCACGCGGTCCTCGAACCGGACCTGAAGACCGCCGCGGGCTGGCTCCTCCAGGACCCCGAGCACACCACGCGGCTGCTGTCCCACGTCCGCTCCCTCATCGCCGTCCCCCTGGTCGCCCGCGGCACCGTCCTGGGCATCGTCAGCTTCTACCGCTCGCTCGACCCCGCGCCGTTCGGGGACGACGACCGTTCGCTGGCCCAGGAGCTGGCGACCCGCGCCGCACTGTCCATGGACAACGCCCGGCGTTACACCCGCGAACACAACATGGTCCTGGCCCTCCAGCACAGCCTGCTCCCGCACGGCGTGCCCAGTCAGGACGCGGTCGAGGTCGCCCACCGCTACCTGCCCGCCGAGTCCCGGGTGGGCGGCGACTGGTACGACATCATCCCGCTGCCCGGCACCCGCGTCGGCCTCGTCGTCGGCGACGTCGTCGGCCACGGCATGCACTCCGCCGCCACCATGGGACGGCTGCGCACCGCCGCGCGCAGCTTCGCCGAACTCGACTTCCCCCCGGACGAGGTGCTGACCCACCTCGACAACCTGGTGCTGCGCCTGGACCGGGAAGAGAGCAGCGAGGGCTCCGGCGACGGATTCGGCATCATCGGCGCGACGTGTCTGTACGTCGTCTACGACCCGACCTCGCAGCGCTGCGCCATGGCCCGCGCCGGTCACCCGCCGCCCGCGCTGGTCCGCCCCGACGGCACCGTGTCGTTCCCCGACCTGCCCGCCGGGCCCCCGCTCGGGCTGGGCGGGCTGCCCTTCGAGACCGCCGAGATCGAGGTCTCCGAGGGCAGCCAGCTGGTGCTCTACACCGACGGGCTGATCGAGGACCGGCACCGCGGCATCGACGTGGCCCTCGACCGGCTGCGCACGGTCCTGGCCCAACCGGAGCGCACCCCCGAGGACACCTGCCAGGCGGTCCTGGACGACGTGGCGCCCGTCCACCCCTGCGACGACATCGCCGTGCTCGTCGCCCGCACCCACGCCTTCGACGCGCAGCGGGTCGCCACCTGGGAGCTGCCCGCCGAACCGGCCGTCGTCCCCGAGATCCGGGCCGCCGCCGACCGGCAGTTGGCCGACTGGGGCCGGGAAGAGATCGCGTTCGTGGCGGAGCTGCTGCTCAGCGAGCTGGTCACCAACGCGCTACGGCACGCGAGCGGGCCCATCCGCGTGCGGCTGCTGCACGGCCGCACCCTGATCTGTGAGGTCTCCGACACCAGCAGCACCTCCCCGCATCTGCGCCGGGCGGCGACCACCGACGAGGACGGCCGCGGTCTGTTCCTCGTCGCCCAGCTGGCGCTGGCCTGGGGCACCCGCCACACCCCGGACGGCAAGGTCATCTGGGCCGAATGCCCCCTCGGCACCCCGTGAGACCGGTCCCGACGCCGTCGTTGACCCGTTGGAGTAACGGAGGCGCCGAGCCCGGCTCATTTCGATAAACGCCATGATCGATCCCGCTAAGGTCGCGGATGTGAGGTGGGAATGCTCGCCAGGCCGGCCCGGAGACGTCCGTGGATGACGCCGTCGACACCTCGGTGAACTCCCCGGCCGCGGGACCGGAACCGCTCGTCCGCATCCGGGGCCTCAGCAAGCGGTTCGGCGGCACGCTCGCCCTGGACCGCGTCGACCTCGACATCCACCGGGGCAGCGTGCTCGCGCTGCTCGGCCCCAACGGCGCCGGGAAGTCCACGCTCATCAAGGTGCTCGCGGGATACCACCCCGCCGACGGCGGGACGGTGACGGTGGCCGGGCACCCGCTCGGGACCGAGGCCGCCTCGCGGAACATGTCCTTCACCCATCAGGACCTCGGCCTCGTGGAGTGGATGACGGTCGCCGAGAACATTGCCCTGACCACCGGCTATCCCCGCCGCGGCGGGCTGATCTCCTGGCGGGGGACCCGGGAGCGCGCCGCGGAAGTGCTGCGGACCATCGCCGGACACCTCCCGGCGGACACCCGGATCGCCGACCTCGCGCCCGCCGAACGCTCGCTGGTCGCCATCGCCCGCGCCCTCGCGTCACGGGCGCGGCTCATCGTCCTCGACGAGCCGACCGCCAGCCTCCCCGCCGCCGACTGCGCCCGGCTCTTCGACGTCCTGCACACCCTGCGCGACCTGGGGCACGCCATCCTCTACGTCAGCCATCGCCTGGACGAGGTGTACGAGGTCGCCGACGCCTTCGCGGTGCTGCGCGACGGCCGCCTCGTCAGCCGGGGCCCGCTGGCGGCCCACGGCGCCGCCCGCCTGGTGCGGGACATCGTGGGCGACGAGCCGACCGCATACCGGCCCGGCACCGCCCCCGCCGCGGGACCGGCCGTGCTGACCCTCGACGGCGTCCGGACGGCCGAGTGCGGACCCGTCTCCCTCGACGTGCGGGCCGGGGAGATCCTCGGCCTGGTGGGGCTCACCGGCGCCGGGCACCGGGAGCTGGGCCGCGCCCTCGCGGGCGCCCGGCCGATCGTCGCCGGGCGGGCGCTGCTCGACGGGCGGCCGTACCGCCCGCGCACGGTCGCCGCCGCCGTCGCCTCCGGGGTCGGCCTGGTGACCGGCAACAGGGTGGAGGAGGGCTGCGCCGCCGAACTGACCGTACGGGAAAACCTGCTGGCCAACTTGGCGGCGGGCGGGCCACCGGTGCGGCGCTGGATCAGCCCCCGCCGGGAGCGGGCCGAGGCCCTCACCCTGATCGAACGGTTCGCGGTGCGGCCCCGCGACAGCGAGGCCCCGATCGCCACCCTGTCCGGCGGCAATCAGCAGAAGGTCGTGCTCGGCCGGTGGCTCCGGGGCGGGGCGCGGGTGCTGATCCTGGAGGAGCCGACCGCGAGCGTGGACATCGGGGCCAAGGCGGCGCTCTACCGGCTGCTCGACGAGGCGCTGGCGGCCGGTCTCGCGGCGGTGCTCATCTCCACCGACTTCGAGGAGGTCGCGGGGGTGTGCCGCCGCGCCCTGGTGTTCGTCCGGGGCGCCGTGACGGCGGAGCTGAGCGGCGCGTCGCTCACCGTCGCTGACCTCACCCGTGCGGCCTCGGCGCTGCCCGCGTCCGGGACATGAGCGACCGGGCCCGGGCGGGCGGGCACCTCATCGGTACGTACGGCCTGCTGGCCCTCACCGCCCTGCTGTTCCTCATTTTCTCCGTGACCCTGCCGCGTACCTTCCCGACCCTGGAGAACATCTCCTCGATCCTGGCCAACCAGTCGATCCCGGCGATGCTCGCGCTCGGCGCGACGGTCCCCATCGTGACCGGCAACTTCGACCTCTCCATCGGATACGGCCTGGGCCTGGCGCATGTGATGGTGATGCAGCTCATCGTCCACGAAGGGTGGCCGTGGCCGATGGCCTGCCTGGCGGTGATCGCGGGGGGCACGGCGGTCGGGGTGTTCAACGGTGTCATCACCGAGTTCGGCCAGATCGACTCGTTCATCGCCACCCTCGGGACCGGGAGCATGCTCTACGCCGTCACCGGCTGGGTCACCGGCGGAGGCAGGATCGTCCCCGGCCCTGACGGCCTGCCGGACGCCTTCACCGACCTCTACGACTCCACCTTCCTCGGCCTGCCGGTCCCCGCCTTCTACGTGCTCGCGCTGGCCGTCGCCCTGTGGCTGCTGCTGGAGCGGCTGCCGCTCGGCCGGTATCTGTACGTCATCGGCTCGAACCGCCGCGCGGCCGACCTCGTCGGCATCCCCACCCGCCGGTACTCCGTCTGCGCCTTCGCCGTATCGGGGCTGGTCGTCGGCCTGGCCGGGGTGCTCCTCGCGGCGCAGCAGCAGCTCGGCAACCCGAGCGTCGGCCTCGACTATCTGCTGCCCGCCTTCGCGGGCGCCCTGCTCGGCTCCACCGCGATCAAACCCGGCCGCGCCAACGCCCTGGGCACCGTCGTCGCCGTGGCGGTCCTCGCCATCGGGCTCTCCGGCATCGGCCAGCTCGGTGCCCAGTTCTGGGTGACGCCGCTGTTCAACGGCGGCACCCTGCTCGTCGTCGTCGGCCTGGCCGGTTACTCCGCGCGTCGCCGGCTGCGTACGGGCATCACCGCGGACCGGCGGAGGAGTTCCCGTGCGGCCCCGCCGTAGGACCGCCCTCACCGCCGCCGTGCTGCTGGCGGCGGGCGTCCTCGCCGGTTGCGAGCGCGGCTCGTCGGGCGGGGGAGGGGAGTCCACCGCGGGGCCGCGCGGCTGTCCCGCGGTCCTCGCCCGGGCCAAGGCCGCCGTCGAGCGCGCCGAGCGGAGCGACGCCCCCTGGAACGGGCCGACCCGCGGCCCCCGGGCGGTGCCCGGCAAGACCATCGTCTATGTCGCGCAGACCATGACCAACCCCGGCGTCGCGGGCGCCGCGCAGGGGGTGCGGGAAGCGGCGAGGGCCATCGGCTGGCGGGTCCGGGTGATCGACGGCGGAGGCACCCCGGCGGGCATCCAGGCGGCGCTGAGCGAGGCCGTCACCCTGAAACCCTCGGGCATCGTCATCGGCGGCTTCGACCCCAAGTCGACCGCGCGGCAGGTCGCGCAGGCCAACGCGGCGGGCATCCCGCTGATCGGCTGGCACGCGGTCGCGTCCCCCGGGCCCAGCACCAGGCCCAGGCTGTTCACCAACGTCACCACCAGGGTCGAGGACACGGCCAGGATCAGCGCGGACTGGGTGATCGCGCGGTCCGACGGCAGGGCCGGGGTCGTGATCTTCACCGATGCCTCGATCCCGTTCGCCAGGAACAAGTCCGAGCTGATCCGGAAGGGGCTGGCCAGATGCCGGGACGTCAGGCTGCTGGCCTACGAGAACATTCCGATCCCGGACGCGGGCAGCCGCACCCCGCAGGAGGTCTCCTCCCTGCTCTCCCGCTTCCGGGACGAGTGGACCTACTCCGTCGCCATCAACGACCTGTACTTCGCGGACGCGGCCCCCGCCCTCCGCGCGGGCGGCAGACCGGGCTCCGGCCCGCCCTTCAACATCGGCGCGGGCGACGGCGATCCGTCGGCCTTCCAGCGCATCAACCACCGGCAGTACCAGGCCGCCACCGTGCCCGAGCCGCTGTCCCAGCAGGGCTGGCAGATGGTCGACGAGTTCAACCGGGCGTTCTCCGGCCGGCCTCCCAGCGGATACACCGCCCCGGTCCACATCTCCACGGCCGCCAACAGCGCGGGGGCGACGAGCTGGAACCCTCCGGGCTATCGGGCGGCGTACCGGAAGATCTGGGGCTCCTGACGCCGCACCTTCGATCACACCGCGTTCACGCACTGAACCGCCCCTGCCGGGTCGCGAGCCACTGGACGGCCTTGTCGTAGTGCGCCCGGTCGATGTGCAGCCCCCGGTAGCGCACCGCGCCGCTGCCGTCGGCGGCCGCCCTCTCGTAGGCGCGGACGAGCCCGGTGTAGAACGCGGCCTCCTCGGGGGTGGCCGAGAACACCTCGTTGAGGACCGGGACATGGGCCGGGTGGATCGCGACCATGCCGCGGAAGCCGAGGGCCCGGCCGCGGCGGGCGAAGGCACGGAGGCCGTCGAGGTCGTCGATGCGCTCCCACAGGCCGGTGAGGGCGTGCAGTCCGGCCTCGCGGCACGCGAGGAGCACCCGGCTGCGCAGATACACCGTCTCCTCGCCGCCCGGCGACCACTCGAAGCCGACCTCGCGCGCGATGTCGGCGTGCTCCGCGGTCGGGCCGATCATGGCGGCGACGCGCGCCCGCGGGCGGCGGCGTCGGGGGCGTAGTGGTCCCAGTACCAGGCCATGGTGGCGCGGGTGAGGAGGAGGTGGTTCGCGGGGTCGTGGTACGAGGCGGTGTCCGGGTGGCAGTCGGTCACCGGGCAGAGGAGCACCTGCGCGGCGACGGCCGGGCCGCCCTCGTCCCGGGGGCGCCGGGCCACCACCGCCGCCAGGTTGCCGCCCGCTGTCCCCCGCCACGATCAGCGGGCGGCCGGTCCGGCGACGCGGGCCCGGTGCGCGTCCGCCCAGCGCAGCGCGGCCCAGGCGTCGGCCGGGGCCGCCGGGTAGCGGTGCTCCGGCGCGAGGCGGTAGTCGGCGAGCACCACGGCGCACCCGGTCCGCCGGGCGAGCCTGCGGCCGAGGGTGTCGAACGCGTCCAGGGCCCCGACCACCCAGCCGCCGCCGTGCAGATAGAGGATCACCCCGCGCGGCGCGTCGCACGGGACGAGCAGCCGGACCGGGACGCCCACGTGGCCGTCCCCCGGGGCCACGGCCTCCTCCACCCTCGCCATGGCGGGCCCCGCGCCGAACAGCGTGCTCATCGCGGCGTGCCGTTCCCTGGCCTCGCGCGGCGTCAGCTCGTGCAGGGCCGGGGCCCCGCTCGACCCGTCTGGCGCGGCCGCTGACCCCCGTGACAGTGAAATGCCGCTCAGTGCCAGTTGACGACCTGGTCGACGAGGGAGGGGTGGCGCCTGCGCACATAGTCCGCGTACTCCTGCATGTGCTGCCGCATCAGCCGCTCCGCCGTCGCGGCCTGCCCCTTGGCGATGGCCCGCGCGATGGCCTTGTGCGTGGCCTGCACGTCCTCGCGCCGGTCGGGCGGGAAGAGGAAGCCGCTGACCTGGTCGTGGAAGATGTCCTCCAGCGACATGCTCACCAGGTTGAGGATCGGGTTCCCCGACATGGACGACACCTTGCGGTGGAAGTCATGGGTGGCGGCGAAGTACAGATCGTCGTCCTCCACCACGGACTTCTCGCACGACTCGGCCAGCTGCTCACCCAGCTCCGGCGCGTTGCGCCCGGCGGCGAGCCGGGCCATCGTCGCCTCCATCACCAGCCGCGCCTCCAGCAGTTCACCGAAGGTGACGCCGCCGAGGTGGTAGAAGAGCGTCGACATCCGCCCGTAGTCCCGCGTGCGCACCTCGATGACCATCGGGCCGCCGTTGCGCCCCGGCTTCATCGTGATCAGCCCGTGGACTTCGAGGATCCGCAGCGCCTCGCGGAGCGAGCCGCGCCCGACGCCGTAGTCCTCGATCATCTGCGCCTCGGACGGCAGCAGCGTGCCCGGGGGCAGCTTGCGCTTCACGATGTCGTGGACGATCTCCTGGGCCAGCGCCTCGGCGACCTTGGCTCCGCGTTTGAGAGTCTTCGTCGGTGCCATTTCCTCACCTGATAGCCAAGGTCCCTCCATGGGGCGGAGTATACCGGAACCCTTATCAGGGTTGGCGCCCATGCCCGTTTCCCGTCGGGGAGGGGCCGGGGAGCGGCGTGCCCGCGTCGGGGTGGCCCGAGCCCGGATCGTACCGGTGGCAGCTCAACTCCACCCGGCCCACGGTGGTGCGGCCGGGCCGCGTCGACCAGCACACGTCCGCCGTGTGCGGGCAGCGGGGCGCGAAGGGGCAGCCCGGCCCGTCCACGGTCACGGCCGCCGCCGTCGAGGTCGACACCGAGGCCCGCCGCACCTGGCGGCGCTTGCGCTGGAGCGCCGGATCCGGCACCGGGGCGTGTACGGATGGCTCGGCCGCAGGCACACCTCGGCGGCGGGCCCCGACTCCATGACCCGGCCCCGGTAGAGGACGACGACGCGGTGCGAGATGTGCCGGACGACCGCGATGTCATGGGCGATGAACAGATACGCCACGCCCAGCTCCGCCCGGAGCGCGGCCAGCAGATTGATCACCTGGGCCTGGGTGGACACGTCCAGCGCGCTGACCGGCTCGTCGCAGACGACCAGGCGGGGCGAGACCGCCAGCGCCCGGGCGATGGCGACGCGCTGCCGCTGACCGCCCGAGAACCGCGCCGGATGCCGGTCCGCCGCTTCGTCGGGCAGCCCGACGGCCGCCAGCAGCCGCCGGATCTCCGCACCCGCCTGCTCCCGGCCCGTCCCCTTCCGCCGCCGCCGGCTCGGCGAGCGTCTTGCCCACCGGGTGGCTCGGGTTGAGGGAGCTGTACGGGTCCTGGAAGACGACCTGGAGGTCGGACGCGAGCGCTCGGCGGGTGCGCGCGGACGCGCGCGTGATGTCCGCGCCGTCGAACGAGATCCGCCCCTCGGGGGCCCGGGTGAGGCCGAGGACGGCCCGGCCGATGGTCGACTTGCCCGACCCGGACTCACCGACCAGGCCCACCGTTTCGCCCGGTTCGACGCGCAGGCTCACCCCGTCCACCGCGCGCAGCGGCGCGCGGACGGGCCCTGATAGATGCGGCGCAGGTTCTGATCCAGCGGGTCGTGCGGGGCCAGCACGGAGGCGGAGAGGCTGCCGAGGACGACCACGGTGATCCACGCCAGACTCAGCCAGGTCCCGGGGCGGCGCAGCACGCCACGGGCGCGGCCCGAGCCCTTGTCACCCGGGCGCCGGTGGCGGCCCGGCCCGGCGGCCGCCACGGTCTCGGTGTTCACGCCGACGCTCATGCCCGCCTCGCCTTCGGGGGCGCCGGTGCTGTCGTACCCGGCGAGCGCCGCGTGCGGGCCCGTCTGCCCCATCAGGGACGAACTCAGCACGATCAGACGGGGGTTGTGCGCCCGCAACGTCTCCTGGCCCAGCCCCCAGCGGGCCATCCTGCCGGGCGAGAAGGACTCCACCACCACATCGGCCCAGGCGGCGAGGTCGGCGGCGACCGCGCGTCCGGCCTCCTTGCCGAGATCCAGGGCGAGGCCGTACTTGCCCGCGTTGGCGTTGCCGAAGAGGGCCGAGTTCTCCACCCCCGGCACGCCCCCGTGGAACGGCGGCATCAGCCGCGAGGTCTCGATCCGCCGGCTGGATTCGACGCGCACCACCTCCGCGCCGTGGCCGGCGAGCGTCCGTCCGACGAGAGGACCGGCGACGACCCACGACAGGTCCAGCACCCGCGGTCCCTCCAGCGCGGGGGCCGGTGCCGGTCGGACACCTCCGCGCAGGGCTCGGTCCGTTCCGCGGGGGCGGTCCATTCGGTGCGCACCTCGTCGGTGTGCTCGCCCAAGCGCGGCGCCGGACGCCGTACGCACGGGTACGGGGAGTTGCTGACCTGCGCGAACCGTCCGGGCATGGTGGCCTTGCGCGGCCCGTCGCCGACCGTCGTGAAGTAGCCCCGGTGGGCCAGTTGGGGGCTCGCGGCGACATCGGCCATGTCGGCGATGCCGATGCACAGCAGCCGGTGCTGACGGCAGCCTCCAGGATCTCCGCCTTCGTCTTCCCGGCGAACCAGGCGCGGATGTCGCGGCGCGCCGCCCGGAGGTCGCCTTCCGTGACCTCGCCGCTCTCCACCCGCTCCGGCAGCAGGCGCCAGTCCCAGGCGGCGAAGCGCGGCTCGCAGGCGCCCTCGTCGTGCAGCAGCCGGAAGAAGGTGTTGGTGAAGCCTCCCGAGGCGGGGCCCATCGCGAGGTGGAACTCGACCGCGCCGTCCCGGCACGCCCACTTCTTCATCGCGCTCGACGTGGCGGCGCCGCTTCCGCTCTGGTCCGTACGGGCCCTCCGCGCGACGGGGTTGCGCTGCCACGCGGGGTTCTCGTCGCCGACGGCGTCGGTGAGCGCCCGGCCGAGTGTGGCGAGCGGCAGACACGCCTGGACGGAGACGTCGACCAGCTGGCCGCGACCGGTGGCGCGCCGGGCGAGGTGGGCGAGCAGCGCACCGGACGCGGCGTCGGCCGACGCGTGCGGATACGCCTGCGGGACGCTGATGGGCACCGGCGGCCGGTCGCCCTCCCGGTGCGGGTCGAGCGGGCCTCCGGCCGCCCAGAGCACCAGGTCGCTGTCGACGTAGTGGGCCTTGGGGCCGGGGAGCCCGAACGGCGTGATGGACGTGTAGATCAGGTGCGGGTGCGCGCGCAGCAGCCGCCGGTGGCCGAGGCCGCATTCGGCGAGCCAGGCGGGGGAGAGCGACGTCACCAGGATGTCGGCGGCGGCGATCAGGGCTTCCAGCGCGGCGATGCCCTTCGGCGCGTCCAGGTCGAGGGCGACACCGCGCTTGTTCGCGGGGTAGGTGTGCCTACAGCGAGCCGCGCGGCGGGCCGCCGGTGAGCGGGGGAGTGACGGCGGGCGGGGGAGCCCCGGGCGGGCTCGACCTGGACGGTGTCGGCGCCGAGGTCGGCGAGGAGGCGGCCGCGCAGATCGCCCGCGACGACGGCGGCGCCCTCGTCCAGAAAGCGGCGCACGGCCGCGGAGCCGATCCCGGACATGCCTCCGGTGACGACGGCGACGCGGCCGTCGAGGCGGCCGGTCACGGCTCTCCGCCCGTCGTGGTGGGCGGCGGTGTCGCATCGAGCAGGGTGATGGCCATCTCGGGGCAGGCGCTCTCGGCGTCGGCCGCCTGGCCCAGCAGCGGGGCGGGTACGGGGAGGTCGGTGCCGCGCTGCTCGACGAACCCCTCCTCGTCGTCGCTCAGCAGATCGGGGGCCACGGTGTAGCAGCGCCCGTGGCCGGTGCAGCGGGCCGCGTCGAGGCGGAGCCGGGCGGTCATGCGTCCCACTCCAGCGGCAGGCTCATCAGCGTCAGCTGGCTGCCCCGCTCCACGAGCGGGGCGTCGGACGCGATGCGGTAGTGGGGGATGCGCCGGTGCCATTCGCGCAGCACGATGGCGAGCTCGACGCGGGCCAGGTGCATGCCGAGGCAGCGGTGCGGCCCTGCGCCGAACCCGAGGTGCTGGTTGACGCCCTTGCGGCCGAGCCGGAACGTCCCGGGCTCGGGGAACTTGCGCGGGTCGCGGTTGGCCGACCCGATGCCGAGCCACACCACCTCGCCCGCGTCCAGCCGCAGCCCGTCGAGTTCGACGGGACGGGACACCTCGCGCCCGGCCTGGATGACGAGCGGATAGAGCCGTATGAACTCCTCGACGGCATCGGGCACGACGCCCGGATCCCCGATGAGGGTGGCGCGGTCGTCGTCGTGCCGTGCGAGGTGCCAGAACATGTAGCCGAGCGCGCTGCGGGTGGTGTCGAGCCCCGCCATCGTGAGCGTCAGGCACACGGTGAGGATCTCGTCGTGGGTGAGCGGCTCCTCGTCGGCCCCGCGGCGGGCCTGGACCAGGCGGGAGACCAGGTCCACGGACGGGTCGAGCGGGTTGCGGCGGCGCTCCTTCACCCGGGCGTCGAAGTAGTCGGTGATCTTGGCCGACGCGGAACGGGCGCGCTCCGCGTCGCCGGTGAAGATGCCGCCGAAGACGTCCTCGACCCAGGGCACGAAGAACGCCCCGTCCGAGGTGGGCAGGCCGAGCAGGTCGAGGAAGACATCGGTGGGGTAGCGGATGGCGAACTCGGCCACGAAGTCGCACCTCCCGTGGGGGCGCAGCTCTTCGATCAGCTCGACGCAGCGGGCGGTGGCGAAGGGCTCCATCCGGCGGACGGCGGCCGGGGAGAAGTACGGGTTGACCACGCGCCTCAGCCGGGCGTGTTCCTCCCCGCCGAGTTGCTGGGGGAGCAGGTCGATGCCGCGCTCGGGGTTGAGCGCGCTGGTGACGTCGTTGGTGAAGGTGTCGGGGTTCTGGAAGCCCTTGAGCACGTCGTCGTACCGGGTCAGCATCCAGAAGCCGCGCTCCGTGGTGTCGCTGAAGTGGTAGCGGCTCGCTTCACGTTCGCGGTCGAGAAGGTCGTAGTGTCCGGCGGGAGCGGTGGTGCTCCGGTAGTCGGTATGACTCACGGGGCACTGCTGGGTCTGCTCAGACATCGCCACGGCTCCTGGTTCGCTCGTGCGGCCCGTTTGTCGACCCAACATGACCTGAGGGTTCAGCCCAAGTCAATAACCATGTGCATGGTTCCGCGGGGTCCGCTCGACGGCAGGTCAGTACCGGTATACGGACCGCCGACGCCACGTACGAGCTGGACAGCATCGTCTTCGCGGCCGGGTTCGACGCCATCACCGGGGCCGTGCTCGCGGTCGACATCCGCGGCCGGAGATCCCCGCGCACTGGGAGCTGGACGACTACCAGCAGTTCGTCTACAACGAATCCCCGCCCGAGTCGCAGGGCCTGGACCGCGTCGCGAGCACCCTCGCCACCTTCGACAACTGGCGCCGCGAGTTCGACGGCTACCACCGATGGGGGCTGTGCTACGTGCTGATGCTGCACCCCCAGGTCATCGGCAAACCCCAACGGGTGCGCGCCCTGGGGCGCCTGCTGGACCACATCGCACGCCGGGGCGACGTCTGGTTCGCCACCGGTGCCCAGATCGCCGACTGGTGGCGCTCGCGGAGCGCGGCCCTACATGACGACGGACAGGTCTGACATGGCGACGGACACGCCCGCACCCGGCATCGGCGACCCCCGGCGGCGGCAACCGCGCCCCCGCTGGCCGGAGGGCGCGCGCTGCACGGTGGTGCTGACGTTCACCCTCGACGCCGAGCTGTTCTGGCTCCGGCTCCACCCGTCCGCCCGGCAGCGGCCCAAGACGCTGTCCCTGGGGACGTACGGGATACGCCGCGGCGTACCGCGGCTGCTCGACCTGCTGGACACCCACGCCCTGCCCGCCACCTGGTTCGTCCCCGAACACACCGCCACCCACCACCCCGGGGCGGTCCGGCGGATCGCCGCCGCGGGGCACGAGATCGCGGCCGCGGCGCCCCCGGTCCCCGGCCGGACCCCGGACGCGGGCGTACGGGACGCGTGGTCGCGCACGGCCGCCTCGCTGGAGGCGGTGACCGGGGTCCGGCCGACCGGACTGCGCGCCGCGCCCGGGGTGTTGGGCGACGGGCATGCCGCGCTCCTCCACGAGCTGGGCTTCCGGTGGTCCTCGTCCACCCACGGCGACGACCGCCCCCACCCGCTGTGGTCCGGCGGGCGGCCCACGCCGGTCATGGAGGTGCCGTGGCAGTGGGAGTACGCCGACCACCCGTACTTCCTCTACAACGGCGCCCCCGTGGCCTTCCCGCCCGGAGAATCCCGCATCGCGGCCTACCGGGACGTCCTGGCGGACTGGAAGGACTCCTTCGACGCCTACCGTGACCACGGCCTGTGCTGGGTCCTGGCCCTCGACCCGCAGTCCATCGGCAAGCCGGGGCGTGCGCTGCTGCTCGCGGAACTGCTGGACCACATCCGGTCGTACGAGGACGTCTGGTGCGCCACCGCGGGGCAGGTGGCCGAGCACGGGCGGCGTACGGCCGACCCGGGACCGGAACCGGCGGGCCACCCGGAGCGGGTCAGGGCGGGCTGGCCGTCCACGCCCGGCACCGAGGGTAGGCTCGATGCCGGTCACATGGGCGCGCACACCGAGCGCACGGATGGTGAGGAGCGGGATGGCTGTCACCGAACCGGGCGGGCAGAACCGGGCCCGGGGTCGACGTAATCCTGAGCAGGTGAAGGCGGACATCCTCGCCGTGGCCACGGCGGAGTTCGCGGAGCGCGGCCTCGGGGCCGCGAGCGTGAACGAGATCGCCGCCAAGACCGCCACGACCAAGCGGATGATCTACTACTACTTCACCAGCAAGGAAGGTCTGTACACGGCCGTGCTGGAGCGGTCGTACCGGCAGATGGCCGAGACGCTGCTGCGCGAGGTGGGTCCCGCGGACTCCGACCCCGTCGCGGCCCTGCGGCGGCTCGCGGAGAAGACCTTCGACCACCACGACACCCATCGCGAGTACGTCCGTCTCGTGGTCGGCGAGAACATGCTGCACGGGGCCTACCTCCGTCAATCCGGGGAGCTGCGGAAGCTCTGGGCGCCGCTGCTCGACATCGTTGCCGACATCCTGCGCCGCGGCCAGGAGCAGGGAAGCATCCGCGCCGACGTCGATCCCATCGACGTACAGGTCCTCGTCAACAGCTTCTCGCTGTTCCACATCACGAACCAGTACACCTTCGACGCCCTGTACGACTACGCGCTCGACGGGCCCGAGGCCCGTGCGCACTTCCGCCGCATGATCGGCGATGTGGTGACCCGCGCCTTCGCCGTCACCCCCTAGACCCGGGATATCCGCAGGACAAGGGCCCGCCGCGCCGTGTCGCGTGGCGGGCCTTTCTGCCGTGTGACGTTTTTTGGTCCAGGGGGTTAACGAAACTTTGGTCCAGGTGGTACAAAGTCGGTGTGCGGGCCGCTGACGCAGCGGCCCCCGAACGCGCCTCGCCGCGCTCTCGCCTGGCCGGTACCGGGTCGATCACCCGCGCCACCGGCCTTCCCAGCCATGCCTTACGCACACTGCCCCCTCCAGCGGAGCCGCCTGGGGGCACACGCACCCGGAAAGGCCCAGACATGTCCCCGACGACCCCTCCCGCTCCCCCCGATGAGGCCACCTGGAACGAGGCCAAGGCCCGCCAGGCCGCCCGTGCCAGCTTCCTCGGCAGCATGCTCGAGTACTACGACTTCTATGTGTACGGGTCCGCCGCGGCGCTGATCTTCAACGAAGTGTTCTTCACCCGCGCCCACGGAGCCATCGGCACCCTGGCCTCGCTCGCCACCTTCGGCGTCGGCTATGTCGCGCGCCCGGTCGGAGGCGTGGTGCTCGGCCACTTCGGGGACCGGGTCGGGCGCAAGAAGGTCATGCTCTTCACCCTCGTCCTCATGGGGGCATCCACGTTCCTCATCGGATGCCTGCCGTCCTACAGCAGCATCGGCATCCTCGCCCCCGTCCTGCTGGTACTGCTCCGGCTCGCCCAGGGATTCTCCGCCGGTGGCGAGCAGGCCGGTGCCAATTCGCTCACCCTGGAACACGCGCCACCGAACCGCCGTGCCTTCTACACCAGCTGGACCCTGACCGGGACCCAGGCCGGGTTCATCCTCGCGAGCCTGATGTTCCTGGCGGTGTCCACGCTGCCCGATGAGCAGCTGTTCGCGTGGGGGTGGCGCATTCCGTTCTGGTCCAGCGCCGTGGTGGTCGTGGTGGCGTACTGGGTGCGGCGGCGCCTGGAGGAGCCCCGGGAGTTCACGGAGAAGAAGGCGCACGATCGCACCGCGCGCCTGCCGGCGGTCGCCGTCCTGAGGTCACAACCGTGGGACGTGCTGCGGGTGGCGCTGTGCCAGTTCAACTCCGTCGGCGGCAGCATCTTCTCCGTCTTCGCCCTCGCCTACGCGACCGGGGACGACGTCGGGCTCTCGCGGACCACCATGCTGTGGGTGGCCATCTTCGCCAACGTCCTCGCCCTGGTGATGCAGCCCCTCGCCGCGCTGCTGGCGGACCGGATCGGCCGCAAACCGGTGTTCATCGGCGGGGCGCTCGGCTTCGCGGCGACCATGTTCCTGTACCTCCACGCGCTGTCCACCGCGAACCTCGGGTACATCTTCTTCGGCGCGTTCCTCGTCACCTCGTGCTTCTACAGCTGCCTGAACGCCACCTGGCCCTCGATGTACGGGGAGTGGTTCAGCACCCCCGTGCGTTACTCGGGAACGGCGATCGGCACCCAGGTCGGTATCGGCTTCGCGGGCTTCGCGCCCACCATCGCCTACGCGATCCTCGGCGACGGTCCCGGCGGCTGGATCCCGGTCGCCCTCCTGGTCGCCTTCGCCATGGCCGTCGCCGCCACCTCGTGTGCGACCGGCAGGGAGACCTACCGGACCCCCATGTCCGGACTCGGCAAGCCGTCCGCCCCCACGGCCACGCCACAACCCCAGCGGCCGACCGTCACCCGATAGAGCCGTCCGTCACCGCGACAGAGCCCCGCCACCCGACAGACAAGGACCGAGACCGACCATGACCCGGACACTCCGCGTGGGAATCATCGGATGCGGCAGGATCGCGCTGAACCACGCCAAGGCGCTGCTCGCCAACGACAACGCCGAGCTGTACGCCTGCTGCGACATCGACGGCGCACGGGCCGCGGAGTTCGCCACCCGGTTCGGCATCCCCCACGCCTACGACAACACCGCCGACCTCATGCGCTCCGGCGTCGACACCGTCACCGTCTGCACGCCCCACCCCTCCCACGAGGCCACCGTCGTCGCCGCGGCCCGCCACGGCCTCGACGTGCTGTGCGAGAAGCCGATCTCCATCTCGCTCGCCGAAGCGGACCACATGATCGAGGCCACGGAATCCGCCGGTGTGACCTTCGGGGGCCTCTTCCAGCGGCGCTTCTGGGAAGCGTCGCAACGCGCCCATGAGGCCATCCGGAACGGCCGCATCGGCACCCCCGTCTTCGCGAGCGTCGCCCTGCGCCTGGGGCGCGACGCCGCGTACTTCACCTCCGACCCCTGGCGCGGGACATGGGACGCCGACGGCGGCGGCGTCCTCATCAACCAGGCCATCCACTACATCGACCTCATGCAGTGGTGCGTGGGATCGCCCGTCGTGCGGGTGAGCGGGAACATCGCGACCCTCAAGCACGGCGACCACATCGAGGTGGAGGACACCGCCGTGGCCACCCTCGAATTCGCGAACGGCGCCCTCGGCGTCATCCAGGCCGGTACGACCTTCGCCCCCGGCCTCGGCACCCAGGTGCTGGTCACCGGGGACAACGGCGCCACCGTCAGCATCACCGAATTCCCCGAGGGCGAACCGGCGTTCAACGACATCTGGACCGTCGCCGGAGAGGAGAGCTACCGGCCCGTCCACTCCACCGAGATCGACTCCGATCCGTCCCTCGCCACGATCCACGAGGGGCTCACGCCCTACCACGCCCTACAGATCGACGACTTCATCGACGCCGTCGCCCAACGCCGCGAGCCGCTCGTCACGGGGCGTGAGGCCAGGAAGGCCCTGGAGATCGTCCTCGCGATCTACGAATCCGCCCGGACCGGCGGGCCCGTGGACCTCGGCGCGGCCCGCCCGGCACAGCTGACGCACCGGTGAAGGGCGGCCGCACCATGACATCTGACCAACTCGCCCTGGGGGCCATGACCTTCCGTGGCCGGGACTTCGAAGCCTCCTTGGACGCGGCCCGGCGCAGCGGATTCCCCGCGGTCGGCATCTCGGTGGCCCAGTGCGTGGCGTGCCTGGAGCGCGGCATCCCGCCCGAAGCCATGGCCGAGGCCCTCCGCGGCCACGGGCTGCGGGTCGCGGAACTCGAACTGATCCGCCTCGGCGAACGCGGCATCGCCCGGCACCTCAACGCCCTCGTCATCGACCTGATCGGCATCCTGAACCCGGACCGGGTCCATGTGGCCGCGTTCTCGGGGACGGTGGAGGACGTGAGGCGGGAGTTCGCCACCCTGTGCGAGGAGATCACCACCGCCGACGTGGCCTTCGAGTTCATGCCCTACAGCACCGTCCGCGATCTGCCCACCGCCGTGGACCTCGTACGCGCCACAGGCTCCCCGAGGGCGAAGCTGGTGCTCGACGTCGTGCACTTCTTCCGCTCGGGCGCGGAGGTCACCGATCTCACGCCCGACGTCCTCGACCTCACCGCCGGTCTCCAGGTGTCCGATCTCGTGCCCAGGCCGGGCAAGAGCCTGGCCGAGGAATCCCGCCACCTGAGGGCGTTCCCGGGTGACGGCGTACTCCCGCTGGCCGACTTCCTCCGCGCGGCTCTCGCCGCCGGTGGCGACACGCCACCGCCGGTCACGGTCGAACCCGTTTCGGACGCGCTGGAGACCCTGCCCGTGGCGTGGGTCGCCGAGCGCGCGATGCAGTCGACCGCGCGCCTGCTCACCGCGGCGAACTGGCCGCGCTAGGCGGTCGGCGACCCAGACCGACCCTCCTCCCCCCCCCCGACGACGGAGAACCCGATGATGCGAGCCGCAGTACTCCACGGCCCGAACCTGAACCGGCTCGGCAAGCGCCGCCCCGACAAATACGGGCACGCCACCCTGGCCGACATCGAGCGCGACATCGATGACACCGCCGCCCGTATCGGTGTCGCCGCGCAGCACTTCCAGTCCAACCACGAGGGCGCACTGATCGACTGGCTCCATGAGCGTCAGGACGCCCTCGACCTCATCGTCGTGAACCCCGCCGGACTCACGCCCTACGGCTACTCGCTGCTGGACGCCCTCAACGACACCGGCCTGCCCTTCGCCGTCGTCCACATCTCGGCCTTCGCCGCCGTGGACGGCAGGACGCGCGAGGACATCTTCGCCGCGTCCGCGGCCGTCTACGCCTCGGGAATGGGATGGCGCGGCTACGCCCACGCCCTCGAGGCGCTCACCGCCAAGATCACGGGTGCGCCCGCTCCCGGATCAGACGGGCCCCGGGAGCGGCCCCAGGCGCTCGATGAGGCGCTCACGTAGCAGCAGGTACTCCGCCCAGCGGCGGCGCAGCGGACCCGGCGGGCGCGGGACGACACGGGCGGCCGTGATGGTCTGCCCGTCCTGGAACTGCTCCCGGGTCAGGTCGAGTTCGACGCCGCTGGGCAGCCGGACCCACCAGTGGGAGCCGCGCCGGGAACCGTCCTTGAGATACACCTCGCCGACCACGAGGTCGCCGCCGAAGACATCGGTGACGACCAGGGACGTGATGTCGCAGTGCCCGCGGGCCGGGTTGCCCGGCTGCCATTCGGCCAGGTCATCAGGTGAACAGGTGTCGGCGGCCCAGCTTGCCCGCAGCGCCTTGTCGAGGTCGAGCAGATTCCAAGGGGTCATGACGGCAGCATCGCAGCCGGCACTGACAACGCCCCCTGGGCAGCTATCCGGCCGACCGCACCGGGATCCTCAGTCCGGGTGCGGCCTGCCGGACAGGGCCGGAGAACTCGCTCGTGGCGGTCTTGGCCAGATGCGCGAGCCATTCCGGCTCGTTGGAGGCGAAGTGGGTGAGCACCAGCTCGCCGACGCCCGCGGCGTGCGCCGTGCGGCCCGCGTCCGTACCGGAGAGGTGGCCGTGGTCGCTGTCGTCGGGCTCGGAAAGGGTCGCCTCGGCGAGCAGGAGGTCCACTCCGGCGGCCAGTTCTGTCAGCGCCGGGGTGACACCGGTGTCCCCGGTGTACGCCAGGGAGCCGGACGGGGCCTCCACCCGCAGCCCGCAGTTCGGCAGGACATGCCGCAACTCCCGGGGCGTGACGGTGCAGTCGCCGACCCGGAAGCTTGTCCCGGGGGTGTACTCGCGCACGTCGAACGCCACCTCGAAGGCCCGGTCCAGCAGCGGCAGCGTGGCCACCGGAAACAGCGCGCCCCACCTGGCGAACAACTCCCGGGCGTCCGAGGGGACGTACAGCGGTACGGGGCGGAATTCGCCCGTGCGGCGCGGCGGGCCGCCCTGCACCTCGACCAGGCCGTTCAGCAGCGATTTGCCGATCGGCAGCAGGTCGTAGCAGTGGTCGGAATGGAAATGCGTGATCACCACCGCGTCCAGGGAGGTCGGCGCCGCGACCGCGCCCAGGGCGACGGCCGTACCCGGTCCGCAGTCGAGCAGCAGTCGCGCCCCGGCGGTTTCCACCAGGTACCCGGAACTCGGCTGTCCGTCCGCGGGCATCCCGGCCCGGCATCCAAGAACGGTGAGCTGCATGTGATGTCCGATCTAGTCGATGGTCAGAGATCCAGCACCAGGTGCGGGGAAGCGGCCCGGGACACGCAGAGCATCATGGTGGTGCCGTTCTCCCGCTCGTCCTCGGTCAGCACCGAGTCGCGATGTTCCACGTCGCCGTCGAGCACGGTGGTCTCGCAACTGGCGCAGGTCCCCTCGCGGCAGGACGACGGAACGTCGACGCCCGCCGCGCCGAGGGCGTCCATGATGGACTGCCCGGGGCCGACCCGGACGGTTCCGCCCGTGGTGGCGAGGCGGACCTCGAATTCCCGGTCGGGGACGGTGGAGGGCTCCTGGGCGCGGGCCTGGAAGCGTTCGATGTGCAGGGTGCCCGTGCGCCGCTCGCCCCACAGCCGTTCGACGGCGGCGAGCAGCGGTTCGGGGCCGCAAGCGTAGACGGCGGTGTCCGGCCGGGCGGTGTCCAGGATTCCGGCCAGCGGCAGCAGCCCGTGTTCGTCCTCCGGCAGCGCCCGCACCCGCTCGCCGTGGCCGCCGAGTTCGGCGAGGAACGCCATCCGCTCGCGCCGCCGCCCCCCGTAGTGCAGCTCCCACTCCGCGCCCCGGGCCGCCGCCGCGTCGAGCATCGGCAGCAGCGGCGTGATGCCGATGCCGCCCGCGATGAACAGATAGCGGGGGGAGGCGACGAGCGGGAAATTGTTGCGCGGAGTGCCCACCAGCAGCCGTGCACCGGCCTCGATACGGTCGTGCAGAAAGCGCGAGACGCCGCGGCCGTTCTCCTCGCGCAATACCGCGATCCGGTAGCGGCGGCGGTCATCGGGATTTCCGCACAGTGAATACTGGCGTACCGATTCGGGATCGGCGTCCGGGGCGAGCACGTCGATATGCGCGCCCGGTGCCCATTCCGGCAGAAGCCCGCCGTCCGGATCGACCAGTTCGAATGAGCGCACTTCCGCCGCCTCGTCGCGGACGGCCACGACCTCCAGGGCCGTCCGGTCAGCCAAAGTCGCCACGGTATTCGTCCTCCTGATATCGGCGCGGAATCGGCGGGCACCGGAAGTCTCTCCGAAGGAGAGCGGCGGAGAACGCGCGGCATTCGGTCTCCATTCGGCCGATTGGTTCTGGCAATGGCACGTATCCCGCGCGCGGAGGTCTGGCGGAATGGTCGCGACATACCGATGGCCACGACACACCGATGGTCGCGACACACCGATGGTCGCGACATACCGATGCTCGCCCAGCCGAGGAGGAGTCCGCGGTGCCCAGTCCACAGGAACTCGCCGCCCGTACCCGCGCCTTCGTTCACGACCGCGTCCTCCCCGTCGAGCGGGAGGTGGTGGTGGACGGCCGCCCCATGGACGACGCCCTGCGCCTGGAACTCCAGAAGGCGGCCAAGGATGCGGGCGTCTTCGGGCCGATGTCCGCCGTGGAACACGGGGGTCTTGGCCTGGACATGCGTGGGGCGGCGCTGGTGATGGAGGCGGCGGGTACCAGCCTGATCGGCCCGCTCGCCGTCAACTGCTCGGCGCCCGACGACGGCAACATCCATCTGCTGGCGCACGCCTGCGACGAGGAGCAGAACCGCCGCTATCTCGCCCCGCTGGCCGCGGGCGAGGTGCGCTCGGCCATTGCCATGACGGAGCCCGCCCCCGGCGCAGGGTCCGATCCGCGCATGCTGATGACCGTCGCCGAGGAGACCGACGACGGCTGGGTGATCAACGGCAGGAAGCACTTCACCACCGGGGCCGAGGGCGCCGCGTTCACCATATGCGTGGCCAACACCGACGACGGCGTCACCCTGTTCCTGGTCGACCAGGACAACCCCGGCATGAAGGTGGGCCGCCGGATGCCGACCCTGGACCACAGCAACCCCGGCGGCCACAGCGAGGTGGCGTTCGAGGACTGCGTCGTCCCTGACAGCGCGGTGCTCGGCGAGGTCGGCCGGGGCCTGGACCACGCCCAGGCGCGGCTGGCCCCCTCCCGGCTGACCCTGTGCATGAACTGGCTGGGCCTCGCCACCCGCGCCCATGAGCTGTCCGCCCGCCACATCGGGGGCCGCTCCGCCTTCGGCGTGCCCATCTCCGAACACGGCATGGCACAGGGGCTGGTCGCGGACAACGAGATCGACATCGCCGCCTCCCGGGCCCTGATCCACTCCACCGCCACCGTCCTCGACGAGCGGGGCCCGCTCAGTTCGGACGCCCGCCACGCCGCATCCGTCGCCAAGACCTTCGTGGCCGAGGCGGTCTGGCGGGTCTTCGACCGGGCGGTGCAGCTGCACGGCGGGCTCGGGGTGTGCGAGGACCATCTGGTGGCCCGCTTCCTGGTGGAGGCCCGGGCGGTACGGATCTACGAAGGGGCGTCCGAGGTGCTGCGCTGGTCCATCGGCCGCCGGGTGCTGCGCACCGTCCAGCGCGATGCGTGAACCGAACACTCAGCGGCCGATCACACAGGCACCCATCACTCAGCCACCGATCAAGCAGGGGATGACGAGCGTGACCACCGACGTGAAGACCCAGCCCGGCGGCGCCTACTCGGCGGCGTTCGGCCACATCGACCCGGCCGATCCGGACTACGACGAGATCCGGCGCGTGTGCACCACCCTCGTGCCGTTCGGCAACCACGCCGGAGTGCGGGTCACCGAGATCGGCCCCGAGCGCGCCGTCGTGGAGGTGCCCGACGCGGAGCATCTGACGAACCACATGGGCACCGTGCACGCGGGCGCCCTGTTCCTCGCCGCCGACATCGCCGGTGCCGCCGCGTTCCTCGGCGCCGCCGCCACCCGGCTGCACACCATCCGCCGCTTCGTGCTGCGGGACAGCAGGACCGCCTTCCGCAAGCCCGCCATCGGCCGTATCCGCGCCCTCGGGCTGATCGACGAGCGGGCGATCCGCGAGGTGCTGGCCGCCGAGGGCGAGCTGCGGATGGACGTGGACGGCAAGGCGCTGATGTACGACGACGCCGACGTCCTCGTCGCCAAGGCCACCTTCGACTACGTCGTGGACGTGGCCACCGGCGCGGACCAGGAGCGCTGATGACCACGCCGAGCAAGAGCGAGGAGCGCCCCTCGGAGTTCGGCGCGCTCGAAGAGCTGCGGCCGACCACACCGGACGGCGCGGGCTTCGTCATCCGGCTGCTGCCGCACCAGGACCCCGCCGCGCCGGTGGTGCTGATGCTGCCCGCGATGGCGATGAAGGCCAAGTTCTACCTGCCGATGGCCAAGGCTCTGGCCGCAGCGGGCTGTTCCGTCGCCACCGTCGATCTGCGCGCCCAGGGCGAGTCCACCCCGAAGCTGGGCGACGCGCCGAACTTCGGCTACCGCGAGCTGCTCGAGGTCGACATGCCCGCGATCGTCGACGCCGTGGTGGAGCGCTTTCCGCAGGCGCCGCTGCATCTGTTCGGGCACAGCCTCGGCGGCCAGGTGGCGCTGCTGTTCAGTGCCACCGCGCCGCACCGGATCTCCAGCGTCACCATCATCGGCACCGGCAGCGTGTACTGGAAGGCGTTCGAACGCAGGCGCTGGTTCGAGGCGCTGTGGAAGATCCAGTGGATCGGCCTGGTCGCCCGGATCACCGGGCGGTGGCCCGGCGGAGTGCTCATCCCCGGCGCCATGCAGGGCCGGGTGATGGCCGACTGGTCCCGCCACTCGCTGACCAGCCACTACCGGCCCCGGGGCGGGTCGTACGACTACGACCGCAAGCTGGCAGCGCTGAAGCTGCCGGTGCTCGCCATCTCCCTGGACGAGGACCCGCTGGGCCCGAAGTCCAACGTGGACTTCCTGTGCGGCCGGACCGCGACGGCCGACATCACGCGCTGGCACATCGACGCGTCGTCGGCCGTCGTCCACCGCGACCACTTCCAGTGGATCAAGGACAGTACGGTCATCGGACCCCGGATCGCCGCATGGCTCCGGGACGGACAGCCCCCGCGATGAAGCTCTACACGGGGGCGTGAGCCCGCTCGGCATCGCCACCGGGGCCGCCGCCTACCGTCACGGCGACGCCTGGCTGGCCGGGGTGCTCCGCACCCTGGACACCAACCGGCGGCTGCTCGCCGACCTGCTGGGCGAGCTGCTGCCCGCCGTCCGCTACCGCCTCCCAGAGGGCACGTATCTGGCCTGGCTGGACTTCCGGGGCCTGCAACTTCCCGCCGAACCAGCGGAGTTCTGGCTGCGCGAGGCCAGGGTCGCGCTCAGCGCGGGCCGTCTCTTCGGCGCGTCCGGCGCGGGCCACGCCCGCCTCAACCTCGCCACCTCGCCGCACATCCTCGACCGGCTCGTACGGGCCATGGCCGACGCAAGGGGACACCGAGCGTGGAACTGAGCCTGGTCCGGTACGCCTGGCACACCGCCGAACCGGTGCACGCCGTCCTGTACTACGCGCCGGAGACCCAGGCGGCCACCGGGCCGCTGGGGCTGCCCGGCCGGTGGATGTGGTACTTCGGCTGCCGCGCCGCACCGCTGGGCGCCATCGGCGCCGCCGCCGCGACCTCGGTGTTCTACCACCTGGCGCCCGCCATGGTGTCCCGTTCCGTGCCCGCCCTGTGGGACCACGCCACCCCGCACGACGTCCTCCGCGCCAGGCTCGCGGCCATGGACGCGGCGCTGCGACGGCTGGCCGGGCCGGTGCTGGACGCCCCGGGCCTGGTCCGGGCGGCCGAACTCGCCACGGCCGCCGCCACCGTCGCGGACGGCGCGGGCGGGCGTCCGCTGGGCGCGGCCAACGCCGCGCTGCCGGTGCCCGACGCGCCGCACCTGGCGCTGTGGCAGGCGCTGACCACGCTGCGCGAGTACCGGGGCGATGGCCATGTCGCGGTGCTGGCCGGGCAGGAGATCGATCCGTGCGCGGCGCATGTGCTCTCCGCCGCGTCCGGCCGCTCACCGCGGTCCGACGCGGAGAAGTACCACAAGTGGACGGAAGCCCATTGGTCCGGCGCGCTCGGCGAACTCGTCCGCCGCGGCTGGCTGCGCGAGGACGGAACGCTGACGGCGGCCGGTGCCGGCGTCCGCGAGCGGATCGAGACGGACACCGACCGCCTGGCGGCGCGCCCCTACCGGGCGCTGGGGCAGGCGCGCACCGAGGAACTAGTCGCGTGTGTGCGCCCGTTCGCCGACCTCGTCATGACCGCGGGCGCCGTTCCGGTCCCCAACCCCGTCGGCTTCGACTGGCCGCCGCGCCGCTGACCCGGGCAGCACCACCGCCGTCAGCGCGGCGGCCAGGGCCGCGGCCACCGCGGTGGCCAGGAAGGTCAGATGCATCGCGTGGACCGTGCCACCGCGCTCCGGCGACAGGATCCCCGCCAGCGCGACCCCGTGGACGGCGCCGAACTGCCGGAAGGTGTTCACCGTGCCCGAAGCGGTCCCGGCCAGACGCGGGGATACGTCGCCCATCATGGCCTGGATCGCCACCACCCCGCTCGACAGCGGTACGCCCGCCCCGAGCAGCACCAGCGCCCAGGCGTAACCGGGGTAGCCGACACCGGTCTCCACCAGGGTCAGCCCCGCGAGCCCCGCCGCCACGCACACCAGGCCGGTCACCATCGTGCGGCGGGTGCCCCAGCGCGCCACCACGGACGAGGCGGCGACCGCCGCCACCGCCAGACAGCCGAACAGGGTGACGAAGCGCAGCCCGGTCTGGAGGGCCGACAGCCCGAGCGCACCCTGGAGATGGGTGGTGAGCAGGAACAGCACCGCGTACAGCCCCAGCAGCCCGAGGAAGTTGACGGCGCAGGCGATCGCCACGGTCGGGATGCGCAGCAGCGTCGGCGGCAGCATCGGCTCCGGCGTACGCGACTCCCACCAGCCGAACACCGCCAGCGCCGCCACCGCCACCGCAGCCAGCGCGAGGACCGTCGCGGACAGCCAGCCGAGGGCGCGCCCCTCGATGGCCACGAAGGTGAGCGCGGCGCCGCCGCCGGTGAACAGCAGCTGCCCGAGGGCGTCCACCCGCCGCCCGGCACCGGACGGCGCGGCGGGCGGCATGGTGGCGAGCAGCCCGGCCAGGGCGACCACACCGATGGGGATGTTGATCCAGAACATGCTGCGCCAGCCCGCGGCGTCCACCAGCAGCCCGCCCAGCAGCGGTCCGAGCGCCAGCGCCACCCCGCTGGTGCCGCCCCAGATGCCGATGGCCCGGGCGCGCTGCCGTGCGTCGTCGTACAGGCCCGAGGTCACCGCCAGCGACAGGGGCACGATCGCCGCGGCGAACACACCCTGCGCGGCGCGCGCGGCGATCAGCGTGCCGGTGTCCGGGGCCAGCGCGCAGCCCGCCGAGGCCGCGGTGAACCCCGCGATGCCGAGGGCCAGGACGTTCCGGCGGCCCAGCCGGTCACCCAGCGAGCCCGCCGTCAGCAGCAGACACGCGAACGACAGCGTGTACGCGTCGAGCAGCCATGGCCCGGCGGTCGTGCCGCCGCCCAGGTCGGCACGGATATCGGGCAGGGCGACCGGGGTGATGCTGGTGTCGAGATAGACCAGAAATGTGGCGGCACAAATGAATGCGAGGAGGGGCCGAGAGCGCATGGGTTCCATGCTGACCGGCCTCCCCTGTCCTCTTTCTTGTCAATTCCCTTCGCCACTCGGCTGATCGAAGAAATCAATCACCGCCCGGTGAGCGCATATCGTCAGGACTGGTTTACCTCGAATACATCTGTGGCTGTTGTGGTTCTCCCGCACGATAACCCGGCGGGAAAGGAATTGACTCGTGAGCCGATTGGGCATCGAAGGCGTGACCAAAAGCTTCGGCCGGACCGTCGCCGTCGACGGGGTCAGCCTGGATGTCGGGCACGGCGAGTTCCTGGTCCTGCTCGGGCCGAGCGGCTGCGGCAAGTCGACCCTGCTGCGCATGATCGCGGGGCTCACTCCGCTGTCCGCGGGCCGCATCCGCCTCGACGACACCGACATCACCCACACCCCGCCGCGCGACCGCGACCTCGCCATGGTCTTCCAGAGCTACGCCCTCTACCCGCATCTGAGCGTCGCGCGGAACATCGGCTTCCCGCTGCGCGCCCGCCGCCGGACGCGACCCGAGATCCGCAGCCGGGTCGCGGAGGTCGCCGAGGTGCTCGACCTCGGCGAACTGCTGGAGCGCCGCCCGCGCGAACTGTCCGGCGGCCAGCGCCAGCGCGTCGCGCTCGGCCGGGCGCTGGTGCGCGACCCCGGCGCGTTCCTGATGGACGAGCCGCTGTCCAACCTCGACGCCAAGCTGCGGTCCTCCACCCGCGCCGAGCTGACCGGCCTGCACCGCAGACTCGGTTCGACCTTCGTGTACGTTACGCACGACCAGGTCGAGGCCATGACCATGGCGACCCGGATCGCCCTGCTGAACGCGGGCCGCCTGGAGCAGGTGGGCACGCCTGCCGAGGTCTACGACGAGCCCGCCTCGGTGTTCGTCGCGGGCTTCCTCGGCTCACCCCCGATGAACCTGATGGACGCGCGGATCGTCAGCCGGAACGGCGAACTGCGGGCGGTGGCCCAGGACATCGACGTCCCCCTGGGCATCGCCGGTGAACTGCCCCCGCGCGACGTGGTGCTGGGGGTACGGCCCGAACATCTCGCCCCGGCCGCGACGCCGATGCTGCGCGCGCAGGTGAAGATGGTGGAGAACCTGGGCAGCGACGAGGTCGCCCACTGCACCGTCGGCTCCGCCGCGGTGGCCCTGCGCGGACCGCGCCCGCTCGGCATGTCCACCGGCGACGCGCTGGGACTCGGCGTGGCGCCGCACCACATCCATCTCTTCGACCGGAGCAGCGGACGCCGGCTGACCTGGAACGCCGATCCGGTATCAGAACCATTCGCCGCAGCGCCTGCGCCGAAATCCCCGTATCAGCAAGCCCATACGCTTCACTAGGAGCATTCCGTGCATTCCGTGAGAACTTCTCGCTTCCGTTTCGGTGCCGCCCTGGGCGCCGTCGCCATCCTGTTCGGCGCCTCGGCCTGCGGCGGTCTCGGCGCCGCCGAGGACAAGAAATCGGGCTCCTCCCCGGTGCCCGAACTCGGCTCCGACCAGAAGGTGTCGATCACCTTCGAGAGCTACAACTTCGGGCAGGCGGGCCCGTGGACCGAAACGTTCACCGCACTTATCAAGAAATTCGAACAGGCCCACCCGAATATCAAGGTGACCGCACAGAAGCCGCAGGGGAACAGCCCCAACCCGGCCGCCGACGCCGTCTCCAGCGTGCAGAACGAGACCGCCTCCGGAAACCCGCCGGACGTCGCCCAGCTCGGCTTCGGCGACCTGGACTACGCCGTCAACGGCCTCGGTGCCCAGCCGCTGGACGACCTGGTGGGCAAGGCCGAGGTGCGGAAGAACTTCGGCGGCGCCCACCCGTACGCCACCCGGGCCCAGACCCTCGGCGACTGGTCCGGCAAGACCTACGGCGTCCCGTTCGTGTTCTCCACGCCGGTCCTCTACTACAACGCCGACCTGTTCAAGAAGGCCGGTCTCGACCCGGCCGAGCCGCCGAAGACCTGGGACGAGGTGGCCAAGGCCGCCCTGGCCATCAAGAAGAAGACCGGCAAGGACGGCCACTACAGCGACTGCCTGACCAAGATCGCCACCGACTGGTGCTTCCAGTCCATGGTCCGCTCCAACGGCGGCCGGGTCATCTCGGAGGACCGATCCGAGCTGACCTTCGACCAGCCCCCGGCCGTCGAGGCGGTCGAGCAGGCCCGGGCCATGGTGAAGTCCGGGGCCACGCCCAAGCTGAACCAGGAGCAGGCGTACACCGAGTTCGCCCGCGGCGACATGGGAATGATCCTGGAGACCAGCGCGGTCCAGGGGCTCTTCATGAAGGGCTCCAAGGACAAGTGGGACCTGCGGGCCACCACCTCGCCCGGCTTCGGGGACAAGCCCGTCGTCCCCACCAACTCCGGCTCCGCGCTGTTCGTCTACGCCAAGGACCAGGCCAAGCAGCGCGCCGCCTGGGAGCTGATCAAGTTCCTCACCAGCGACCAGGCGTACACCATGATCTCCAGCAAGATCGGCTACCTGCCGCTGCGCACCGGTCTGGTCGACGACCCGAAGGGCCTCAAGACCTGGGCCCAGCAGAACCCGCTGATCAAGCCCAACCTGGACCAGCTCACCCGCATGGAGCCGTGGCAGTCCTTCCCCGGCAAGAACTACATCCAGGCCCGCAACGAGATGCTGGACGCGGTGGAGAAGGCCGTCTACCAGGGCGCCGACCCGAAGACCACGCTCCAGGCCGCCCGCAAGCAGGCCGACAAGCTGCTGCCGAAGAAATGACCGAGCCCGAACTGACCCTGGTGCAGTTCAGCGACACCCACATCCTCCCCGAGGGTGAGCTGATGCACGGCCAGGTCGACACCCTCGCCAACCTGGAGGCCGCCATCGAGCTGGTGGCGGCCTCCGGGGCCCGGGTGTCCGCGCTGCTGCTGACCGGTGACCTGACGGACAGCGGCGCCCCCGAGGCGTACCGGCGGCTGCGCGGTGTGATCGCCCCGTTCGTGGAGCGGCTCGGCGCCGAGGTGGTGTACGTGCCGGGCAACCACGACGAACGCACCGCGTTCCGGGCCGCGTTGCTCGACGGCGGACAGGCCGCCGACCGGGTGCACTGGGTGGGGGGCCTGCGGATCGTCGTACTGGACAGCAGCGTGCCCGGACGCCACGACGGCCATCTGCACGACGCCCAGCTGCGCTGGCTGGCCGAGGAGCTGGCCCGGCCCGCGCCCCGGGGCACGGTGCTGGTCCTGCACCACCCGCCGCTGCCGTCCCCGGTGCCCACCGTCCATCTGCTGCGGCTGCGCGGCGCCGAGCGGCTGGGTGCCGTCGTCGCCGGAAGCGATGTCCGCCTGATCGTCACCGGGCACGCCCACCACACCAGCTCCGGTGTGCTCGGCACCGTCCCGGTGTGGGTGTCGCCCGCGCTGGCGTACCGGGTGGACGCGATGTCCCCGAGCGGCAGGCTGCGCGGCGCCGAGGGCGCCGGATTCACCCGGATCGACCTCATCGACGGAACCCTGGTGACCACCGCGGTGCCCGTCGAGCCGGGCCCCGCCGTGTACGACAGCGAGCGCGACGCGATGGTGCGCTTCATCCAGGACCTGACGCCCGAAGTGGACCTGACGCCCGAAACGGAGTGAGAGATGTTCATGGAGGTTGCCGCGCCGCCCCGGCCGATGGACACGGCCATCAAGGCGGCGCGGCCCTCGCTGCCGCGCGCGATCCGGCGCGCGGCGCCGCCGTATCTGTACCTCGCCCCGGCCCTGATCCTGCTGGGCATCTGGGTGTACCGGCCGCTGGCGCAGACCGCCCAGCTGTCGTTCTACTCCTGGAACCTGCTGCCCACCACGCCCATGGAGCCGGTCGGGCTCGACAACTACCGGCGGCTGATGGACTCCCCGCAGCTCGGCGACGCGCTGTGGCGCACCCTCGAGGTGATCCTCGGCCTGCTGCCGTTCTCGATCGTCATCCCCGTGGTCGTCGGGCTGCTCACCCGGCGGCTCGGCGGCCGGTCCCGGGCCGTCTACCAGGCCTTGGTGTTCTCGCCCATGCTGGTCGCCCCGGTGGCCGGCGCCGCGGTCTGGGGGTGGCTGCTCTATCCGCGCGGCGGCGTGGTGGACCGGGCGACGGGCACCTCGGTGAACTGGCTCCAGGAGAGCGGCTACGCCCAGGTCGCGATCATCATGATCACCGGCTGGCACGTGCTCGGCTTCGCCGTGCTCGTGGTGGCCGCCGCGCTGTCCGGCATCAACGGCGACTACGCGGACGCGGCGGCCCTCGACGGCGCGTCGCGCGGGCAGATCACCCGCTGGATCACCCTGCCGCTGCTCTCCCCGACGCTGGTCTTCCTGATGCTGATGACCGTGCTGCTGTCCGCGCAGTGGACGTTCCCGCTGATCGACTCGCTCACGCAGGGCGGACCGGCCGACTCCACCACCAACGTCTACTACCTGCTGTGGGACTACGGCTTCCGCAGCTACGACGCGGGCATGGGCGCGGCCGCCGGGATGCTGCTCTTCGTCGGCTTCGGACTGGTCGCCGCCGCGCTGGTGTGGCTGTCCGAGCGCCTGGCCTTCCACGACAACTGAGAGACACCACAGAGGAGTCCACCCACCGTGTCCGAACAGGCCGTCGGCGACCGCGGCCGCCTGCGCACCGTGCGCGCCCATGGGGTGCTCGCGGTGCTCAGCGCGCTCTGCGTCTTCCCGATCTACTGGCTGTACGCCACGTCCCTGCGCCGCTCCGGCGACGTCTACTCGCTCTCCCCGCTGCCCTGGCCGCTGTCCGTCCAGAGCTACAGGGACGCCGCCCGCCAGGTCGAGGTGGCGCATCTGCTGTTCAACACCCTGGCGATGGCCGGGCTCATCGCCGTCGGCCAGCTGCTCACCGGGCTGCTCGCCGCGTACGCCTTCGCCGCGTGGAACTTCCCGCTGAAGCGGCTGCTGTACATCGCGTTCGTCGGGACCTGGCTGGTGCCCTTCCAGGTCACCATGCTGCCCAACTACGTGCTGCTGATGCAGCTCGGGCTGCTCAACACCCTCATGGGCGTCGTCGTCCCGACCCTCTGCTCGGCGCTCGGTGTGCTGCTCCTGCGCCAGCACCTGGAGAGCTTCCCCCGCGAGCTGCTGGAGGCCTCCGCGATGGACGGGCGCTCCTCGTGGACGACGCTGTGGACCGTCGTGGTGCCCAACATGCGCTCCGCCCTGTCGGCGCTCGCCGTCGTGCTGTTCGTCAACGCGTGGAACGAGTACTTCTGGCCCGCCATGGTGATGCAGCGCAGCAACGCCGTCCTCCAGCTGGGCCTGCGCAGCTTCATGGGCACCGAGGGCACCGACTGGGGGCCGCTGATGGCCGTATCGGGGCTCGCCTGCCTGCCGGTGTTCGCGCTGTACCTGGTGCTCCAGCGCAACATCGTCAACGCCTTCGTCCGCTCCGGGATCAAGTAACCCCACGACGTGGAACGGGCCGGGACTTCGTACCTCGAAGTCCCGGCCCGTCCGTGGTGCGGGGCTCAGCCCGTGAGCGGCACCGGCAGGTACGTGGCGCACCGCGCGGGCAGCCGCACCCCCGCCAGCCGCAGCTGTCCCGCCCGGGCGGCGAAGGCCGCGCCGCGCAGGATATGCGTGGCCACCTCCGCGACCCCGCGGTGGGCGGGCGCGGCGAGATGGGTGCCCGCGACCCACTGGTTGAACGCGCCCATCGCCGGGCCGCACCAGATCTGGTAGTCCGCCGCCCGCTCGGGCACCCCGCGGATGGACCACCCCGAGGACAGCCCCAGATACCAGCGGAACACCAGGGCCATCCGGCGCTTGGGACTGTCCCGTGCGCGCTCGATCTGCTCCGGGTCCCGCTCGGCGAAGAACCGGGTGCAGTCCTCCCACACGTCCTCCAGCGGCCGCTGGAAGACACGCTTCTCCAGTTCGGCCCGCTCGGTGTCCCCGAGGGACTCGAGCGAGTCGTGCGTCCGGTACGCCTCGTACAGCCGGCGCGCCCGGCCGGGGAACATCGTGCCGCGCTGGAGCACCTGGACGTCGACGCCCATCTCGAACATGTCGGCCGACGGAGCCATCACACAGTCCGCCACCCCGGCGGACGCGAGCAGCTCCTTCGCCGCGGGCGACTGGTCGCTCTCCACGCACGCCTGGTTGATCGAGCCGGTGACGACGTACGCGGCACCGAGCGCGAACGCGGCCGCCGCGGCGGCCGGGGTGCCGATGCCACCCGCAGCGCCGACCCGCACCGGTCGCGCGTACCCCAGCTCGCGCTGGATCCGGTCGCGCACCGCGATCAGCTCGGGCAGCAGCACGACCAGCGGGCGCCGGTCGGTGTGCCCGCCGGAGTCCGCCTCGGCGGTGATGTCGTCCGCCATCGGCACCTGCCGCGCCAGCTCGGCCTGTTCGGCGCTGATCGCGCCGGACTCCACCAGGGAGCGCAGCATCGCCTCGGGGGCCGGGTGCAGGAAGCGCTCCGCCACCTCGGCCCGGGACACCTTGGCGATGATCCGGTTGGCCACCGTGATCCGGCCCTCGGCGTCCCGGGACAGCCCCGCGGCACGGTAGTGCACCACCTGCGGGGTGAGGTCCAGGAACGCCGACGCCTCGACGCAGCGCACCTGGTGGCGCAGGCACAGCTCCACCACGGCCCGCTCCATGGCCAGTTCGTTGGGCGAGTGGATCAGGTTGACGGCGAACGGCGCGCCCGGTGCCTCGGCGGTGATACGGCGGATCGCCGTGTCCACCTTCTCCGTCAGCACCCCGGCCGCGCCGAACGAGCCCAGGAAACCGGCCCGGGCCAGGGCGATGACCATGTCGGCCGACGCGATGCCATTGGCCATCGCCCCGCCGTGGTAGGCGTGGCCGACGCCATGGGCGGCCCGGAAGGCCGGATCGCCGAGCGAGGCGGGCGGCAGGGACGGCACGGCGGCCAGCACCTGGGCCCGGCGGGCGAGCCCGGCGTCGGTGGTGACCCCGACGCCCAGCTCGTCCCGTACGACGAAACACGGCCGGTCCAGCAGATTCAGCTCGCGGTAGATTGCCTCGGGCTCCCGGGCAGGGCCCGCCGCCCGGTCGGTCGGTGTCACCACGGTGCGGCTCCCTGCTCGCGCAGTTCGATGGCGATGTCGATGAGTTCGTAGATGCGCAGGCCCGGCTTCCACATGCTGGCGTCCGCGATGACCCGCAGCCGCCCGGACTTGCGCTGGATCTCCTTGATGTGGACTTCCAGCGTCACGGTGCCGTCGGTGGGCAGGAACTGCCCCCGGTACTTCCAGGTGAACGGCACACCGACCGGCAGCACGAAGCCGGGGTCGCGCATGCCGTCGCCGAGGCCGGAGTCGAGCAGCCACTCCTGCATCGCCTGGATGACGGTCTCGACCCCGAGCGACCCGGGGATCACCGGGTCGAGGTGGAAGTGGCGGGCGAAGAACCAGTCGTCCGGGTCGATGTTCCGCGTCGAGTGCAGATAGCCCTTGCCGTAGCGGCCACCGCCGTCCACCACGGTCAGCTCGTCGAGCAGCGTGAGCTTGTCGCGGGAGCACAGCGGTGCGGCCGGGTCGGCGCGGCGGGCGGCCACGTCGATGGTGCGGCCCTCCGCGGTGGGGTTCTCGTCCCGCCAGGTGGGCACGTCGCGGCCCGCGTCGAGGCCGGTCTGGTTGCGCAGCGCCTCCTCGCTGAAGTAGCCGAACAGGGTCTCCCCGGAGTAGAAGGGCACCCCGTTCGCGGCGAGGGTGTACGTGAAGCTCTGGAGCGTCGAGCCGGGCATCGGCGTGGTGGACTCCAGCGCGGAGTCCTGCCGGATGGTGGTGTCCCGCAGGTCGACCTCGTGCAGCACGGTGGCCGTGCCGCCCAGGTTGCGCAGGCACTGCGTCTCGTGCGGCCTGCTCAGCGTGGCGCCGAGGTGATAGCCGATGAGCAGCGCCGACTGGAGGGAGGTCTCCATGTAGACGCAGTTGGGCATGGACGCGTTGGCGGTGTCCGCGTAGTACCAGGAGTCGGCGGGGGAGTCGTACTCGGTCTGGTACGTGGCGCCGTCGAGCCGCCCGCGCTCGCCCTGGATGTCCACGACCCGGTCGACGAGCAGCAGCCCCCCGGTGGGGATGCGCGTTGCTTTGATCCCCGTGTAGTGGGCGAACTCCGGGCCCAGCGCGACGCCTTGGTCGCCCCGGGCGAGATGGGCGAGCTGGAACTCGCTGAGCAGGACCCGTTCGCCCTGCGCGCTCTTGCGGCCGAGCCACCGCGCGGGGAAGCCGCCGCGCTCGGGGCCGACCGGCACCCCGGGCTTCTCGTGGACGGCCACCTCGACCCCGGACACCACGGCGCCGCCACTGCGGGCGCGCACCCGCAGCCCGGGCCGCGGCACCAGGTCGATCCACTCCACCTCGACATCGAGCCCGGTGCCGGCTTCGGTACCGGGCTCGACCCGGGTGTGCTCCGGGCCGACGCGCACGAACCGCGCGTCGGCGAGGCACAGATGCAACCCGGTGAACAGCGCGAACACCTGGGCGGCCTGCACGGTCGCCTCGACGGGGTCGGCGCCCGGCACCGTACGCGCCACCACCCGGCCGTGGCCCCCGGAGCCGCCGCGCAGCTCCAGGGCGGTCACCTCGGTCAGCGCCGGGTCGGCACCGGCCGCGAGGCGCACATCCGGGTTGCGGTCCTCCTGGTCGTAACCGGCGCCGAACACCCCGGCGACGTCGCCCGCGGCCAGCCGCCGCAGCTCGGTGACGCCCAGCCGCGTCACCACCGAGCGGGCCAGGGGCTTGAACGCGCCCTCGGCGGCCGCCCGGGCCGGACCGGCCGCCACGGCGGTCCGGCCCGGAAGGCCGAGCAGTCGGCGCTGGAGCGCCACCTGCGCGCGGAGCGCCCCCGAGTGGGCGCTGACCAGGGCGGTACGCAGCTCGACGAGGGTGGAGCCGGGCTGCGGCGCCCCACCGGCCGGAACGGCCGGAACGGAGGGTTCGGGGGGTGTGGTCGGTTCGGGCGGGGGAGCGGTCCAGGCGACCGCGTCGAACGGCTCGCCCTCGAACTCCAGGACTTCGGTCATGACGCGGTCGTCTCCTCCTGGTCGGCCGACCGGTGCTGCCACCGCCGTACCGACTCCTGGAACTTGTCCGTCATGTCCGGGGTGGACACGACGGTGACATCGGCGAAGCGGCACAGCACGCGCCCGTCGGCCGTGGCCGCGGTGGCGGTCACCGTGACCCCGCCCGCCGCCTGGCGCGCCTCGTCCAGCACCAGGAGATACGGCTCGTCGTCGGGCAGCGGCGCGTACCACTCGGCCCGGCCGATGCCCAGCGGCAGACAGGCCCCGCCGAGCAGCTCCTTGCCCAGCACCGGCGGGCCCTGGAGCAGCACGTCCGCCAGGACCGGGCTGTGCAGCCGCCCGGCGTACGCGCCACCGGCCACGTCCGCGTCGGCGAGACGGCACAGCAGCACCATGCGGTCCGCCGAACGGTCGAGCACACGGCGCATGCCCTGGAGGCGCGGGGCGTGGAACTGGGTGGCCTCGCGGTAGATGTCCAGACCGTCCTCCGGCCCCTCGGTGACCGGCGGTACGTCGATCACGGGCGCCTCCGGCGGCTCGGGCGCGAGGAGGAACGTACCGGCGTAGTGCGAGACCAGCGCCCCGGCGGCCGACCGGCTGCGCACCGCGGCGCGGACGATCACCTCGTCCCCGTGGCCCTCCTCGGCTTCGGCCTGGACCCGGAAGCCGTCGGGCCGGGTGCCGTCGAAGACGATGCCCTTGTGTACCTGGAAGTCCAGGGCGCGCACCACCCGCAGGCCCGGGTGGGCCCGCTCCGCGACGCTGACCAGCCAGCCGAGGCCGAACGTGGCGGGCAGCACGGCGTGTTCGCCGATCCGGTGCGCCTGGATGACCTCGTCGGCGTCGATGCCGGTGATGTCCCGGTGGGCCGAGAACGCCGGGGCCACGGCCGACCGGCCCCCACCGAGCGCGGTGTTCTCGCCGACCAGGACGCACACCTCGGAGGTGGGTGGCCCGGCGAACTCGCCGACGAACGCCCGCGCGCCGACCCGCGGGTCGAGCAGCGGGATGCCACGGGCGGTGAACAGCTCCCGCAGCTCGGGGGTGACCATCCCGGCGTCCCAGGCGCCCCAGTCGATCGCGGTGACCCGCGCCCCGGGGTGGGCGTGCCGCCATCCGGCCGCGAACCGGCACAGGGCCTCGTTCGCCGCCGCGTAGTCGGCCTGGCCCGGGTTGCCGAGCAGGCCCGCCACCGAGGTGAACAGCACCAGATGGCGCAGCGCCGCGCCGTCCAGCGCGTCCAGCACATGGCGCAGCCCGTGGAGTTTGGGCGCGAGGACCCGGGCGATCTGCTCGGGCGTCTTGTCCGGCAGCAGCGCGTCGGCGAGCACCCCGGCACCGTGCACCACGCCCGTGATCCGGTCGCGGTGTTCGGCCAGGGCCGCCTGCACGGCGGCCCGGTCGGTGGTGTCGACGGCCACGTACTCTCCGCGGTCGCCCAGCGCGGCCAGCGTGGCGCGGATCTCTCGCTGGGCGAGCAGGCTGCCGTGCACCCGGCGCACCTCGCGCGGGGTGGGGCGGGCCCCGTCCGCGGCGAGACCGGCGATCACGGCGGGCTGGAGGTCGGCGTCGGCGACCCCGGCCGCCCACGACGGCTCCGGCTCCAGCTCGGTGCGGCCGAGCAGCAGGAAGCGGGCGGGCGCGTGGTCGGCGAGCGCGCGGACGCACTCGGCGGTCACGCCGCGGGCGCCACCGGTGACCAGCAGCAGGTCCGCGTCGGTCAGGGCGGTGGCGGGCGGTTCGCCGTCGAGGTCCACGGTGGTGACCCGGTGGGCCTCGCCATGGCTGCCGGGCACCACGGTCCAGCGGGCGCCGTGCTCGTCGACGGCCACTTCGAGGGTGTCGCGGGCCGCGTCACGGATCTCGGCGAGCACCGCAGCGGTGAACTCCGCCTCGGACAACGTCGGTTCGATGTCGAGCGCGCGGCAGAACAGTGCGGGCCGCTCGGCCGCCAGGGTCTTCACGACCCCGCCGATGCCGCCCACCAGGGACGCGACCGCACCGCGGCGGCCGTGCAGCCCGAGGCCGCCGTCGAGCCGGGTGACGGTGACGAATCCTGCCCGCCCGGTGGCCGGGTCGAGCGTGTCGGCGGCCCGTCCGGCGGTCAGGATCGTCCCGGTCAGCCACTGCTGGGCGTCCGGCCAGTCCTGGGCGGCGTCCACCAGCGTGACGTACAGGTCGACGCGGCCGGTGTGTGCGGCGTCGTCCCGCGGTGTCGTCCGGCGGACCGTCCAGCCCTCGTCCTTCAGCGCGGTGGCGAGCGCGTCGCCGTCGGCGCCGCCCCCGTCCAGGAGGACCGCCACCGGCTCCGCCGGGTACGGCCGCTCGATCACGTCGACCGCGGGCAGCCCCACGAGTTCGACGGCCTGCCGGGGCGCGCTCGCCCCGGCATCACGGCCTTTTGGGTCGACATCACCCTCTCCGGTGGCCAGGTAGTCGGCGATCTGATCGACCGTGCGCAACTCTCCGAGCTGTTCCAGCCGGATTTCCGGGAGGTCCGGCATCCGCTCCTGGATGGACCCCAGCACCTGGACGCGCTTGATGGAGTCGACGCCGAGGTCGGCCTCGAGGTCCATGGTCGGGTCGATCATGTTCGCGGGGTAGCCGGTCTTCTCGGCGATGACGTCGACGAGCACGCTGCGGACGTCGTCGTCGGTGGCGGCGCCGCCGTTCGCCGACGGCTCGGCGGCGGGTGCGGGCGTCGGGACGGGCGCGGGGACCGCCACCGGCGCGGGGACGGGCGCGGGGGCCGGTGCGGGCGCGGGGACCGCCACCGGCGCGGGGGCGGGCGCGGCGGCCGGGGCGGGCGCCGGGGCCGGGACGGCGAGTTCGGGCCGTACGGGCGCGCTGACCAGCTCGGGGACGTCCGCATCGGCCGTACCCGGGGCGAAGGAGCGGGGCGCGCCGGTGTAACCGCCGTTGGGGAAGCCCGCGTCCAGCTCCGCCAGGGTGGCCAGGATCTCGCTCGCCCGGGCGTGGGCGCGGCCGATGGCGACGCTCTGCTGCGCGACGGCGTTGATGGCCTCGGAGGTGTGCGGCTGCGCGGGCTGCCGCAGGGCGTCCGCGACCTGGTCGGCCACCTGCAACTGGCTCTCCAGGTACTGGCTGTGCAAGGCGAGGTGTTGTTCCACTGGGCTGCGCACGGGGTCCTCCACGGGGGCGCTGATCTGGTGAGCGGGAGCGGGAGCGGGGGCGGGGGCGGGAACAGAGACGGGGGCGGGTGCCGGGACGGCGGGAGCCGGGGCGGCCCCGGCCACCGGCTCCGGCGCGGGCGGCCGCACCTGGTAGCCGTTGTCCAGCGCCTCCCGGTACGCGGCGGCCCGCTCCTCGGGTACGTATTCCGGCGCCGACAGCGCGATGGTCATGCCGCCGGACTCGGCGGGCTCGACGGCCGGTTCGGCGTACCGGTTGATGCCGGAGAGCGGGACGCCGAGCACCGCGAGCCGCACCGCGGCCTGCTTCAGCGCGGTGTCGCTGTCACCGAGCGGGCCGCCGTCGGTGGGGATGGCGTGGACGTCGTCGCCGAGGGTGCGGCGCACCAGCTGGGTGAGCACCTGCTTGGGCCCGAATTCCACGAACACGGTGACCCCGGACTCGTGCATCGACCGCAGCGCGGCCACGAAGTCCACCGGCTCCAGGAGCTGGCGCACCAGGGTCCGCGCGTTGGCGCCCGTGTCGGCCCCGTACGCGGCGCCGGGGGTGTTGGCGTGCACCGGGACGGTGGGCTCCCCGACCCGGACGGCCTCGACCGCCGGGCGGAACGCCTCCACCGCGTGGCCGACGTAGCGGGTGTGGAAGGCCGCGGACACCGGCAGCAGCCGCGCGTTGATCTCCTGCTCCGCGCACACCTCGATGAGCCGCTCGACGTCCTCGGTGGGGCCGCCGACGACCACCTGGTCGGGGGCGTTGAGGTTGCAGATCACCACGTCGGGGAAGTCCGCGAGGAGTTCGGTGACCCGCTCCTCGCCCGCCTGCACGGCCGCCATGGTGCCGGTGTCGCCGTCGCCGGTGGGCGCCATGGCCGCGCCCCGCGCCCGGGCGAGCGTGAAGTAGTCCTCGTCGGACAGCGCACCGGCCGCCCACAGCGCGGTCAGTTCGCCGAAGCTGTGCCCGGCCAGCGCCGCGCAGGACAGCCCGAGCTCGCCCAGGTAGCGGAACTGGCCGACCGACAGCGCGCCGATCGCGGGCTGCGCGTGCTCGGTGCGGCGCAGCGCGGCCTCCTGCTCCTGTCGCTGCTCCGGGGCGAACACCGGCGGCGGGAAGACGACCTTGCCGAGCCGGGTGTCCGCGCCGGAGAAGTGTCCGTTGGCCTCGTCGAAGGCGGCGGCGACGACGGGGACGTTCAGCGCCGCGTCCAGGCCCATGTCGAGGTACTGGCTGCCCTGCCCGGCGAACAGCGCGCCGACCTTGAGGTTCTCGGCGGCCCTGCGGCGGAAGTACACACCGCGCGGATGGGTCCACTCCTCGGCGTCCTGGTCGGCCGCCAGCTGCTGTACGGCGATTTCGCGCAGGTCGGCCGCGGTCTCGTCGTCCGAGGCGGCGAAGCCGGCCCGGGCGTGGTCGGCCGGGATGTCCCCCGCGTCGGACGCGGGCGCGCCGGACCGCAGCAGGTCGAGCAGGGCGGCCGGGTCCGGTGCGTGCCACAGGTGGGCCTGCGCGGTGCGGTGGGCGACGCGCCGTTCGGTCGGCTCCGACGCCCGCTCCTCCAGCACGATGTGGAAGTTGGTGCCGCCGAAGCCCATCGCGGACACCCCGGCCCGGCGCAGGGGCCGGTGCGGGTCGCGGATCCACGGCCGGGTCTTGACGTTGACGTAGAAGGGGGCGTCGGCGAAGTCGATGGCGGCGTTCGGCGCATCCACGTTGATGGTGCTCGGCAGCACCTTGTTGTGCAGCGCGAACGCGAGCTTCATCAGGCTGGCCGTGCCCGCCGCGCCCTTGGTGTGGCCGATCTGCGACTTCACGCTGCCCAGCGCGGCGAAGTGCGGTTCGTCGGAGGCGTCGCGCAGCAGGTCGCCCAAGGCGCTGAGTTCGGTGCGGTCGCCGACGGACGTCCCCGTGGCGTGCGCCTCGAACAGCTCGACCGTGGCGGGGGAGACCTCCGCGTCGGCGTACGCGCGGTCCAGGGCGACCCGCTGGCCCTCGGCGCGCGGGGCGTAGATGCTCTTGGAGCGGCCGTCGCTGGAGGAGCCGATGCCGCGGATCACCGCGTAGATCCGGTTGCCGTCGCGCAGCGCGTCGTCCAGGCGGCGCAGGGCGACCATGCCGATGCCCTCGCCGAGCAGGGTGCCGTCCGCGGCGTCGGAGAACGGGCTGATGGTGTCCGTCTTCGACAGCGCCCCGACCTTGGAGAAGCACATGTAGATGAAGATGGTGTTCTCGGTGTCCACGCCGCCGGTGAGCATCATGTCGGCCCGGCCGTCGACGAGTTCCGCCACCGCCAGCCGGATCGCGGACAGCGAGGCGGCGCAGGCGGCGTCGACCGTGGTGTTCATACCGCCCAGCCCCAGCCGGTTGGCGACCCGTCCCGCCACCACGTTCGCCAGCAGACCGGGGAAGGAGTTCTCCTGCCAGGGCGCGAACGCCTTGACGTACTTCTCGGCGATCTCGGAGGCGTCCCTGGCGGTCAGCCCGCAGCTGCGCACCACCTCCTTGAGCACGGGGGTGGAGAGCCGGGCGGCCAGCGGATGCATCAGCGGCACCGGGCCCGTGGTGCCCAGCACGACACCGGTGCGGGAGGCGTCGTACCAGCCGGACTCGGGGGCGCCCGCGTCGAGCAGCAGGTCGCGCGCCACGCCGAGGCTGAGGGTCTGCATGGTGCTGGTGACTTCGAGCTGGTTGGGCGGCAGCCCGAACTCCAGCGGGTTGAAGTCCACGTCGGGCAGGAACGCGCCGCGCCGCGAGTAGGTCTTGTCCGGTGCGTCCGGGTCGGCGTCGTAGTAGTCGTCGAGACGCCAGCGGGACTCGGGCACCTCCTGGGTGCAGTCGGTCCCGTCCACGACGTTCTGCCAGTACTCGCGGTGGTTGCGGGCCATCGGGAACAGCCCCGACGTGCCGACGATGGCGATCGGGGTGCGGGCCAGCCTGCGGTCGGCCAACTCCTCGCTCATGTCTTTCCTCTCGAGAACACTGAGTACGGCCGCGGTCAGGCGGCGTTCAGGCCGGTCATGCCGGTGGTGCGGGAGAACAGTTCGGCCATGGAGTCGGCGAACCGCTGGTGTCCGATCGGGCTGGGGTGCAGACCGTCCTCGGACCAGAGCGCGGGGTTGCGCCACTCCGGCAGCCTGCCGATGTCCAGGCAGAGGGTGCCGGTGGCGCGCGTGATGTCGTACAGCGCCGCGTTCGCCTCGGCGAAGCGCTCGCGCATCTGGGCGCGGAAGCGCTCGGGGAGCGGCAGGTTTCCGGGGATGTCGGGGTAGCTCGCGGTCAGGACGGTGGTGTCCGCGCCCGTGAGGGAGCTGAAGATGGTGTGCAGGTTGCGCCGGAAGCGCAGCCGGTCGTAGTCGCCGATCAGGTCGTTGACCCCGACGACGACCCCGGTCAGCGGGGCCTTGTTGACCAGCGCGCGGCGCAGCTGGCCGTCCACGACCGCCTGGGTGGTGGCGCCGTGCACACCGAGGTTCAGCACGGTCTTCCGCGGCAGGTGCAGCCCGCCCGCGAACCGGGAGACCCAGCCGCGGAAACCGTCACCGGGCGCCGGGTCGCCCCTGCCCTCCACGAAGCTGTCGCCGAGCACGGTGAGCCGGATCGTCGGCACGGGAGATGTCCTCTCGGTCATTCCGGCCGGCGGTCCGGCCGGGGGTGGGTGGGGTCAGGACTGCGTGAGCAGGCGCTTGTCCTGCGGGAAGCCGACTTCTTCGTAGAGGGCTTCGAGGGCCTGGGGGGCGAAGAACTCGTCTCCGTGGATGCCGCCCGCGATGAGGCCGAAGAACTTCGCGGTGTACGAGGGGCTCTGGCCGGCCGCGCGGAACACCGAGTCGTAGTACGGGGTCAGGGACAGCTCGGCCAGGCTGCACGTCAGCTCGAAGGTGCCGTTGCTCTGCTCGTCGCGCAGCTTGACGTACTCCGCCAGCGCGGCGTCCATCGGGCGCTGTCCGGACAGCCCGAGGTGGAGCTGCTCGGCGAGGAGTTCGCCGTACTTGAAGGCGTCGGTGATGCCCCAGCCGGTGAAGGGGTCCTTGTGGTAACCGGCGTCGCCGACCAGCGCCCAGCCCGGGCCGTACGAGGTGCGGTAGTAGTTGTCCGGGTAGCGCATCGGCCGGAAGTTCTCGGTGCGCACCCCGCTGTCCCGCAGCTCCTCGCCGAGTTCGGGGGCGACCTGGTCGTACACCTCCTGGAAGCTTCCCTCCACATCGCGCCGGAACGCGCCGAACCGGTCGTTCTTGCGCATGACGGCCAGCAGGTTCTGCCCGTCGTTGGTCGGCCAGGTGCCGATCTGCTGCTGGCCGGAGGCGGTGCGGTGGTGCATGCCCCAGTCCAGGCCGTCGTAGTACGAGTAGTAGACGAAGCAGGCGGCCGGGACGCGGCGGTAGATCTCGGCGCCCACCTTGTCCGCGACCACCGAGTTGCGGCCGTCGGCGCCGACCGTGACGGTGGCGCGGAACTCCCGCTCCGGGCCCTCGCCCTCGCGGCCCCTGACCCCGGTCACCCGGTCGCCGTCGAACAGCACATCGGTGACCGTGAACCCCTCGATCACCTCGGCGCCGGCCTCCCGGGCGGCGTCGACGAGGATGGCGTCCAGCACCGTTCGGCGCGGGCAGTACACGGCGTCGATGCCGTCGATCGGGTCGGCGAACCCGGCGATCTCGATCCCGGTGTACTCGAAGTTGAGCTGCCGGATCGGCGGGACCCCGCTGGCGATGACGCGGTCCAGCAGCCCCCACGCCTGGAGCCGGGACAGCCCCGCCTGGTGGATGTAGTGGGTGGAAACGGTGTCGCTGGGGAACGTGGACCGCTCCAGCACCAGGACCCGGTGACCCTGCCGGGCGAGCAGCATGGCCAGCGGCGAACCGGCGCAGCGTCCACCCACAACAATGACGTCATACATATGAGATCGCTCCAGTGGTGATGTCGACACAAGCGATTCTGTCGACCGCCGGAAAATGCGGTCAACGTCAACAGCGGGAACCCATCATTCGATTAGCCGGGGCAATGAAGACGGGAAGCCGGAAGGGGCGCAGAAAAGAAGGGGAAACGCCGGGGAAATGAATGCGTCGCATAAAGAGGTTTATTGTTGCGGCGCGGTTCACCCGGCGGTCGGTTCAGCTCTGGTGCAGCGCTCGGTAGAGCGCGTCGACATCGTCGGCGAAGGCTTTCTCGATCGCCGCCCGGCGCAGTTTCATCGACGGCGTCAGCAGTCCCGCCTCCACGGTGAAGTCGCCCTCGACCACCCGGAAGCGCCGGATCGACTCGGCCCGGGACACCAGGGAGTTGGCGTCGGCCACGGCGGTCTCGATCTCGGCGAGCAGCGCGGGGTGCTCGGTCCACCCGGCGCCGTCGGGCGCGGGCTCCCGGTCGGCGGTCCACTTCGCCAGCGCCGCCCCGTCCACGGTGACCAGCGCGGTGACGTAACTGCGGCCCTCGCCGATGACCATGCAGTTGCTCACCAGCGGGTGCAGCCGCACGCGGTCCTCCAGCGGGGTGGGGGAGACGTTCTTGCCGCCGCTGGTCACCAGGATCTCCTTGGCCCGCCCGGTGATGATCAGGTGGCCGTCGTCGTCCAGCCGCCCGAGGTCGCCGGTGCGCAGCCACGGCCGCTCGCCGCGGGCGGCCGGGGCGCCCGTCCGCCTCCGGCCCTTCGGCCAGTAGCCGGGCGACACGTTGGCGCCGCGCACCAGCACCTCACCGTCCTCGGCGATGCCCACGGTGGTGCCCGGGATCGGCCGCCCGACCGTGCCCATCCGGTTGGTGTCCGGCGCGTTGACGGTGACCGCGGTCGCCGCCTCGGTGAGCCCGTAGCAGTTGAGAATGGTGACGCCGACCCCGGCGTAGAAGGCCGCGGTGGTCTCGTCCAACGACGCCCCGCCCGCGATCACATACCGGAAGCGGCCACCGAAGCTCTCCCGCAGCCGCTCGTACACGTCCTGGTCCAGGGCCTGGTACGTCATGGCCAGCGCGGGGTCGACGGCCTCCCCGCGGGCCTCCGCCAGGCCCATCGCAATGGCGGTCTCCTCCGCCACGGGGTCGACCAGGGCGCGGCTGCGCTTGCGGATCTTCTCCAGCGCGTACGGCACCAGGGCGAGGAACGTCGGCCGGAGCACCGGAAGTTCGGCCAGCAGCTCCGGGACGCCGGGCACCAGCGCGGTCCGGGTGCCGCCGCACAGACACGACAGCATCAGGGTCCGGCCGAACACATGGGACAGCGGCAGCGCGAGCAGCGTGGTCGCCTGCCCGGCCGACGGGTCCTCGTCCGCGCGCCGGAACAGCCAGCCGGTCTGCTCCACGGTGTTGGCCGAGGAGGCGTACATGTTGCGGTGGGTGAGCATGCAGCCCTTGGGCAGGCCGGTGGTGCCGCTGGTGTAGACGATCGTCGCCAGGTCGTCTGCGGTGACCTGGCGACGGCGCTCCCGCAGCTCCTCCTCGCGGCCGGTGACCTTCCACCGGTCCACCTCGGCCAGCAGCCACACCCCCTCGGCCCCGGCCGCCTCCAGCCGCTCCCGGTCCTCCGGGGTCTCGGCGAAGGCCCAGGCCGCGCCCGAGTCGGTGAGGACGTGGCGGATCTGGTGGCCGGAGGCGGTGGGGTAGACCGGGACGGTGACCGCGCCGATGCTGAGGATGGCGTAGTCGGCCAGCACCCATTCGTAAGCGTTGCGGCCGAGTATCGCGACGCGGTCACCGAAACGCACGCCTTGCGCGAGCAGGGCCCGGGCCGCGGAATTCACCTGTTCGGTGAATTCCAGGAGACTGATGTCCTGCCATTCGGTTTCGGTTTTGCGGACCAGTGCGATACGGTCCGGGTCGGTGGCGGCGGCGCCGTCCAGAACGTGGAACAGGCCGTGTGTGTCGGGGAGGTCGAGACCATTCCTGGAATGCGAAATTGTCGTCACATGAAAAAATTCTCGATGACCCGCCGGGGGTCGGCAACGCGTATTTTCTGAACGGGCAGTTGAGGTTTCCTATCGCAGCAGCTTGGACTCCCCGCGGACCAGGCCCGGGGCGTCGAAAGGACGGACCGCCTCGACGCAGTCCAGGAACCCCTCGACCAACGGGTTGTCGTCCGAGGCGCGCCACACCGCGCACAGGTCGATCATCGGCACCGGGTCGTACAGCTGGACCACCGCCGGACGGATGCCGCCGGTGCCCGAACCGACCGACAGCCCGCGCGACATCGACGCGAACCCCACCAGCGGTTTGATGGACACCACGATGGCCGTCGCCCCCGGGTCGTTCAGGGTGTGCGCGACATTGAGGGTGATCCCGCAGCGCTGGGCCGCCGCCAGGATCGCGTCGTACATGGCCGGACACTGGTCGCGGGCGAAGAGGATGCACGCGTGGTGCGCCACTTCGGCGAACGGCACTCCCGGCCGCCCGGCCCACCGGTGCCCCTGGCCGACCACCGCGACCAGCGGCACCTGGAGCAGCCGCCGGTAGCGGAACTCGGAGGTGACGGGGTGTCCGTACACCAGCGCCACATCCAGATCGCCCGCGGCCAGGGCGCGGAGCTGCGGCCCGGTCCGCTTCTCGCACAGCCCGACGGTGACATCGGGGAACTCGATGCTCATCTTGGCCAGGGTCGAGGGCAGGACATGCTGCCCGGCCGGGAAGTTGTAGCCGATGTTGATCGAGCCGGTCCGACCGGCCGCCGCCTCCCGGGCGGTGTGGGTCGCCTTGTCGACCTGGGCGACGATCGTCCGGGCCTGCACCTCGAACGCCCGCCCGGCCTCGGTGAGTCGCACCTCGTGCGACGTCCGGGCGACCAGTTCGACGCCCAGGGACTTCTCCAGTCGCTGTAGTTGCTGGCTGAGCGAGGGTTGGGTGAGGTGCAGCTTCGCTGCCGCACGCCCGAAATGCAGCTCCTCAGTAATCGCCAGGAAGGACACCAGGTGTCTGAATTCCATCGCGGCCTCCGCACGCAAGGTATGGCCGACATGCTGATGGTCCTGGACGAACCTGCGGTGAATCGTACTTGGCAGTATCCGGGCGACATGGTACGAGCTTGACCGCCTCACCCCCGAGCAGCGCGCCCAGCTCCGCCAGTGTGCTCCCGTTGTCCCGGTGCCGGACGGCCCGCCAGCCGCGCGCCTCGGCGGCAGAGCAGTTGGCCTCCGTGTCGTCGATCAGCAGACACTCCGGCGGGGCGGCGCCGAACGCCTCCTCGGCGAGCCGGTAGATCTCCGGATCCGGCTTGCGCTGCCCCGTCTCATGGGATTTGATCACCCGCTCGAACACGGTCTGATCAGGAAGCATCGCGGCGCGATGGACCTCCCACTCGCGCACGCTGTTGGTCAGCATGCCCAGCCGGAACCCCCGTCCGCGCAACGCCACCAGCGCGTCGTGGAGGTCCCGGTTGAGCGGTCGGCCCGCGTACCAGTAGTCGCCGAAATCGCCCAGATCGACGCGTGGTACATACGCCGGGGCCAGCTCGGCGGTGAGTCGGCGGCCCCACTCCCGCTGCGAGATCAGCCCGCGCTCCAGCGGCTCCAGCAGGTCCGTACCGTCCCGGGCGGCCAACCGTCGTATTCCGGCCAGCAGCTCGGTCACCGGGATCCCGGCCGCGTCGGCCACCTGCCGCAGCGCGTCGCCGACCGGCGGGGTCAGCACCCCGCCGAAGTCGGCCCACACCACCGTCACCCCTGGCCTCGCCCCGCGCATCAGCCGAAGGACTGCACCAGACAGGTGCAGTTGCCGTGTGCGACCAGCTTGTCGTCCGCGTTGTACACCCGCGCCTCGGCGGTGGCGATACGCCGCCCCACGTGCACCGTCCGCGCCTCGCAGCGCAGCTCGCCGTCGTCCAGTGCGACCGGGCGGACGAAGTTCACCTTGAGTTCAAGGGTGGTGTAGAGCGTGGCGTCCGGCAGCCGGGTGAACACCGAACTGCCCATCGCGGTGTCCATCAGGGTCGACAGCACCCCGCCGTGCACGGTCAGCATGGCGTTCGCCTGCGCGGGGCCCGGCTCGAGCGTGTACACCGCCCGTCCCTCGCCCAGCTCGGCGCACATCACACCGAGCGAGTCACCGACCCCGATGCCCTGGGCCATTCCCTTCTCCAGCAGCGTGGTCAGCTCACTGATACGGCGCTCCACCGAGGTGGCGGCGGGCTCCTGCGTCGCGGATGTCACTGCGTACCTCCTGAAAGATCCTTCGGTCACGTGGCCAGCCGGACCGGCAGCCGGGCCGGTCCCCGCATCGAGACGCCGGGCCGGTAGTCGGGCTCCTCGACCAGTACGGCGAACTCCGGGGCGCGTTCGCACAGCCGCCGCAGGGTGATCTCGCTCTCCAGCCGGGCCATCGGGGCGCCCAGACAGAAGTGCGGCCCATGGCTGAACGCGAGCTGCCGCCGCTGAGCACCGCCCTCGGCGAACCGGCGCACCTCCAGGGCGTCCGGGGCGGCGAACACCTCCGGGGCGCGGTTGGCCGACCCCAGCAGCAGCACCACCCCGGTCCCGCACGGCATCTCCCGCCCCGCCAGCGTGGTGTCGCGCAGGGCCACCCGGGTCGGGAACGGCACCGGGGTGTCGTAGCGCAGGAACTCCTCGACCGCGTCCGCCACCCGCCCCGGGTCCCCGCACAACAGCGCGCGCTGCGCCGGGTTGCGGTGCAGGGACAGGGCCGCGCTCGCGATCAGGTTCATCGTCGTCTCGTGTCCGGCGATCAGCAGCAGGACGCCGATGTCCGCGATCTCCTTCGCGGTCAGCCGGTTGCCGCTCTCCTCGACGGCCACCAGCTCGCTCAGCAGATCGTCGCCCGGCGCGGTGCGCCGCGCCTCGATGAGGTCGTGGAAGTAGTCGTCGAACGCGCGCACCGCCACCTGCCGCGCCGCCTTCTCCTCCGCGCTGAGCACCGCGTCCGGGTCGAGCCCCCGGCTGATGTCGCCGGTCCACGCGCCGAACAGGTCCCGGTCGGCGGCGGGCACGCCCAGCAGCTCACAGATCGTGATCAGCGGAACGGGATACGCCAGCGCCTGCACCAGGTCGACCTCACCGGCCTCCAGCGCCGCGTCCAGCAGCTCGTCCACGGTGCGGGTGATGCGCGGGCGCAGCCCCGCCACCGCACGGCTGGTGAACGCCTTGGCCACCAGCGAGCGCAACCGGCCGTGCTCCGGTGGGTCGAGCAGCAGAAACGAACCGGGCAGCTGGGAGACGTCCACACCGGGCCGGAACGGATTGATGCCCGCGGTGTAGCCGTGCCCCCAGTCCGGGTCCGCCAGCACGGCCGAACAGTCCTCGTAGCGCGGCACCAGATGGATGCCGAAGCCGGTGTCGTGCACCCGCCCCGTCTCCCGCAGCCGCCGGTACGCGTCGAAGGGGTTCGCGCGCAGCTCCGGCCGGAACACGTCCAGCCCGGCGGGGAGCGCCCCGGTGGCCTCCGTGGTCCCGGTCACGACGACGCCCCGAACCGGACCGGCAGCGCCGAGAGTCCCCGTACGACCAGGTTCGGCTTGTACGGCGGCTCGTCCGTCAACGGCTCCATGGTGACGGCCCGGCGGATCAGCTCGTGCAACAGGATCTCCATCTCCAGCATCGCCAGCGGTGCGCCCAGGCAGTAGTGGATGCCGAGGCTGAAGCCGAGGTGGCGGGGCGGCGGCGCGGTGCGGTCGTGGAAGCGGGCCACGTCCAGCCGGTCCGGGTCGCGGTACGCCTCCGGGTCGCGGTTGGCCGCGGCGATGTGCACGACGACGCCCTCGCCCTCCTCGATCCGCTGCCCGCCCAGCGTCATCGGGCGCTTGGCGGACCGGGTGGTCAGCTGCACCGGAGGCTCGTACCGCAGCAGTTCGTCCACCGCGCTCGGCACGTACTCCGGGTGCTCGCGCAGCCGCGCCATCTGGTCCGGGTTGCGCATCAGGGCCAGCAGCCCGCTGCCGACCAGGTTGACGGTCGTCTCATGACCGGCCACCAGCGTGGTGACACACGTGGTGAGCAGCTCCGTCCCGGTCAGCACATCGCCACGGTCCTCCACCGCGGCCAGCGCGCTGAGCAGGTCGTCGGCGGGCTCGGCCCGGCGCCGGTCGATCAGCTCCCGGAAGTAGCGCATGAATTCACGCGACGCGGTGCTCCGCGCGGCGTGCGCCTCCGGCGTCATCAGCACGTCCGGGTCGAAGCCGCGCGCCAGGTCCTGTGACCACAGCTGCGCCGCCTTGTGGTCCGCCGCCGGTACGCCGACCAGCTCGCACACCACGGTGAGCGGCAGCGGATACGCGATCAGGTCGATCAGGTCGAACTCCCCGGCCTCCAGCGCCGCGTCCACCAGCTCGGCGGCCAGCTGCTCGATCCGCGGGCGCAGCGCCGCCACGGTACGCGGCGTGAACGCCTTGGACACCAGGGTGCGCAGCCGGGTGTGGTCCGGCGGGTCCATCCACAGGAACGAGGTCGGCAGCTCCTCCGCCGCCTCCTCGGCCGACACGCTCGGATGCAGCTGGCCCGCCTCGTCGGCGTGGCTCCAGTCGTTGCTCTGGAGCACCGAGGCGCACTCCGCGTAGCGCGTCAGCAGATGCAGACCCAGCGGAGTGCGGTGCACCGGACCGGCTTCCCGCAGTTTCCGGGCCGGGGTATAGGGGTCGGCGCGATGGGTGGGCAGAAAGAGATCGGCCATCGCGACATCGGTCGCGGACGGCTCGGCCGGTGTCTCGCCGCTGTCGGTCGCAGTGTCCACTGAGGAGTCATCTCCCGCCGGTTGCCGCAAAAGCCCGGCCGGTTCCGCGGAACGTATCCCTGGAACGGCGGGCCGATCGATGCGCGACACACTCGTGGCGCCAGGTGAATTCGCCCTGAATCCACGCCGACAAATGAACTTTGCGGGCACCTGCCAATGACGCGATAGGCACATACCCGAGTGCATTGCTTCTCCGCCGCGTATCCGGCGAGATTTGTTTCGCCCCCACCGGAGAACTGAGGACGAGAAAGGGGCGGAGCATGTCGGAACGCCGTGCGGTGGTGATCGGCGCGAGCGTCGCCGGGCTGCTGGCCGCCCGGGTGCTCGCGGACTCCTTCGACCGCGTCGTGCTCGTCGAGCGCGACGACAGCCCCGGCACCGGCTGGCGCAGGGGCGCCCCGCAGAGCAGGCATCTGCACGGGCTGATGGAGCGCGGCCGCCAGATCATGGAGGAGCTGTACCCGGGCCTGACCGGGCAGCTCGCGGCGGCGGGCGCGCCCACCACCGAGGTGCTGCGCGAGTCGCGCTGGTACCTCTCCGGGCTGCGGGTGCACCCGGCCTCCACCGGGCTGACCACGCTGCTCGCCAGCAGGCCCATGCTGGAGGGCGCCATCCGGGAGCGGACGGTGCGGCTGCCTGGCGTCCACCTGCTGACCGGCCGCACCGCGACCGGCCTGGTGACGGCGGAGCATGAGGCTCCGGCGGGAGCGGCCGGAGGAGGGCGGCCCGGCCGGATCACCGGCGTCCGCCTCGCGCTGCCCACGGCGGGCCAGGGCCGCACCGGACCGGTGGACCCCGATTCCGGCGGGGAGGATGTCCTCCGCGCCGACCTGGTCGTGGACGCCACCGGACGCGCCTCCCGGGCCCCCGACTGGCTCGTCGCGCTCGGCCATGAACGCCCCGCCGAGGAGCGCGTCGACGTCGACCTCGGCTACGCCTCCCGGACGTACCGGCGCCGCCCCGGCCATCTCGACGGTGACCTCGCCGTCGTCGTCTCCACCATGCCCGGGTGGCGCGGCGGCGGCGCCATCACCCTGGAGGGCGACCGCTGGCACGTCACCCTCGCCGGCATGCTCGGCGACCATCCGCCCACCGACCACGCCGGGTTCGAGGCGTTCGCCGCCACCCTCCCGGTCAGCGACGTCCATGACATCGTCCGGGACGCGGAGCCGCTGGACGACCCGGTGCCGCACCGCTTCCGCGGCTCGCTGCGCCGCCGATACGACCGTATCGCCGCGCCGCCCGCCGGATTCGCCGTCCTCGGCGACGCCGTCAGCAGCTTCAACCCGCTCTACGCACAGGGCATGACCGTCGCCGCGCAGCAGGCCCTCGTCCTCCGTGACCGGCTGCGCGCCGACGGCGCCGACGGGCTCGACCCGGCCCGCTTCCACCGCGAGGTCGCCGCCGTGGTCGACGTCGCCTGGCAGATGTCCACCGGCTCCGATCTGCGCTACCCCGGCGTCGTCGGGCCGCGCACCCCGCGCTCCCGCCTCGTCAGCGCCTACGCCGCCCGCGCCCAGGTGGCCGCGCACCGGGACCCGGCGGTCGCCCGCACCTTCATGCGCGTCGCCAACCTCACCCTCCCCCCGACCGCGCTGCTCGCCCCGCCCACCCTGCTGCGGGTGCTGCGGTCGGGGGCGCACCCCGCCCCGACACGAGGTGATCGCAGTGACGTTTGACGGGTTTCCCGGCCTGACCGCGGCGTTCGACGAGGCCGCCGCCCGCAACCCCGGCCAGACCCTCTCCTTCCCCAGCGAGAACGAACGCCTCACCTACGCCGAACTGGCCGACTCCTCCCGGCGGATGGCCGCCGCGCTGCTCGCCGACGGTGCCACCGAGGGCGACACCATCGGCATCCTCTGCCCGAACGGGGCCGCGTTCCTCCAGGGCGTGCTCGCCTCGGCACGGATCGGCGCCGCGGCCTGCCCGCTCCCGCTGCCGATCGTCCTGCGCGACATCGAGGGCTATCTGCGGCGCACCCAGCGGATCGTCGACACCGCCGGGCTGAGCCATGTGGTGACGGTCCCGGCGATGCGTGCCGTCACCGACCACCTCACCGGCCCCCGCATCCATGACGCCGCCGGGCTCATCGCCGCGGGCGGCCCCGGCCCGCTGCCCCGGCCGGGCACCGGACACCCGGCCGTCATCCAGTTCACCTCGGGCAGCACCTTCGCCCCCAAGGGCGTCGTCCTCAGCCATGCCAACGTGCTCTCCTGCGCCGACTCGATCACCTCGGCGATCGCCATCGGGCACGGCGACGGCTGGGGCAGCTGGCTGCCGCTCTTCCACGACATGGGCCTGTTCGGCACGCTCACCGGCCTGTTCCACGGACTGCCGGTCACGGTCTGGTCCCCGACGGCCTTCGTCCGCAGCCCCCGGCGCTGGCTGAAGGAGTTCCTCCGTACGCCCTCCACGATCAACGCCATGCCGAACTTCGGCTTCGACCACCTCGTGGAGGCGATCCCCGCCGAGGAGGTGCCGTCCCTGGACATGTCGCGCTGGCGCGTGGCGTTCAACGGCGCCGAGTGCATCTCCGTCGCGTCCGTACGGGACTTCCTCGGCCACTTCGCCCCGGCCGGGTTCCGCCCCGCCGCGATGACCCCGGCCTACGGGATGGCCGAGGCCACCCTGCTGGTCACCCTTCCGCCCCTGGAGCGGGAGCCGTTGGCCGAGTGGGTCGACCGCGCCGCCCTCGCCGACGACCGGACGGCGGTGCCGGTGTCCGAGGGCGACCCCGGCGCACGCGGGATCGTCGCGCTCGGCCGGGCCGCGCCCGGGATGAGCTTCCGCGTGGTCGCGCAGGACGCCCAGGATGACGGCGGGCGGGTGCTGCCCGACGGCATGGTCGGCGAGATCCAGGTCCGCGGCCCCTCCGTGACCAGTGGATATCTCGGCGGCCTGGACGACCCGTTCACCGCCGACGGCTGGCTGCGCACTGGAGACCTCGGCTACCGGCGCGACGGCGAGCTGTATTTCACCGGCCGCACAAAGGAGATGATCACCGTTCGCGGGGCCAACATCTATCCGCTCGACATCGAATCCGTCGCCCGCACGGTACCCGGCCTCTACAAGGGGCGCTGTGTCGCGTTCGCGCTCACCGAGGACAGCGAACACGAACAGATCGTGCTGTGCGCAGAAACCCGGCTGACCGACCTCGCGGAAAGGGACCGGCTCTCCGGGGAAATCCTCGCCCGCTGCACCTCGGTACTCGGTCTGCCCCAGCTGAATGTCCACCTCGTCGCCGCACGGTCGATTCCCCGCACCACCAGCGGAAAGCTCCAACGGCTCGGCATGCGGGACCAGATCATCGCGAAGGCGAATTCATGACCATTCACGCGCCGGACATGGACCGGATGCACAGCCTCGGAGTCTTCCGGCACTACGACAAAAGCCATTGGCGGCTGGCGGAACTTCCGCTAGGCGATGTGGACCGCTCCCTGGCCAAGCCGGAGTACATCACCCTGGTGAAGAGCGCCGTGATGGGTGAGTCCAATGTCATCGCCGCGGTGCACGGCTTCCTCAACGAGTTCGCCGACGACTACGACTTCTCGGCGTTCGCCGTGATCTGGGGCTATCAGGAGGTCCAGCACCACTTCGCGTTCACCTCCTGGCTCCAGGCCGTCGGCGAACACGTCGACAACCGGGCGGTGGCCGCGATGCGGGCGCCCTACGACCCCGGCTCGACCCCGTCCGCGACGCTCGCCACCAACATCATCTCCGAGCTGACCGTCAACCACGTCTACCGGGCCGTCTCCGCGTGGGTCGAAGAGCCCGCGCTGAAGGACCTGCTGCTGCGCGCCAGCCGCGACGAGGCCGGACACGCCAAGGAGTTCCGCCACTTCGCGGCCAAGCGCCTCGAACAGCACCCGCAGGAGACCGCCTCCGTCCTGGAGACGCTGTATTTCTACACCGCCGACGACCGCATCAAGCACCCGGTCGGGGTGTTCAAGTCCGGACTCGCCGAACTCGGCGACACCGAAACCATCGACACCGGCTTCGAGCTCTTCCTCGACACGGTCGCCGACCAGGGCGAACTGGACGCGCTCCAGGGGAAGATCCGCCGTACGTTCTCCTCCCTGACCGGCTACGACCTCTCCTCCAACCGCGCCGTTCGGCGCGCCATCGCGACGGCCCTGGGATGAGCGGACCGCCCTGGGACGAGCGGACGAGCGGATGAGCGCGCCCGCGCGGGACACCGACGCTGTACCGCTGCCGTGGACCGGCCGCGCCGACCACCACTGCTTCGGTTGCGCACCGGCCGACGCCAACCCCCGCGGCCTGTCCCTCACCTTCGAGCGGACCGGCGACCGGCTCGGCACCGCGTTCGTGCTGGACCACCACTACGAGTCCTACCCCGGCGTCGTCCACGGCGGGATCCTCGGCCTCATCTGCGACGAGACGATGGGCAACCTCGTCGTCCTGCGGCTGGGCGTCCCGGCCCTGACCACCTCGATGCGGATGCGCTACCTCGGCGTCGTCTCCGTCGGCCACCGCTACCGGTGCACCGCCGAGGCCACCGAGGGCGCGGGCGGACTTCTCACCGCCCGCGCCGAGGTGCTCGACCAGCACGGCACCCCGGTGGCCACCGCCACCGCGCACTACCAACCACACCAGCACGCCGTGGAGGCATGACATGACCAGCAGCACCAGCACCGCCACCGTCGCCGACATCACCCGTACGGTCACCGAGGTCGTCGCCGAGATCCTCGACCGCCCCGTGGGCGCGCTGAGCCCCGACGCCGATCTGCGCGGCGTCGAGGGCGCTGATTCCATCAAGGTCGTGCGCATCATCGCCAAGATCGAGCAGACCTTCGACATCGAGCTGGAGGACGACGAGATCTTCGGCATCAACACCATCGGCGAGGTCGTGGCGCTGGTCGAGAGGGCGACCGCGCGGGAGCGGTCATGACCGTCGCCGCCACCAACCAGCACTACGACCTCGACCCCGAGATCTTCGCGCGGTTCCTCGACCCGCTGCGCAAGTACTCCTCCGCGCTGTTCGCCTCCGACGACGACACCCTGGAGCGGGCCCAGCGGCGCAAGCTGGCGTGGGTCGCCGAACAGCTCGGGCTGACCGGGGGCGAGCGGATCCTGGACGCGGGCTGCGGCTGGGGCGCCCTGCCGCTGTTCATGGCGGAGGAGTACGGCTGCCGGACGGTGGGCCTCAGCCCGGCGCCCCGCCAGCACGCCTACATCCGCGAGTGCGTCGCGGCACGCGGCCTCGGCGCCCTGGTGCACACCGAAACCACGTCCTTCGAGGGGTACGAGCCCGAGCCCGGCGCGTTCGATGCCGTCACCCTGCTCGGGTCCGTCGTGCACATGGACGGCCTGGACGAGGTGTTCGCCACCATCCGCCGCGCGCTGCGGCGCGGCGGCACGCTGTACTTGTCCGAGAGCTGCTTCCGCAGCGAGGCCATCCGCCGGGCGTTCGACGAACGCCCCGGCACCGACTTCATCCGCCACGGCATCTTCGGCTCCGGCGATCTGCGCCCGCTGTCCGAACTCGTCGCCGCCGCCGAGGGAGCGGGCCTGTCGATCCGCGCGGTGCACGACCTCACCGCCGACTACCACCGCACCATCGAGTGCTGGATGGCGAACGTACGGGCCGCTTCCCCGGCCCTGGAAGAGCACGGCGCGGGCCTGACCGACCAGCTGCTGCGGTACCTGGAGACCGCCAACTCCGGCTGGGGATACACCACCAAGCACTACGCCCTGGTATGCCGCAAGTCGCGCTGACCGCTCCCTGCGCGAGGAGGGACGACATGACCGCCACCCCCACCGGCACCGCCTGCGCCGAAGCGGGCGTACTGCCCGCCGAGGACATCGCCCGCGCCGTCGGCCACTACTTCACCGGCGCCGCCCAGGCCCGCCCGTGGAGCGTCGAGACCGGCCTGGACTGGGACCTCGCCGACGCGAACCGGCTCTCCGCGGGCCAGCGCTCCGCGGTCGAGTTCATCACCCTCATCGAGGACCACCTCCCGGGCTACTTCTCGCTCTACACCGAGCACTTCCCCGTCGACGGCTCGGTGCCTCCGGAGGTCTACGCCCACAACCGCGAGCTGTACCACTTCACCATCCGCTGGGCCTCCGAGGAGGACACCCACGCCCGCGCCCTCACCCGCTACCAGGAAGCCTCCGGCATGGGCGACGCCGCGTCGGTGCGCGAACAGCTCATCGTCCCCGGCCAGGCCCGCTTCGAGCTGCCCTACACCCACCCCGTGCAGTTCTTCGCGTACGCCCTCGTCCAGGAGAAGGCCACCCAGATCTACTACCAGCAGCTGCGCGCGGTGGTGGACGACCCGGTGCTCGCCCAGGTCCTGACCCGTCTCAGCCGCGACGAGGCCCGCCACTTCACCTTCATGGCCGACGTCGTCACGTCCTACCTGCGCGCCTACGGCGACGCCGTGGCCGAGCCGATCAGAGAGGTCGTCGCGGGCTTCCGCATGCCCCTCTCCGACACCATCCGCGGCTACTGGCGCTGGGCCCTGAAGATCGCCGACACCGCCTCCTACGACCACACGGACGCCTATGAGCACCTGATCAAGGTCATCCACCGAGCCGTCGACACCCCCTTCAGCGAACGCGTCGACCACCTGCTCGACTTCATCGCCTCCTGCCGCACCCTGCGCCCGGCCACCGGCTGACGGTCGGCTCGCCCGGTGTCCGTCAGGGCAAAGGCACGCGGATCACCGGATCGAAGGGGTGCTTTTGGAAACCGGTCCGCAGGTTGCGGCAGCCCGGGGCCGTGCACATGAAGAATTCCTCGACGGCCTTGCGGCCGGTGCGGTTCTTCAGCCAGGCCTTTTCCTCGGCAGTGAGACGCCGGTGCTGTTCGTCGGATTGGCAGGTGTAGCAGTACATCTTCTGCTCTCGCACGACACCTCCGAAAACGGGCAGACAGGCGGAACGTGAGCCTATGAGGCATGCTAGGGCAACGAGTAGTACGTAACAGGACAACTCGCCCCAGACCCGCGAGGACAGCTACTTCGTGGAGGACTTCGAGTCCGGGGCGGAGTAGTCCGAGGCGGTGGCGTGCTGCATGGCGAGTTCGTACGACCGCAGGCGGGCCGCCAGTGCGTAGACGGGCGTGACCAGCATCAGTTCGTCCGCTCCGGTCGCCTCCGCCACCTGCGCCAGACGGCCTACGGCGGTCTCGGGCGTGCCGTGCGCCTGATGGGCCAGGAAGCCCGCCAGCGCCTGGCGCTCCTCCGCCGTGAAGGGGTGGGCGGCCGCCTCGGCGGGTGAGGGGAAGGGGACCTCGCTCCGGCCCTTGAGGAGCCCGGCCTTGACGACGTTCATCGGTCCGGCCAGCCGCTCCACCTCCTCCTGCGTTTCGGCGCAGATCGTTTCCACGCACACCAGCACCCGGGGGTGTTCACACCATGCGGAGGGCGAGAAGCGGGCTCGGTAGTGGTCCAGCGCGGCGAGGGTGTTGTCGGGGCGGATGTGGTGGGCGAAGGCGAGGGGCAGGCCGAGTTCCGCGGCGAGCGCGGCACCGGCGGTGCTGGAGGCCAGCAGCCACGGTTCCGGGAGGGTACCGAGCGCCACTTCGTCCACCAGGAACTGCAGCGTCGCCGCCACATCGTCCCGGTACGCGTCGTCCGTCGTCGGCCCGGCGCCGCGCCGCAGCGCCCGGGCGGTGGACTCGTCGAAGGTGCCGGGACCGCGGCCGATGCCCAGGTCGATCCGGTCGGGGTGCAGCGCGGCGAGGGTGCCGAACTGTTCGGCCAGCATGATGGGGGCGTGGTTGGGGGCGAGCACGCCCCCGGAACCCAGGCGGATGGCCGACGTCGACGCGGCGGCATGGGCGGTCAGGACGACGGGCGGGAAGGCGCCGATGGCGGGGGAGTGGTGGTGTTCGGCGTACCAGAGCCGCCGGTAGCCGAGGGCGTCGAGACGCCGGGCGAAGGCGGTGGTGTCACGTAACGTGTCCACGGCTCGCGTACCGGTCTGGACCATGGCGACTTCCAGTGCGGAGAGCGGCAGGGTGATCATGCGGCCAGCATAGGGAGTTTCCGGCGGTCTCGGACGGCTGTTCTGCCCGCCGGTCCGTCGCTTTCCCGCGGCCCGCGGCCCTTCACCACGGTACGGGCGTCCCGTCCCAGGAGAAGAACCCACCGGTGGGACCGTCGTCCGGCACAAGGGCCAGCCGCACGGCTCCTCGGGCGGGCGTCGGCTTCGGCCGGTGCGGCGGACGACACCGAGATGCCCGCGTCGTGGACCAGGATGTCCAGGCGGCCCACCCGGGCCGCGGCCCCGGCGACGCTGTCGGCCGGTGCTCCGACCACGACCGCTCTGCCGGGTGGAACTTGTACCAGGCTGCGGGGAGCGCTCCCGCCAGTCCGTAACGGACGGTCCGGCGGAGGCCCGGTGAGGCACCGCGGGGGGCGGGCGACGGCAGGGGGGTCGGCGACCAGGCGGGTTGCGGCGGCACCTCGGGCAGCGGCCAGGGCGGGTCGGGTGCGGGGTCGTATGCGGATGGTGTGGGCGTCGGTTCGTACGGCGGCGGCGCGGGCTCGGGCGCGGGTGTCGGCAGCGGTTCGTGGTCGTACGGTGGCGGCGGCGGGCCGAAGCCGGGTGCTGCCCAGGCCACGTTGCGGGCCAGGGCCAGGCCGCCCGCCGTGTTGCGGTCGCGCTTCTGCGGCAGGGGCCGTCCCTTCGCCCGCAGCGCCGTGTACACCTGTGCGTAGACCGTGTCCAGGTCCAGCAGCTCCGGCCCGCCCGGTGCCCCGTCGCGCAAGAGCCGTAGCAGTTCACCGGTGAAGGCCGTGTGGGGCTCACCGGGCGGGGCGAGGGCGAAGCTGGTGTCGGGCACGGAGGCCAGCAGATAGGTGCCCTCGACTTCCACCTGGTCGATCACCGCGTCGGCGCCCGGCGCGCTCATGAAGCCGAGCACCCGTCCGCTGAAGCAGCAGTCGAGGAGCATCACTTGGCGGCCGGTCCGCCCGTCGAGCACGACGTCGCGCAGCGTGCCGTAGGGGAGCCCGGTGTAGGAGCGGTGCGGTATCGATCCGGTCAGCCCGAGGAAGAGTTCGCCGCGGCGCGGTTCCACGAGGCCGTGTCCGGCGAAGTACACCAGCAGGGTGTCGGTGGCTTCCTCGGCCGCGGTCCGCACGGCGTCGAGGACCTCGACCGCGGTGGCGGGATCCTCGATCACCGTGCAGTGCTCGGGCGGCAGCCCCCACGAGTGCGGGGCGCGTAAGGCCGCGGCCAGCGCGCTCAGGTTGTTCGCCACCGCCGGGATCTGCTCCAGATGGGCATACCGGCTGGCGCCGATGAGCACGGCGCGGGTGGCGGCCGGGTCGGGCAGGACGGCCACGGCTACCGCCCTTCCCCGGCGTCTTCTCCCTCTGGTGCGGGTCCGGTCGGGGACTCCAGCGCATCGATCAGACGCCGCAACTCCTCGTCGTCGCCGCCGTCGAGGGAGACCGTGAGGTCACCGCGGCGCACGGTGATCCGGTGGGTATGCGGTCGCGTCTGCCGCCAGGTGGACAGCGCCAGCGCGAAGGAGGCCGCGCTCCAGGCGTTGTCGGTGACCAACTGCAAGACATCGGTGAGCAGGCCCATCTGGCCCGGCGACGGCGGGGCTTGGACCAGTTCCACCCGGGCGCCGCGGCGCATGGCCGGGTCCCGCCCCAGCCAGTCGTGGAGCGATCGCAGCTCCTCCTCGCCGCCGCTCACCGTTACGTCGATCCGCACCAAGCCCCCCTTGTGACGACAGACTTCTCAATTCTGTCGTACTCGGGTCGTCTGCGTAGGACGAACGCGGGACAGGATGAACGCGGGGAAGGATCAACGATCAGACGGCGCCGGGGGCGGCTGCGGGATGTTCCGGGCAGCCGGGGCATCACCCACTCCTCGCCACTCTCAACGTATAGCGCACCGGGGGCCTTGCGGCAAGGCCCCCATTGTGCCGCAGAATTTCCGGCCGAAGCCAGGACCTGCGGAAACGGAGTCGCGACGTGCGTGTGTTGTTGTCGGAGCACGGGGTGAGCGAGCCCACCGGCGCGTTCGATCTTCCCGACCGCCTCTCGCCCAAGGCCGACCCGGCGCTGATCGCCGGGGACGAGCGGCACTTCGCGGCCATCGCGGAGTGCCTCGAACAGTCGATCGCCGAGCTGTCCGACAGCCTCGAAGCCGCGCGCAAGGCGCCCGGTGGCGTCGGCAGGCAGGCGATGGACCGGGACACCGAGATCCACCGGCTGACCGCCCGCCTGCGCGCGCTGCGCCGCTTCGGCCTGGACCTGTGCCTCGGGCACATGGTCGGCGAGGACGGCGCCGAGCCCGTGTACGTCGGACGGCTCGGCCTCAAGGACAGCACGGGCCGTCAGCTGCTGCTGGACTGGCGTTCCCCCGCGGCCGAGCCGTTCTTCGGGGCCACCCACGCCAACCCGATGGGGCTGGCGAGCCGCCGCAGATACCGCTGGACCCTCGGCCGCATCAGCGACTACTGGGACGAGGTGTTCACCTCGGACGGATTCGCCGGACACGCCGCGCTGGACGACCAGTCCGCCTTCATCGCCAGTCTGGGCAGCAACCGGTCGCCACGGATGCGCGACGTGCTCGGCACCATCCAGGCCGACCAGGACGCCATCATCCGGGCGGGCTCCCGGGGCGCCCTCGTCGTGGACGGCGGTCCGGGCACGGGGAAGACCGTCGTCGCCCTGCACCGCTCCGCCTACCTCCTCTACTCCGACCCGCGCCTCGCACACCGCCGCGGCGGTGTGCTGTTCGTCGGCCCGCACCAGCCCTATCTGGCCTACGTCGCCGACGTCCTGCCCAGCCTCGGGGAGGAGGGCGTGCAGACCTGCACCCTGCGGGACCTCGTCGCCGAGGGGGCCGGAGCGGCGGTCGAGGCCGACCCGGAGGTGGCCCGCCTGAAGTCGTCCGCGGACATGGTGGCGGCGATCGAGAAGGCCGTCAGGTTCTACGAGGAGCCGCCCGCCGAGGGCATGACGGTCACGACCGAATGGGCCGACATCTGGCTGAGCGCCGACGACTGGGCGGAGGCGTTCGACGCACCGGAGCCGGGCACCCCGCACAACGAGGCGCGCGAGCAGATCTGGGCGGAGCTGGCCGCGATCCTGCTGGACAAGCTCGGCGAGCTCGACGACGAGATCTCGCCCGATGCCTTCCGGAGGTCGCTGCTGCACGACGAGGAGCTGGTCACCACGCTCAACCGCGCGTGGCCGCTGATCGACGCGGCCGACCTCGTGGGCGACCTGTGGTCCGTACCCGCCTACCTGCGGATGTGCGCCCCGTGGCTCGGCCCCGACGAGGCGCGGAAGCTGCGCCGCAAGGAGGCTCCCCAGGCCTGGACGGTGTCCGATCTGCCGCTGCTGGACGCGGCGCGGCAGCGGCTCGGCGACCCGGAGACGGCGCGGCGCACGCTCCGGCACCGGGCCGCCGTCGACGCCGAACGCCGCCGCATGGCCGACGTCATCGACAACGTCCTCGCGGCCGATGACGACGGGGAAGGCGCGGTGACGATGCTGCGCGGACGGGACCTCCAGGACAGCCTGATCGACGAGACCGCACTGCCCGGTGCCTCCCCGGACCCGCTCGCCGGTCCGTTCGCGCACATCGTCGTGGACGAGGCGCAGGAACTGACCGACGCGGAGTGGCAGATGCTGCTGCTGCGGTGCCCGTCCCGGAGCTTCACCATCGTCGGGGACCGCGCCCAGGCCAGGCACGGGTTCACGGAGTCGTGGCGGGAACGGCTGGAGCGGGTCGGGCTCGACCGGATCAACCTGGCCTCGCTGAGCATCAACTACCGGACGCCGGAAGAGATCATGGCGGAGGCCGAGCCGGTCATCCGGGCCGAACTCCCGGACGCCAACGTGCCGACCTCCATCCGCAGCGGCAACGTCCCCGTCGAACACGGCTCCGTCGCGGACCTGACCACGATCCTCGACACCTGGCTCGCCGCACACGACGAGGGGACCGCGTGCGTCATCAGTACCGGAGCCGACGCCTTCCGGGCGACGTCCCGCGTTAGCTCGTTGACCCCGGAGTTGTCGAAGGGGCTCGAATTCGACCTGGTCGTGCTCGTCGACCCGGAGGACTTCGGCGAGGGCATCGAGGGAGCGGTCGACCGCTATGTGGCGATGACCCGGGCGACGCGGCAGCTCGTCGTCCTCACCAGCTAGCCGGGCATCGGCTGGTGTGTTCCCGGTGTGTGTCCGAACGTACGGCGGAACACGTCGATGAACGTGCTGGCGGACGACCAGCCGCACCGGTGCGCCACGGTGGTCACCGGAAGGTTCTCGGCCAGCAGGATCAACGCGTGGTACAGGCGCAGTTGGGTGCGCCACTGCGGGAAGGTCATGCCGAGGTCGGCCTTGAAGTGGCGGGAGAGCGTACGGTCGCTGGCGCCGACCTCCCTGCCCAGCTCGGCCAGGGTGCGGCCGTCGGCCGGATCGTCGCGCAGGATCTCGCACACCGCGTTCAGCAGCGGGGCGGTGGGCGTGGGCAGGTGCAGCGGCTGCTGGGGTGAGGCCCGCAACTGGTCGAGCAGTACGGCCCGCAGCCGCCCGCGCTCGGGGCTGTCGTCGTGCGGGGTGCGGGTGTAGACGAGGATGAGTTCACGCAGGAGGGGGCCGACGGCCAGCACGGTCGGCTCGTCCAGGCCGAGCGGGTTGTCGCTCGCGTCCAGGCCGACCAGGTGGAGTTCGAGTTCGCCGTGGGCCTGGTGGGCGTGCACGGTGCCGGCCGGCACCCAGATGGCGCGTGTGCCGGGGGCGATCCAGGTGCCGGTGCCGGTCGTCACGGCCAGCACTCCGCGGCCCGCGTAGACGATCTGGTGGTCGTCGTGGCGGTGGGCGTCGATGGCGGCCCCGGGCGCCAGCCACTGGGTGCGGGTCGGCGCCACCGGCTCATGGCGGGCCACCGGCTCCTGGCGGACTTTCGGCATGGGTTGGCAGTTTATCGGAAGCCCGACAGGGTGTCCGGTGACGACGATGGCGAGGTGACCAGGAAGAAATCCATCGTCATGCTGTCGGTCGGCCACGCCTGCGTGGACGTCTACCAAGGCGCCGTCGCGTCGCTCGTCCCGTTCTTCGTGGCCGAGCGCGCGTACAGCTACGCCGCGGTCTCGGGCATCGTGCTCGCCGCGTCGCTGCTGTCCTCGGTGGCCCAGCCGGTGTTCGGCGCGCTCACCGACCGCTGGCCGATGCCGTGGCTGCTGCCGGTGAGCACGGTCCTCGGCGGGCTGGGGATCGCCCTGAGCGGGGTGAGTGGTTCGTACACCTGGACGCTGGCGTTCGTGGCCGTGTCCGGTATCGGGGTCGCCGCCTACCACCCCGAGTCCGCGCGCGTCGCGCGGCGCGTGAGCGAGGGCAGCCACAGCGCGATGGCGTGGTTCTCCCTCGGCGGCAACCTCGGCTTCGCCACCGCGCCGCTCATGGTCGGCGCCGTCGTCGCCACCGGCGGTCTGCGCCTGACGCCGCTGCTCGTGGTACCGGCGCTCGTCGGCAGCGTGCTGTGCCTGCCCGTCCTGCGCGCACTGGGCGGGCCGGTGCGCGGCGACTCCGGTGCGGCGGCGGCGACGGGATCCGATGACGTCGCCTCGTTCGTGAAGCTGTCGCTGGCCGTGGTCTGCCGGTCCATCGTCTTCACCGGACTGAGCACGTTCATCTCGCTGTACGCGCAAGCGCGCCCGGGTGGCAGCACGGCGGCGGGCACGGCGGCGCTGTTCGTGCTCTACCTCGGCGGCGCGGTGGGCTCCGTGCTGGGCGGCCATCTGGCGGGCCGCTGGGACCGGGTCACCGTCGCCCGCTGGTCGTACCTCGTCACGGTCGCCGCCGTCGCGGGGATCGTGTGGGTGCCCGGCCCGGCGATCTACGTGTTCACGGCGCTGACCTCCGTCGGCCTGTACGTCCCCTTCTCCCTCCAGGTCACCCTCGGCCAGGACTATCTGCCCACCCGCACCGGCACCGCCGGCGGGATCACCCTCGGGCTCACCGTCAGCGTCGGCGGCCTGGTCACCCCGCTGATCGGCAGCGTGGCCCACGCGACCTCCCTGCGCACGGCCCTGACCCCGCTGATCCTGATGCCCGCCCTGAGCTGGCTGCTGTTCCGCACGCTGCCCGAACCCACCGCGCCGGGCGCCGCCGGCCGTCGCCCGGAGCCTCGTACGGACGCTGGTCCGGACCCTCGCCCGGGCGGTCGTCGGGTACATGGCGCAGCACGTCGCCGGGCCGACAGCTGAGGGTGCGGCAGATCGCGTCGCCGAGGCATCATCTACCGGCCCGCCGGGAAGGAATCACCTTATTCAGCGCAGAACGCCCCAGGGGAGTCGTCGTGCCCGCAGCCAGAAGCGATGCCACCGATGCGCCGGGGAGCGGGGAGGAGACCCCGCTGAAGCGGGCCATCGGCCCCGGACTGCTGGTCCTCTTCGTGATCGGCGACATCCTCGGCACCGGGATCTACGCCACCACCGGTCAGGTCGCGGGCAAGGTCGGCGGGGCGCTGTGGCTGCCGTTCGTCATCGGGTTCGTCGTGGCCATCCTGACGGCGGCCTCGTACGTCGAACTGGTCGGCAAGTATCCGCAGGCGGCCGGTGCCGCGCTGTACACGCAGAAGGCGTTCAAGGTGCCGTTCGTGACGTTCATCGTCGCCTTCATGGTCATGTGCTCGGGTCTGTCCTCGGCGAGCGCGGCGGCCCGGGCCTTCAGCGGCGACTACCTCGCCGAGTTCACGGACGCCCTCCCGCCCACCTTCGTCGCGATCCTGTTCATCCTCGCCCTGGCCTCCCTCAACCTGCGGGGTGTGTCGGAGTCGGTGAAGACCAACGTGGTGCTCACGCTCGTCGAGCTGACCGGCCTGCTCATCATCCTGGTGACCGGCGCCTGGGCGGTCCTGTCCGGGGAGGGCGATCCGTCGCGGCTCGGCGAGTTCCGGGCGGAGGGCAGCGGTTACGCACTGCTCACCAGCGTGCTGGGGGCGACCGCTCTCGGCTTCTTCGCCTTCGTCGGCTTCGAGGACTCCGTCAACATGGCCGAGGAGACCAAGGACCCCCGGCGCACCTTCCCGCGCGCCATCTTCACCGGCGTCGCCGTCACCGGCACCCTCTACGTCCTCGTCGCCCTGGTGTCCTCCCTGCTCGTGGACTACCGGGTGCTGGAGGAGTCGAGCGGCCCCCTGCTGGAGGTCGTCGAGGTCGGCGGGCTCGACTTCCCGCCCAAGCTGTTCGCGCTGATCGCCCTGTTCGCGGTCACCAACTCGGCCCTGATCAACATCATGATGGCGTCCCGCCTCTGCTACGGCATGGCGAACGAGCGCATCCTGCCGCGCGCCATGGGCCGCGTGCTCGCCGGGCGCCGCACCCCGGTCGTCGGGATCGTGTTCGTCTCCCTCCTCGCCATCGGACTGGTGTCCACCGGCGAGATCGCCGGGCTCGGCGACACCACGGCGTTCCTGCTGCTGTGCGTGTTCGTCATCGTCAACGTCGCCGTGCTCGTGCTGCGCCGCGACCGCGTCGAACACCGGCACTTCCGCACCCCGACCCCGCTGCCGGTGCTGGGCGCGATCACGGCCCTGGTGCTGGCCAGTCCGCTGGCGGACCGGCCCGCCCACGTGTACATCAGGGCGGGGGTGCTGCTGGCCGTCGGCATCGGGCTGTGGGTGCTCAACAAGGTGGTGATGACGGTTCGCGGCGAGGCGGGAACCGGTGAAGTACGGTCTGCGGAGTGACGAACCAGCGAAAGCCACGGGGCCCGTACCGCAAGAGCGCGGAGCGGCGGGAGCAGATCCTCCAGGCCGCCTACGAGGCCATCGACGAGCACGGGGAACGAGCCTCCCTCCAGGACATCGCCGACCGGTCGGGGTGACCCAGCCCGCGCTGGCGTACTACTTCCCGACGCGCGACGACCTGCTCCTCGCGGTCCTGGAGCGGCGCGACGTCCTGGGCAAGGCGTTCGCCCGTGCCGCCGGAGACGGCGAAACCGTGATCGACAGCATCGTGGCGGGCACGCGCCTGATCACCGATCACCCCGGGGTGGCCAAGCTGGGCGTCGCGCTCTCGGCGGCGGCCACCGACCCGGAGAGCCCCGTGCACCGCCACTTCGCCGAGCGCTACCGCGGCCTCGCGGCCGAGACCGCGCAGGACTTCGAGGAGGGGCAGCGGACCGGTGAGATCCGGGCCGACGCACCGGCCGACCACCTGGCCAGGGCGGTGCTGGCGGTGATGGACGGCCTGCGGTGGACGACCTGGGGCTCCAGCCGGGCCAGCGGCTGGCCCAGGCATTGGTGGACGCCGAAGCCGAACGCCATGTGGCGGCGGGCGTCGCGGTGGACGTCGAGCCGTTCGGGGTCGGGGAAGACGTCGTGGTCCCAGTTGCCGGTGGTGCCGGGGATGATGACGCCCTCCCCGGCGCCTGGTCCTGCGCACCGTCAAGCACATGGGGCGGCTGCTCGACGACGACGGCCGCTCCGTGGGCATCGTCCCGCTGCCCGGTGGTGTGCCACCAGCTGTGGGAGCGCTTCCATGACGGTTGTGTTCATGCCACGATGCTGCGCGGGCAGGCCGCGTACGGGGGCGCTCTTCGGCGGCATGTCCTGGTCACGATTGATCCGCAACCGCGATCAGGAAGGGATGAGGACGTGTCCCCATCGACCCGTACCACCCCGCGCAGGCCCCGGCGTTCGGTGCTCGTCGCCCTCGTCGGAGCGCTGGTCTCGTTACTCGCGGTCATGCTGCTGGGCGCGCCCGCGGCCTCGGCCCGTACGGCCTCCGGCGAGGCGCCTACCACCGCCGCGGTCAAGGCCCCCACCGCGGCCCTGACCGAGATCAAGAACTTCGGCACCAACCCCAGCAATCTTCAGATGTACCTGTACGTTCCGGACAACGTCGCCCCGAACCCGGCCGTGGTGGTGGTCGTGCACTACTGCACGGGATCCGGGCCCGCGATGTACTCCGGCACCGAGTTCGCCTCCCTGGCCGACCGGTACGGCTTCATCGCCGTGTACCCGTCCGTCACCCGCGCCAGCAAGTGTTTCGACGTCTCCTCACCGCAGGCGCTGCGCCGCGGCGGGGGAAGCGACCCGGTGGGCATCAAGTCCATGGTCGACTGGACGGTCCGTACCTATGGCGCCGACACCAGCAGGGTCTTCGCCACCGGTACCTCCTCCGGCGCGATGATGACCAACGTCCTGCTGGGGGACTACCCCGATGTGTTCGCGGCCGGGTCCGCGTTCGCGGGGGTGCCGTTCGCCTGCTTCGCCACCACCAACGGGTCGGAGTGGAACAGCGACTGCGCCAACGGCACCATCACCCGCACCCCGCAGCAGTGGGGCGATCTGGTCCGCGGCGCCTACCCGGGGTACAGCGGGCCCCGGCCGCGTATGCAGCTCTGGCACGGCACGCAGGACGACATCCTGCGCTACCCCAACTTCGGGGAGGAGATCAAGCAGTGGACGAACGTGCAGGGAGTCGGTCAGACCCCGGCGCGCACCGACTCCCCCCAGTCCGGCTGGACCCGCACCCGGTACGGCTCCACCGGTGACCGGGCCCCCGTCGAGGCCATCAGCCTCCAGGGCGTCGGCCACAACCTGGTCACCGGCGGCATGGCCGCCCGGGTGATCACGTTCTTCGGCCTGGACGCCAACGGCCCCGCGCCGCAGCCCCAGCCGGGCGCCTGCCGGGTGTCGGCCACCACCAGCGCCTGGAGCACCGGGCTGACCGCCTCCGTGGCCGTCACCAACACCGGTACGACCACGCTGAACGGCTGGCAGCTGGGCTTCACCCTGCCCTCCGGCCAGACCATCACCGGCGGCTGGGGCGCCACGTACAGCCCCGCGAGCGGAGCCGTGACCGCCACCAACGCCGCCTACAACGCCACGCTCGCCCCGGGCGCGAGCGTCACCATCGGCTATCAGGCCAGCCACACCGGGACGACGGGCGCTCCGGGTGCCTTCACGCTCAACGGAAAGACCTGTACCTGACGTCCTCGGGGCGGGCGAGGGGGCGGGCCGCGGCCCCGGAACTGGCCCCCCGCGATGTCGTCCACCGTAAGATCACCGAGAGCTGCGACGCCGTCGACCCGGTGGCCGTGTTCGAGCCGCACGCGCGGCTCGTCCACGACGCGGTGAGCCGCCTGGCAACGAGGAGCACGGGATGACCCTGACCGACGCACAGCGCGAGGAAGCCGGACGGCTGCTGCGGGAGGCCGAGCGCACCGTGGCGGCGGTCGACCCGCTGTCGGAGCTGACGCCGGGCCTGGAATTGGCCGACGCCTACGCCGTCCAGCAGGACAACATCGCCCGGCGCCTGGCCGCCGGTGCCACGGTCGTCGGCCACAAGGTCGGGCTCACCGCGGTCGCGATGCAGCAGCTCCTCGGCGTGGACGAGCCGGACTTCGGCCATCTGCTGGACGACATGGTCCACCCCGACGGCGGTTCCGTACCCGCGGCGCGCTACTGCGCCCCGCGCATCGAACCGGAGATCTGCTTCCGGTTCGCCGAGCCGCTGCGCGGGCCCGGTGTCACCGTCGAGGACGTTCTCGCGGCCACCGAAGCGGTCGCCCCCGCCCTGGAGATCGTCGACAGCCGGATCCGCGACTGGAAGATCACCCTGGCAGATACGGTGGCCGACAACGCCAGCTCCGCCGGTCTGGTCCACGGCGCCTGGACACCCCTGGCCGAGGCGCCCGACCTGGCCGCCGTGGTGGCCGAGCTGGTGGTCGACGGCGAGCGGATCGCCTCGGGCAGCGGCAGCGAGGTGCTGGGCCACCCCGCGGCCGCGGTCGCCTGGCTGGCCAACACCCTCGCCGAGTTCGGCACCGCTCTGGAGCCCGGACACCTGGTGCTGCCCGGCACCATGACCGGCGCCCCGTTCGTCAGCGCCGGCCAGCGGATCGAGGCACGCTTCAGCGGCCTCGGGCCGGTGTCGGTGACCTTCACCTGAGGCCGCCGGGGCGACCGCCCGCTCTGGGATCGACGCCCGGAGCCTGCCGGCCGAGGTCGGACGTACGCCCCCACCCATGGGCGGGGGTGCGGGCCGCAGGCCCCGGGGAGCCCGGGGCCTGTGTGCGACTCAGATACCGAACTCGGTGGGCGGGATCCCGAGGGCGGCGCACGCCTCGTGGATGACCTGCTGCTCGGACGGCTCGATGTAACCGTCGGCCCCGGCGATGACGATGCCGGTCTGGATGACCGCGCGGGCCTCCGTCGGCTTCTTGGCCGCCTTGGCGATCTCCTGCATCACCTCGGTCTTGCCCAGCTGGAAGTTGGCCATGAGCCGGTCCAGGTTCTTGTTGAACCGCTGGCGCAGTTGGTCCGCCGGGAAGTTCTGGAGGACGTCGTTGGTGGTGATCAGCTCTTCGACGCGCTGCCGCTCCGCGGGCTCGACGCGCCCGTCCGCCGCGGCCACCAGCGCGCACATCGCCATCGAGGCATCGCGGTAGGCGCCGCTCTTCAGCTCGGTCTTCACCGACGCGAGCTGGGACTTGAGCAGCCCGACCAGCTGGGCCTTGGAGCCGCCGGAGGACGAGCCGGACCCGTGGCCGCCGTGCTGTCCTTGCCCGAAGGATCCGTGCCCCTGCCCGGACCCGCCCCTTCCTCGGCCGCTCTGGGCCTGCTGGAGGTTCTTGGCCTGGTCCTTGAGCCGGTCCCACATTGCCATTGGTGCCACCTCGGCTTCTTGTTGCTGCTTGTCCGGTTCTGCTCGTCGGTCGCGTTGCTCAGCGCTCTGTTCAAGGTGAACGCTCCCGACGGTGACCGGGTTCCCGAAAAGCAAAGCACACGTAAAAGGAGACGGATCACACGCCGGTCGGCGACGCTGGCCGCATGAGTGGAGCTATCTCGTACGCATGGCGTGACCCCATCGCCGACGAGGAGATGGTCGACCTCGTCCGCTCTCACGGCGGCAAGGCCGTCGCCGGTTGGTGGCGCAGGGTCAAGGAACACAGTCTCGGCTGGGTGGGGGCCCGCGACGGCGAGGGAACCCTGGTCGGCTTCGTGAACGTGGCGTGGGACGGCGGCGCCCATGCCTTCTTGATCGACACGAAGACCCGCGGCTCGCACCAGCACCGCGGAATCGGAACGGCCGTCGTCCGTCTGGCGGCGACCCATGCGCGCGCCGCGGGCTGCGAGTGGCTGCACGTCGACTTCGAGCCCGGGTTGCGGGGCTTCTACGTCGACGCCTGTGGCTTCCGCCCCACGGACGCGGGACTGATCCATCTGCCACCCCCGGCAGCCGAACGGGGTCCGGAACAGGCGTCGGCGCGGCGGCGGGCGGCGGGCGGAGAGGCGTGACGAGGTTAGGGGCGATCAGGGGTTGGGGGGTCTTTTCACCCTGCGTAGCGTTCCCGGCAAGCGCGCGTCGCAGTGTCGGGCGCCTTTTCGACCCGGGGTGGCTGTGGTGGGCAACCAGGAGAAGCTTCTTGACTACCTCAAGCGCGCGACCACGGATCTGCGCGCTGCCCGCAAACGCATCGCGGAGATCGAACACCGCGACCGGGAGCCGATCGCCATCGTCGGGATGGCGTGCCGCTATCCGGGCGGGGTGGACTCGCCCGAGGGGCTGTGGCGGCTGGTGGACGAGGGCGTGGACGCGATCTCGGAGTTTCCGTCCGACCGCGGCTGGGGCGTCGAGGACATCTACGATCCCGAACCCGGCAAGCCGGGGAAGACCGCCGCTCGCGAGGGCGGATTCCTCCATGACGCGGGCGAGTTCGACGCCCTGCTCTTCGGGATCAGCCCGCGCGAGGCGACCGAGACGGACCCCCAGCAGCGATTACTCCTCGAGGTGTCGTGGGAGGTGCTGGAGCGCGCCGGGATCGATCCGCTGTCGCTGAAGGGCAGCCCGACGGGCGTGTTCGCCGGGGTCATGTACCACGACTACGCGCGGGGCAGCAACGGAGGCAGCATCGTCTCGGGCCGGGTCTCCTACACCCTCGGGCTCGAAGGCCCCGCGGTGACCGTGGACACGGCGTGCTCGTCGTCGCTGGTGGCGATGCACATGGCGATGCAGTCGCTGCGCTCGGGAGAGTGCACGCTCGCCCTCGCGGGCGGCGTGACGGTGATGTCCACCCCCGAGATGTTCATCTACTTCAGCGAGCAACGCGGCCTGGCGACGGACGGCCGCTGCAAGTCGTTCGGCGCGGGCGCCCATGGCGTCGGCTGCTCCGAAGGCGCCGGGGTTCTCCTGCTGGAACGCCTGTCGGACGCCCGCCGCAACGGGCACCCGGTGCTGGCGGTGGTACGGGGGAGCGCGCTCAATCAGGACGGCGCCAGCAATGGCATGTCGGCCCCGAACGGCCCGTCACAGCGGCGCGTGATCCGCCAGGCGCTGGCGAACGCGGGGTTGTCGGCCGGTGAGGTGGATGCGGTCGAGGCGCATGGGACGGGGACGACGCTGGGCGATCCGATCGAGGCGCAGGCGCTGCTGGCGACGTACGGACAGGACCGCGCGGAGCCGCTGTGGCTGGGGTCGATCAAGTCGAACATGGGCCACACCCAGGCCGCTTCGGGCGTGGCCGGGATCATCAAAGTGGTGCAGGCGATGCGGCACGGTGTGCTGCCGAGGACACTGCATGCGGACGAGCCGACGCCGCAGGTGGACTGGTCGGCGGGCAACGTCCGGCTGCTGACCGAGCCGAGGGACTGGCCGCGTGGCGAGCGTCCGCGCCGCGCGGGCGTCTCCTCGTTCGGCATGAGCGGGACGAACGCCCATGTGATCGTCGAAGAGGCGCCACGGGTCGAGGACGAGCCCGAGGAACGCCGCGAGCTGCCCGTGGCCCCCATCGTCGTCTCGGCCGCAACCGCCGAGGCGCTTCAGGCCCAGATCGAGCGGATTCGCGCGTTCGCCGACGACCACGACCACCTTGATGTGGGCTTTTCGGCGGCGACGGGGCGTGCTGCGCTGGAGCATCGTGCGGTGCTGGTCGGGCCGGAGACGATCAGCGATGTGGAGGCGGGCGTCGGCGGCAAGGTGGCGTTCCTGTTCACCGGGCAGGGGAGTCAACGGCTCGGGATGGGGCGGGAGTTGTATGACACCTTCCCGGTCTTCGCGGCGGCGTTCGACGCGGTGTGTGAGGCGTCGGGGCCTGCGCTGAAGGAGGTGATGTGGGGCGACGATGAAGCGGCGTTGCAGCGTACGGAGTTCACCCAGCCCGCGATCTTCGCGCTGGAAGTGGCGCTGTATCGGCTCCTCGAATCCTGGGGTCTTCGTCCGGACTTCCTGGCCGGTCACTCCATCGGTGAGATGGCGGCGGCGCATGTGGCGGGTGTGCTGAGCCTGGAGGATGCGGCGCGGTTGGTGGTGGCGCGGGGGCGGTTGATGCAGGAGTTGCCGTCGGGTGGGGCGATGGTGGCGATCCAGGCCACGGAGGAGGAGGTCGCGCCGCTGCTGGACGGCGAGGTGGGGATCGCGGCGGTCAACGGCCCGTCGTCGGTGGTGGTGTCCGGTGCCGAGGATGCGGTGGAGTCGGTGGCCGGGCGGTTCGCGGACCGTAAGACGAGCCGTCTGTCGGTCTCGCATGCGTTCCATTCGCCGTTGATGGATCCGATGCTGGAGGACTTCCGGAAGGTGGCGGAGGCCGCCACCTACGGTCGGCCGACCATCCGTCTGACGAAGGACATGGCGTCGGCGGGGTACTGGGTGCGGCATGTGCGGGATGCGGTGCGGTTCGCCGACGACGTACGGGCGTTGCGGGACGAGGGTGTGACG
>NZ_JAIWIH010000019.1:0-201632 GCF_052851135.1 Streptomyces sp. BRA346 | reverse complement strand
GCCTTCGGACATCGCCAGAAGGAGTCCGTCGGCGGAGACCACCACGGTGTGGGACACCCCGGGGGTGTTGTCCACGAAATTGGTGATCAACCAGTTCAGATTCTGCGCCGCCTGGCTCATCGGGCTCAACTAACGCTCCTGCTGGTAAGTCGGGCCTACGCCGCGATCGTGATTGCCGTCGAGGCCGGTTCCGGCCCGACGACCCTGCTGAATCCCCCGGCGGAGGTTGGTCAGCCTCCCGCGTACATCGTCGGGCGCGCGAGACACCTGGGGCCCCACCTGCTCGGGCTGCTGGGACGACTGTGCGGCACCCTCCACGAGATTGGCGCGGGGCACGCGCCGTGGCAAGCCGGACGCCGTGATACCGCCGGCGGCGGGCTCGCGGATCTGTCCCGCGCGCCGCCAGCGCTCGTCGTTGGCCGACGACTGCCACGCCGATCCCGCGCCCAGCCCCTGGAAACCGGCGCCGTTGGTGCCGTTGACGCCGCCGCCGCGCTGGGCTCCGTTGGTGTCGCCCAGGCCGCCGGTTCCGCCTGCCGCGGCGGTGTTGTATTCACCGGTGTTGTACTCACCGGTGTTCCAGGACGGCTGTTGCGGCTCGCGGCCCCGGCCGGGCTGCCCGGCCGAGGGCGGCTCGGGAGCCTGGGCGGGCGGCTCGACGGGGTACCGCCCGCCGTCGCCCTGGCCGCCCGAGGGGTCGGCCTGGGGGTGGAGCCAGGTGGATTCGATGGTGTCGAATATCGGCGTCCGCCCGTCGCCCGGACCGGCGGCGGGCGGCAGGGCGTCGTCCGTCTGGCGGCCGCCGCGCTCGTTCCGGTCGTCCCGCACCTGCGGGAACTCCGCGGTGTCGCCGGGCCCCTGGCCCAGCTCCGGCCGGGCGAACTCGCCGGTGTCGCCGGGCCCGCGCCCGTAGTCGGGGCGGTTGAACTGCGCGGTGTCGCCCGGACCGCGGCCCTCCTGGCCGGGTACGGCGAACTCGCCGGTGTCACCGGGGCCGCGGCCGACGTCGGGACGCTGGAACTCGCCGGTGTCACCCGGTCCGCGGCCGTAGTCCGGACGCGGGAACTCGCCCGTGTCGCCCGGGCCGCGGCGCGGCTCGAACAGGTTGGGGCCGTCGCTCAGCTGCGGCAGCTCACCGGTGTCGCCGGGGCCGCGGTTGCCGAACGGATCGCGGCGCTCGCCCGGGGCGGAGCCGAGGTCCGGGCGGGCGAACTGGCCCGTGGTCTCGGGCTCCTCGTGCCCGCGCGGCCGGTCGCCCGCGTCCCGCCGTCCCGCCGGTCCCGCCCAGTCGTCCTGGGGGCTTGCGCCCCAGCTGGTGCCGGGCGCCTGCTGCGGGCCGGGAAGCTCACGTGTCGGGTCGCGCGAGGGCAGCTGCGGACGGTTGCCCTGGTCGCCGGAGTCGGCACGGCCGGGCGCACCGGTCGGCGGGGCGACCGTCGGGCCCTGGTCGCCGCGCGTGGGCAGCGAGGGACGACCTGAGGGGGCTCCGGCACCGGCACCGCTGCCGGGCCCGGCCGGGGGCTCGTTCCTGCCGGGGGCGGCCGGGGGCTCGTTCCGCTGCGCCGACCGGCCGGGCGCCTCGAAGAGGTTCGGGCCGGAGGGGGCGCCACCTGTCGGACCGGCACCCGTACCGGCACCGGCCGGGCGGGTCGGAAGGCCACCGGTGCCGGGCAGCGCGGTGCGCGGACCCGCGCCGGGGACCTGGCGCCGCGAGGGCGCCGAACCGAGCAGCCCCGCCGAGCCGTTGCCCGGCCCGCCCTGGCCGCCCGGACCACCCTGCCCGCCGGGACCGCCGGACTTGCCCCCGGCGCCCTGCGGCGTCGGCTTGCGGCCGCCCTGGGCGACGTCCACCGGCAGCATGACCAGCGCCGTCGTACCGCCCGAGTCGGACGGCCGGAGCTGGATGCGGATGCCGTGGCGCAGCGACAGCCGGCCGACCACGAACAGGCCCATGCGCCGGGACACCGACACGTCGACCGTGGGCGGCGAGGCCAGCCGCTCGTTGATCGCGGCCAGGTCCTCCGGCGAGAGCCCGATGCCGGTGTCGTGGATCTCGACCAGCACCCGCCCGTCGGGCAGGGCGTGACCGGTGACCTTGACCTTGGTCTGCGGCGAGGAGAAGGAGGTGGCGTTCTCCAGCAGCTCGGCGAGCAGGTGCACGAGGTCGTTGACGACCCGGCCCGCGACCTCGGTCGCCGGGACCGAGCTGAGTTCGATGCGCTCGTACTGCTCCACCTCGGAGGCGGCCGCACGGAGCACGTCCACCAGCGGGACCGGCCGGGTCCAGCGGCGGCCGGGCTCCTCGCCCGCGAGGACCAGCAGGTTCTCGCCGTTACGGCGCATGCGGGTCGCGAGGTGGTCGAGCTTGAACAGCGAGGACAGCTGGTCCGGGTCGGCCTCGCGGCTCTCCAGCTCGGAGATGAGCGAGAGCTGACGCTGGATGAGGCCCTGGCTGCGGCGCGAGAGGTTGGTGAACATCGCGTTGACGTTGCCCCGCAGCAGCGCCTGTTCGGCGGCCAGCCGGACCGCCTCGCGGTGCACGTCGTCGAAGGCCGCGGCCACCTTGCCGATCTCGTCCCGGCTGTGCACACCGACGGACTCGACGGAGGTGTCCACGTCCTGCGGATCGGACTCGGACAGCTGCTTGACCAGCTCGGGCAGCCGCTTCTCGGCGACGTCCTGCGCGGTGTCCTGGAGCCGGCGCAGCGAACGCACCATGGACCGGGCCACCACGAACGCGCCGACGAGCGAGACACCGAGGACGAGAAGGATCAGCGCACCGTTGAGGATCGCGTCCTGCTGGGCGGAGTCGCGCAGCTCACGAGACTTCTGCGTCATCTCGCTGAGCAGCGTCTGCTCGATCTTCCCCATCTCGTCGATCTTGATACTGTCCTGGTCGTACCAGTCCAGGTAGGTGCGCTTCTCGGCCTTGAGGCCGTCCGGGTCGCGCACCGCCCGATCGGCGTACATGGTCGCCGCCTTGATGTCCGGGCGGCTGTCCAGCGGCTCCAGCAGGTCCTCGGAGTTGCCCTGGCGGATCTGCTTGAAGCTGCCCAGGGCCTCGTTCTCCTTGTCGACCGCGGTCCTGGCGAACCGGCTGTCGTTGGCGGAGAACTCGGCGCCCTTGGGGTCGGCGAGGGCGGCGCTGATGAGCGCGCGCTGGATGGAGGCGTACTCCTTGGCGGAGGAGAAGGTGGCGAGCGCGCGGGTGTTGTTGATCATCGCGCGGTTGCTGGTGGCCTGCGCCATGTCCTGCGACAGCGACAGCAGCGAGGTGATCAACTCGTTGTAGTCCTGGACCGTCAGCGAGTAGTACTGGCTGTTGTCGTACGCCGAGTCGCGGATATCGTTGATCTTGCCGAGCTGGCGGTCGATGTTGACCAGCGTCGACTGCACACCGGCCATCGACTGGTCGCCTGGCTCGACGTTGTCGGTGGCCTTGCGGAAGGCCGCGATCGCGCGGTTGGTGTCCTCGCGCGTGGAGACGACACCGTCGTCCTTCTCGTTGCCCTTGCTCGCCAGCGGCCCCGCCGACTTGTCCCGCTCCGCCTGGAGAGCGTTCGACAGCTGCGTGGCCTGCTGCGTCATGTCGGTGAGCAGCTTCATCTGGTCGAGCTGCTGGATGTTGTCCAGCGAGGTGTCGATACGGAGCGCCCCCAGCGTGGTCGCGGCGACCACCGGGAGCGCCAGCAGGGACACCAGCCGGGTACTGATCCGCCAGTTCTTGAGGGCCATCCGGGCGCCGGGCCCGCTGGGCGCCGACGCTGTCGTGGACTCGGCCGCGCCGCCGCCACCGCTGGGCGCGCTGGTCTTCGTAGCGCCCTGGGCGCCGGTCTCGGGGCCCTGGTCGGCCGGGGGCCGCCCGCCCTGGGCACGCTGGGGCGAGGAACCGCGGTCGGTCCCACCGCGCGGCTCCGGGTCCGCCGAAGTTTCCCCGCGGCCCTGGCGGGCCTGGGGAGACCCCATACCATCCCTCTTGAAACGTCCCTGCACTAGCGTCGCAACCTCTGGACCAGGCGCTTCACCGGGTCAGCGGTGAAGCGGTGTCGAGTTGAGGGGGACCGCGGCCCCCCAATTCGGTCGTGAGTGACCGGCGCGCTTCCTTTCGTATTCGACTGGAGGAGCCCCCGCCGCTCGGCGCCTCCGTCTTGCGCCCCCATGCGCGCCGGCTAGTTCCCACGGCGGTCCCGGGAATTCCAGCACAGTGCCGGATGCTGCAACAAGGGCAAGGGGTAAGGCTGTGACGCGCGTGACGCTCAGTGCGGGCGCTATTACCGGACGTAGAAAGTCATGTCCTCGATAACGGACTTTTGTGAACGAGTTGATCGCGGCCGCGGCGTGTCCGGCTAGCGATGATCAAGAGCGGAACGTCTGCTTCGGGGGTGCAATGTCCGTTTCGGGGCGCGCATTGCGTGCCGTGAATGCGGCATTTGCCCGATCAGTCGTGAGCAAAATCACATGCCGCTCAAGACTTTTTCTGCGATTCCATGGGCAAGGCCGCCCCTAGCCTGACGCTTTACACAACCGGTCAAAACGACAACAACGCGAGGCGTAAACCCAGTGAAGACGACGATGATGTTCCGCACGATAGCCAACCCCCGGCGCACCACCCTGGCCCATCTCGGGGATGCCGAGGAACTGCGGACCGAGACCGGCGAGCAGCCGGAGCACTCCGTCGAACTGCCCACCCAGACCGCCAACCCCCGGCGCACCGTGCTCACCGAGGCCCCCGGCCACTGATCTTTTGGGGCTCGGTTCTCCCCCAGCTACCGCTGGGAGGTGCCCCCGCCGGGGCGCCTCAGCCGATGTCGACGGTCGACCGTGCTCGGCCCCTCGCGCGGCGGAGCCGCATATCGATCCGAGCCCTCGGGGCCTGCGCGCGCTCTCCCTTTCGACACCGGCGCGCCCCTTTGGTTCACTCGCCCACGTCCCCCCACCGGGGACGGGCGAGCCGACCCGGCGGCGTGCGGGAGGCGGGGCGATAGCCTGGAGCGTCAGTCTCCAGCGAGTCCAGTTAAGGGGCACCAGCTTCCCGTGCGCATCGCCAGATTCTCCATCGATGGCAACGTCGCCTTCGGAGTGGTCGAGGGCGAGCCGTCCGACCAGGGCGGCCCCGTCGTCGACATCATCAAGGGACACCCCTTCGCCGAATTCGAGCGCTCGGGGCAGAAGGTCCCGCTCAGCAAGGTCCGGCTGCTGCCGCCCGTCCTGCCCAACAAGGTCATCGGGATCGGCCGCAACTACGCCGAGCACGCCGCCGAACTCGGCAACGAGGTCCCCGACGTCCCGGTCGTCTTCTTCAAGCCGTCCACCTCGGTGATCGGCCCCGGCGACCCCATCGCGTACCCCTCCTTCTCCTCCGAGGTGCACCACGAGGCCGAGCTGGCCGTGGTCATCGGGCGGATGTGCCGTGAGGTCCCGCGCGAGCGCGTGGCCGACGTCATCCTCGGCTACACCTGCGGCAACGACATCACCGCGCGCGACGCGCAGCGGCGTGAGAAGCAGTGGGCGCGGGCGAAGGGCTTCGACGGCTCCTGCCCGCTGGGCCCCTGGGTGGAGACCGACATCGACCTGGAGCGGGCCGCCGACCTCGGGGTCATGTGCACCGTCAACGGCGAACAGCGGCAGCTGGGCCGCACCAGCGAGATGGTCCGCTCCATCGAGGACCTGATCGTGCACATCACCGAGGCGATGACGCTGCTCCCCGGCGACGTCGTGCTCACCGGCACCCCGGCGGGCGTCGGCCCCCTCACCGTCGGCGACGAGGTCGCCGTCACCATCGAAGGCATCGGCACTCTCACCAACAAGGTGATCAAGCGTGGCTAGCGCAAGCTCCCCCGCCCCCGTGCGGGTTCGTTTCTCTCCCTCGCCGACCGGCAACCCCCATGTGGGCCTGGTCCGCACCGCCCTCTTCAACTGGGCGTTCGCCCGCCACCACGGCGGCACCCTGGTCTTCCGCATCGAGGACACCGACGCCGCGCGCGACTCCGAGGAGTCGTACGCGCAGCTGCTGGACGCCATGCGCTGGCTGGGCTTCGACTGGGACGAGGGCCCCGAGATCGGCGGCCCGCACGCGCCCTACCGCCAGTCGGAGCGCATGGATCTCTACGCCGACGTCGCGGCCAAGCTGCTGGACGCCGGTCACGCCTACCGCTGCTACTGCACCGCCGAGGAGCTGGAGGAGCGCCGCGAGGCCGCCCGCAAAGCCGGCCGCCCCTCCGGCTACGACGGCACCTGCCGCACGTTGAGCGCCGAGCAGATCGCGGCGCATGAGGCCGAGGGCCGCGCCTCGATCGTCCGCTTCCGGATGCCCGACGAGCCGATCACCTTCACCGACCTGGTGCGCGGCGAGCTGACCTTCACCCCGGACAACGTTCCGGACTACGGCATCGTGCGCGCCAACGGCGCCCCCCTCTACACGCTCGTCAACCCCGTCGACGACGCGCTGATGGAGATCACGCACGTGCTGCGCGGCGAGGACCTGCTGTCCTCCACCCCGCGCCAGATCGCGCTCTACCGGGCGCTCGCCGAGATCGGCGTGGGCGGCGGCCACGTGCCCGCCTTCGGCCATCTCCCGTACGTCATGGGCGAGGGCAACAAGAAGCTGTCCAAGCGCGACCCCCAGTCGTCGCTGAACCTCTACCGGGAGCGCGGTTTCCTCCCCGAGGGGCTGCTCAACTACCTGTCCCTGCTGGGCTGGTCGCTCTCGGCCGACCGGGACGTCTTCTCCCTGGAGGAGATGGTCGCCGCGTTCGACATCTCGGGTGTCAACGCCAACCCGGCGCGCTTCGACCTCAAGAAGGCCGAGGCGATCAACGCGGACCACATCCGGCAGCTGGACGTCAAGACCTTCATCGAGGCGTGCGGCCCCTGGCTCCAGGCCCCGCACGCGCCCTGGTCCCCGGACCGCTTCGACGCGGACGCCTTCGAGGAGCTGGCCCCGCTGGCCCAGACCCGGCTGACGGTGCTGTCCGACATCACCGCCAACGTCGACTTCCTCTTCCTGGACGAGCCGGTGGCCGACGAGGCGTCGTGGACGAAGGCCATGAAGCCCGGCGCGGACGCCCTGCTCGCCACCGCCCGGGAGAAGATCGCCGACCTCGCGGGGGCGGACTGGAAGGCCGAGCCCCTCAAGGAGGCCGTCCTCGCCGCCGGTGAGGAGCACGGTCTCAAGCTGGGCAAGGCGCAGGCCCCGGTCCGCGTCGCCGTCACCGGCCGCACGGTCGGCCTGCCGCTGTTCGAGTCCCTGGAGGTCCTGGGGCGCGAGCGCACGCTGGCCCGCATCGACGCGGCACTGGCCAAGCTGGCGTCGGCCTGACGTACCGGAGGGGCGCCGCGTGCCCGGCACGCGGCGCCACCACCCTGGCAATCCGTTTTGGTGGCCCGTCCACCATCGGGTAATGTTCTTCCTGCGCCGCCCGGGCGGGCCGAAAGGCCGGACCGGGGCGCACACCCAGACAAAACCCCGACAGGGGTGGCGTTTTGGTGGGGTATGGTGTAATTGGCAGCACGAGTGATTCTGGTTCACTTAGTCTAGGTTCGAGTCCTGGTACCCCAGCAAGAGATCTTCTCGATTTCTTCGTGAATCTCTTGATCAAGCAAGACCAAGCCCCCGTTGTGTAGCGGCCTAGCACGCCGCCCTCTCAAGGCGGTAGCGCCGGTTCGAATCCGGTCGGGGGTACGGATCTCCAGCAGCTACGGAGATTGCTAGGGCCCCCGTTGTGTAGCGGCCTAGCACGCCGCCCTCTCAAGGCGGTAGCGCCGGTTCGAATCCGGTCGGGGGTACTGGTCTATACCATGGGCTATGGTGTAATTGGCAGCACGAGTGATTCTGGTTCATTTAGTCTAGGTTCGAGTCCTGGTAGCCCAGCGCAGTACAGGATGTGTGCTGATTCAGGCCCCCGTTGTGTAGCGGCCTAGCACGCCGCCCTCTCAAGGCGGTAGCGCCGGTTCGAATCCGGTCGGGGGTACAAGACAGGGAAGGCCCTCCGCGGTGACGCGGAGGGCCTTTCGCGTTATTCCTGGTCGAAGCGGCGGCCGGACTCCTGGGCCTGGGCGAGCCGCCGCAGGCTCAGCAGTACCGGCTCGTACAGCACGGTCAGCGCGACGGACGCCTCGATCTGTTCGCCGGGCGTGTCGTACGTCTCCACCACATCCAGTTCGTGGACGGCCAGTTCGGATGCCAGCCGGGCGTACGGCAGCAAGTGGCCGGTGTCATGCGGGTATCCGAGGCGGGCCAGCGAGGCGATGGCCTCCACCAGCATCCGGTAGGCGGGGGACTCGTCGCGGGTGTCCCGGCCGTGGGCCCAGCCGAGCTGGTCCAGCAGCGCGTTCGCCTCCTCCTGCGCCCGGGCCGTCTCCGGAGCGTCGTTGTCGGGTTCGGAGTCGTGCGGCAGCGCCCAGACCGCGGCCCCCAGGCGCAGATGCTGGCTCAGCGACTCGTCCTCGGCGGCCTTCAGTACCTCGCGCGCGGTGGCCACCGGCATCCGGCCCACCTGGATCAGCGCCCGCACCAGCCGCAGCCTGCGCAGATGCTCCTCCCCGTACGCGGCCGTGGTGGCGGTGAGGCGCTCGCCGGGCGGCAGCAACCCTTCGCGCAGGTAGTACTTGATCGTCGCGGTGGACACCCCGCTGCGCTCGCTCAGCTCCGCCAGTCGCATGCCGTGAGCACCTTGCCCTTTCCGGTTTTCCCTTGCGTTTCTGCATGGAGAGTGTCACTATCCAACCATTGGATAGCTCCACTATCCAGTATGTCGTGACGTCGGAACGAGGGGATCACCATGGGTGCCGATGTGATCGAAGGCCGCATGACCGCCGAGGGGACGGGAGAGGTGACCGTCTTCCTCATCGGGATGCGCGTCAACCGCTTCCGCGCGCTGCGCAGCTGGCTGCCGGTGTTCAAGGCCATGCCGCGGATGCTGCGCGAGCTGTCGCGGGACGAGGGGAGCGGGCTGCTGGGCTACCAGGTGCTGGTCGGCCCGCCGCGGGTGCTGTACGTCGTCCAGTACTGGGACTCGCACGAGAAGCTGCTGTCGTACGCCTCGGCGCAGGACAAGGAGCACCGCCCGGCGTGGGCCGCGTTCAACCGGCGGGCGCGGGAGGGCCGGGGGAAGGTCGGCATCTGGCACGAGACGTACGCCGTGCCGGCTGGTGCGCACGAGGCGATCTACTACGACATGCCGGCGTTCGGTCTCGGCAAGGCCACCGGGGTCGTTCCGGTCGGCCGCCGCGGCGAGCGCGCGGCCGACCGGCTGTCGCTGAAGGGCGCGTAGGGGAGTGGTGCCGGGGGAGCCGGGCGCCGTAACGCCGTGATCAATTTCCCCGGCGCAGGGCGTCGGAGAGGCGGGCGGCCGCGTCGATGACGGCCTGGGCGTGCATGCGGCCCGGGTGGCGGGTCAGCCGCTCGATCGGTCCGGAGACCGAGACGGCGGCGACCACGCGGTTGGACGGGCCGCGCACCGGGGCGGACACGGACGCGACGCCCGGCTCCCGCTCGCCGATCGACTGGGCCCAGCCCCGCCGCCGTACGCCGGACAGCGCCGTCGCCGTGAAGCGGGCGCCCTGGAGGCCCCGGTGCAGCCGCTCCGGCTCTTCCCAGGCCATCAGGATCTGGGCCGCCGAGCCCGCCTTCATGGGGAGGGTGGAGCCGACCGGCACGGTGTCCCGCAGTCCGGACAGCCGCTCGGCCGCCGCGACGCAGATGCGCATGTCGCCCTGGCGCCGGTAGAGCTGCGCGCTCTCCCCGGTCACGTCCCTGAGGTGGGTGAGGACGGGCCCGGCCGTGGCGAGCAGCCGGTCCTCGCCGGCCGCCGCGGCCAGCTCGGCCAGGCGCGGGCCCAGGATGAAGCGGCCTTGCATGTCACGCGCCACCATCCGGTGGTGCTCGAGTGCTACCGCGAGTCGGTGCGCCGTGGGGCGCGCGAGACCGGTGGCCCCGACCAGCCCCGCGAGGGTGGCCGGGCCGGACTCCAGAGCGCTCAATACCAGAGCCGCCTTGTCGAGAACGCCGACGCCGCTAGAGTTGTCCATGAAACGATACTCGCGTCTCACAGTGTGAAACGCAAGTTCAATTTTTCGGGATACCCGCCACTCTGGTAAGTGGCGGGCCCGCAGACCAGGGCACGCACTCGACACGAGTTGGGCCGGCGAAGTGGCCGGCCGGAGGGAAAGCGATGGGACGGACACTCGCGGAGAAGGTCTGGGACGACCATGTCGTCCGGCACGCCGATGGCGAGCCGGACCTCCTCTTCATCGATCTGCACCTGCTGCACGAGGTGACCAGCCCGCAGGCGTTCGACGGCCTCCGCAAGGCCGGACGCCAGGTGCGTCGTACCGATCTCACCATCGCGACCGAGGACCACAACACCCCGACCCTCGACATCGACAAGCCGATCGCGGACCCCGTCTCCCGCACCCAGTTGGAGACGCTGCGCAAGAACTGCGCGGAGTTCGGGGTACGTCTGCATCCGCTCGGCGACGTCGAGCAGGGCGTCGTCCACGTAGTGGGACCGCAGCTGGGACTGACCCAGCCCGGCACCACCGTCGTCTGCGGTGACAGCCACACCTCCACCCACGGGGCCTTCGGCGCGCTCGCGTTCGGCATCGGCACCAGCCAGGTCGAGCACGTGCTGGCCACCCAGACGCTGCCGCTCGCGCCGTTCAAGACCATGGCCGTGACGGTCGAGGGCGAGCTGCCCGAGACCGTCACCGCCAAGGACCTGATCCTGGCGATCATCGCCCGCATCGGCACCGGCGGCGGTCAGGGCTTCGTGATCGAGTACCGCGGCTCCGCCATCGAGAAGCTCTCGATGGAGGCCCGGATGACCGTGTGCAACATGTCCATCGAGGCGGGCGCCCGGGCCGGCATGATCGCCCCGGACGAGACCACCTTCGCGTACCTCCAGGGCCGCCCGCACGCCCCGCAGGGCGAGGACTGGGACGCGGCCGTCGAGTACTGGCGCACGCTGCGCAGCGACGACGACGCGGTGTTCGACCGCGAGGTCGTCATCGACGCCTCCGAGCTGGCCCCGTTCGTCACCTGGGGCACCAACCCCGGTCAGGGCGCGCCGCTGTCGGAGTCGGTGCCGGACCCGTCCACCTTCGAGGACGCCAGCGAGAAGTACGCCGCCGAGAAGGCCCTGGAGTACATGGGTCTGACGGCCGGTCAGCCGCTGCGCGAGATCAAGGTGGACACCGTCTTCGTCGGTTCCTGCACCAACGGCCGCATCGAGGACCTGCGCTCCGCCGCCTCGATCCTGGACGGCCGTTCGGTGGCCGACGGGGTGCGGATGCTGGTGGTCCCGGGCTCGGTGCGGGTCGCGCTCCAGGCCGTGGAGGAGGGGCTGGACAAGGTGTTCACCCAGGCCGGCGCCGAGTGGCGGCACGCGGGCTGCTCGATGTGTCTGGGCATGAACCCCGACCAGCTCGCGCCCGGTGAGCGCTCGGCGTCCACCTCCAACCGCAACTTCGAGGGCAGGCAGGGCAAGGGCGGCCGTACCCACCTGGTCTCGCCGCAGGTCGCCGCCGCCACCGCGGTGCTCGGCCACCTGGCCTCGCCCGCCGACCTGTCCGACGCCGACGTCACCGTTCCCGTGGGGGTCTGAGCAGCCATGGAAGCATTCACCACGCACGCCGGCCGGGCCGTTCCGCTGCGCCGCAGCAACGTCGACACGGACCAGATCATCCCGGCGCACTGGCTCAAGAAGGTCACCCGCGACGGTTTCGAGGACGGGCTGTTCGAGGCCTGGCGCAAGGACCCGGAGTTCGTGCTCAACCAGTCCGCGCACAAGGGCGGGACGGTTCTGGTGGCCGGCCCCGACTTCGGCACCGGCTCCTCGCGCGAGCACGCGGTGTGGGCGCTCCAGAACTACGGCTTCAAGGCCGTGATCTCCTCGCGCTTCGCCGACATCTTCCGCGGCAACTCCCTCAAGAACGGGTTGCTGACCGTCGTCCTGCCGCAGGAGACCGTGGACCGGCTGTGGAAGCTGGTCGAGGCGGACCCCGCCGCGGAGGTCACCGTGGACCTCGTCGACCGTCAGGTTCGAGCCGAGGGAATCACGGCTGATTTTGAGCTTGACGAGAACGCCCGGTGGCGACTCCTGGAGGGGCTGGACGACATCAGCCTCACCCTCAGGGAGGAGGCCGACATCGTCGCGTACGAGGGTCGTCGCCCCTCTTTCAAGCCCAGCACGACGGTGCTCTGAACCCCCGGTTTCCCCTGCGCACAGCGGGTTTGACATGATGCGCCGCCAGTCCTCGGACTGGCGGCGCATCGTCATGTTGAGGCCCCGTGAAGCGACAACTCGCCTCAGATGGCACAATCAGTGCATGGAACGCGACGGCCAACTCGAGCTCTACGGTCTTGTCGCCGCCCGGCTCAAGGAAGCGCACACAAGGGTGCGCACACTGCAAGTCCCGGAGGGCGTACGGATGGCGCTGTCCCGGAAGCTGCTGGTGATCACGGCAGCGTCAAAACACGATCTCGCAGACGCGGCAAGGCGTCTGGAGCGGTTGATGAACGACCTCGACCAGGGGCGTTTCCCCGAAGATCCCGACTCCGACCGATGTCCGTGACGACCGAGTGCGTTGCGGCACAAGGGTGATTAGCCCGTTTCGTGTTTGATTTGCGGTATATATCTGCCTAACGTGCGAAAAAGCTTGAACACATTCGTTCCAGCAATGTCTCCGAAGGGGAAGACGTGAACAAGGCGCAGCTCGTAGAAGCGATTGCCGACAAGGTCGGCGGACGGCAGCAGGCCGCCGACGCGGTCGACGCGGTACTGGACGCCATCGTCCGCGCAGTGGTCGGCGGGGATCGAGTTTCGGTCACCGGTTTCGGTTCGTTCGAGAAGGTGGAACGGCCTGCCCGGTACGCCCGTAACCCGCAGACCGGGGAGCGGGTCCGGGTCAAGAAGACCTCCGTGCCCCGTTTCCGCGCGGGTCAGGGCTTCAAGGACCTGGTGAGCGGTTCGAAGAAGCTGCCGCGGGGCGGCGAGGTGGCCGTGAAGAAGGCCCCCAAGGGCAGCCTCCAGGTCGCCGCGAAGAAGGCCGCGGCCAAGAAGGCCACCGCCAAGAAGGCGGCTCCGGCGAAGAAGGTGACCGCCAAGAAGGCCGCCGCGAAGAAGGCTCCTGCGAAGAAGGCGCCCGCGAAGGCCGCGGCCAAGAAGGCGGCTCCGGCGAAGAAGACGACCGCCAAGAAGGCCGCCGCGAAGAAGGCCCCGGCGCGCAAGACCACCGCGCGCAAGGCTCCCGCCAAGAAGACCACCGCCAGGAAGCGCTAGTCGTCGCCGCTCAGCGGCACCGTTCACGCGCCGGGCCGGGCTCCCCGAGGGAGCCCGGCCCGCGGTGCGTCACGGGCCCGGAACCACCGCCCGGGGCTTTCGGAACGTCTTCAGAACGTCTGGAGGGTGATGAAGACGACGCGCCGGTCGTCCCCCTCGCCCGCCACCTCGATCCGCACCCGCTGTCCCGGCCGCAGCATCCGCAGCCCCCCGGCGTCGAAGGCCGCCGCGTCGAAGGGCAGGGGCGTGCCGTCGTCGAGCAGCACACTGCCGGTACGGGCGTCGGAGTCGTAGGTATAGGCCGTTCCCTGCATACCGCCACCCTAGTGCGCGCCACCGCCGGTCTTCCCGCCGGGCACCCGCCCAGGTCCTGTGCGGGCGCCCCCTACGTGCCGGGCAGTGCGGCCCGCGGCCCGGGCGGGCAGGCGGCGCCGCACAGCCGGGCCGTGTGGGTGCCCACGCCCAGTGCCAGCGCCGCGCGCAGATCCTCGCCGGTGTCCACGTCGCGCCGTACCGAGTCGACCCCGGGCAGCTCGATCTCGTACGCGCCGGACGCCCGGTGCCGGGCCCGGGAGGCGCCCCCGAAGGCGGGGGCGAGGTCGGTGCCCGGCGCCGCCGCGAGGAGCGTCGTACCGACCCCCGCAGCATCCGCCAGAAAGGCGCGTGGGAAGCCCGCGGCGGCTTCGAGCACCTGGTCGAGGTCGGCCGTCCGCAGGGCCGGGAGATCGGCGTTCAGCGCCGCTACGGAGGCCCTGGGGCGGCCATCCCGCACCGTCCGGGCGCCGTGCGCGAGTGCCGCGTTCAGGCCGCGCCCCGGCGTATCGGGCAGGATGCGGGCGCCCAGGGCCGCCAGCTCGCGCCCGGCGAGCGGATCGTCGGTGACCACGGTGACCCCGGCGACGCGTCGGCCGGCCAGCGCCGCCCCCACCGTGTCCTTGGCGAATGCCAGCGCGAGACCGGGCCGCAGGGCGTCGCCGGCGGCGCCGGAGAGCCTGCTCTTCGCCCGGGACAGGGGCTTCAGCGGCACCACCAGCGTCCACATCGCAGACCTCGCGTCTCTTCCCACGGGCCCCATTCTCGCCTGCTGCCCGACTCGTCCCGGACGGGCGGGGTTACGGTGTCCTCGACAGACCGAGTACCTGGAGCGACACTTGTGCGGCTGCCCGGACGGCAGCAAGCCAGCAGGTCAGCAGGGTCCAAGAGGAGGATGTTCCGAGTGTCCGGCCGCAGAATCGGCTTCTGGTACCGCATGGCGGCGGTCATGGTGAAACCGCCGCTGGTGGTTCTGTTCAAGCGGGACTGGCACGGAATGGAGCACATTCCCGCCGACGGTGGCTTTATCACCGCGATCAACCACAACTCGTATCTCGACCCGCTCTCCTACGCGCACTTCCAGTACAACACCGGACGCGTGCCCCGCTTCCTCGCCAAGGCGGCCCTCTTCAAGGGCGGCTTCGTGGGCACGATGCTGCGCGGCACCGGGCAGATCCCCGTCTTCCGCGAGTCGACCGACGCCGCCAACGCCTTCCGGGCCGCCGTCGACGCCATCAACAAGGGCGAGTGCGTGGCCTTCTACCCCGAGGGCACCCTGACCCGCGACCCCGACCTGTGGCCGATGCGCGGCAAGACCGGCGCCGCCCGGGTCGCCCTGCTCACCAAGGCCCCCGTCATCCCGGTCGCCCAGTGGGGCGCCAATGAGGCCGTGCCGCCGTACGCCAAGGAGAAGAAGGTCAGGCTGTTCCCGCGCAAGACCCTCAGGGTGCACGCGGGCCCGCCGGTGGACCTCTCCGAGTACTACGGCCAGGAGCCCACCGCCGACGTGCTGCGGGCGGCCACCGACACCATCATGGCCGCGGTCACCGAACTCCTCGCCGAGGTCCGCGGCGAGCAGGTGCCCGCCCGGGCGCGCGACCTCGACCCCGACCAGCCGCACGCCGCCGACCAGCCGCGCCCCGTGGCCGAACGCCCCGTGGCCGAAGAGGAGAGCAAGTGACGCGCTGCGCCGTCTACGGCACCGGGTCCTGGGGCACCGCCTTCGCGATGGTGCTCGCCGACGCCGGCTGCGAGGTGACGCTGTGGGGCCGCAGGCCCGATGTCGTCGAGGCCATCAACACCGGCCGCACCAATCCCGACTACTTCCCCGGCATCCGCCTCCCCGACGGGGTTCGGGCCACCACCGACCCGGCCGAGGCCGGGCGCGACGCGGAGTTCACCGTCTTCTCCGTGCCCTCCCAGACGCTGCGCGGCAACCTCGCCGCCTGGGCCCCGCTGCTGCCCTCCGACACCGTGCTGGTCTCCCTGATGAAGGGCGTCGAACTCGGCACGGCCAAGCGGATGAGCGAGGTCATCGCGGAGGTCGCCGAGGCACCCGCGGAGCGCGTCGCGGTGCTCACAGGACCCAACCTCGCCAAGGAGATCGCCGCCCGGCAGCCCGCCGCCTCCGTGGTGGCCTGCCGCGACGAGGACGTGGCACGCCGCCTCCAGACCGCGTGCCACACCCCTTATTTCCGCCCGTACACCAACACCGACGTGGTCGGCTGCGAACTCGGCGGCGCGGTGAAGAACGTCATCGCGCTGGCCGTCGGCATCGCGGACGGCATGGGCCTCGGGGACAACGCCAAGGCGTCCCTCATCACCCGCGGGCTCGCCGAAACGACCCGTCTGGGCCTCGCGATGGGCGCCGACGCGCACACCTTCGCCGGCCTGGCGGGCATGGGCGACCTGGTCGCCACCTGCTCCTCGCCGCTGTCCCGCAACCACACCTTCGGCACCAACCTGGGCCGCGGCATGACGCTGGAGGAGACGATCGCGGTCACCCGGCAGACGGCCGAGGGCGTCAAGTCGTGCGAGTCCGTAGCGGATCTCGCCCGGCGCCACGACGTCGACATGCCGATCACCGAGACCGTGGTGGGCATCGTCCACGACGGCAAACAGCCGCTCGTCGCGCTCAAAGAGCTGATGTCGCGCAGCGCGAAGGCCGAGCGGCACTGACGCCGTCCGAACCGCAAGGTAACCTCAACGCGATATGAGCAGCCAGACTCCTTCCTCAAGCCCTGTCCCGGCTTCCTCCTCCGGTGAGCCGCGGAAGCCGCGCGTCGCCGTGGTCTTCGGCGGGCGCAGCTCCGAGCACGCCATTTCCGTGGTCACCGCGGGGGCCGTGCTGCGCGCCATCGACCGCGAGAAGTACGACGTGCTGCCGATCGGCATCACGGCGGACGGCCGTTGGGCGCTCACCGCCGACGCGCCCGAGCGGATGGCCATCGCGGACCGGCAGCTCCCGAGCGTCGAACGGCTCGCCGAGTCCGAGGAGGGGTCGGTCGTGCTGCCGGTCGACCCGGGCAGCCGCGAGGTCGTCTACAGCGAGCCGGGCGCGGTGCCCAAGGCGCTCGGCGACGTCGACGTCGTCTTCCCCATGCTGCACGGCCCGTACGGCGAGGACGGCACCCTCCAGGGGCTGCTGGAGCTGTCCGGGGTGCCCTATGTGGGCGCCGGGGTGCTGGCCTCCGCCGTCGGCATGGACAAGGAGTACATGAAGCGGGTGTTCGTCTCGTTCGGGCTGCCCGTCGGCCCGTACGAGGTGATCCGCCCCCGCGACTGGGAGCGGGACCCCGCCGCCGCCCGCGCCCGGATCACCGACTTCGCCGCCGAGCACGGCTGGCCGGTGTTCGTGAAGCCCTCGCGGGCCGGTTCCTCCATCGGCATCACCAAGGTCGACGGCCCGGACCAGCTGGACGCGGCCATCGAGGAGGCCCGGCACCACGACCCGAAGGTCATCGTGGAGGCGCTGCTGCGCGGCCGCGAGATCGAGTGCGGCGTGCTGGAATTCGAGGACGGCCCGCGGGCCAGCGTGCCCGCCGAGATCCCCCCGGTCTCCACCCACGACTTCTACGACTTCGAGGCCAAGTACATCGACGCGGCCCCCGGCGTCGTGCCCGCGCCGCTCACCGCGGAGGAGACCGAGCGGGTCCAGGAGCTGGCGGTGCGCGCGTTCGACGCGGTGTCCTGCGAGGGCCTGGTGCGCGCGGACTTCTTCCTGCTGGACAGCGGCGAGTTCGTGATCAACGAGATCAACACGATGCCCGGCTTCACCCCGATCTCCATGTACCCGCGCATGTGGCAGGAGAGCGGCGTGAGCTACCCGGAGCTGGTGGACCGGCTCATCCAGGCCGCGCTGCGCCGCTCCACGGGGCTGCGCTAGCGGCGACCCGGCGGTCGCCGCCGCAGCTCGTCCACGGTGCTCGGCAGGTCCCCGTGCAACACCCGGCGCAGGCGCGGCAGCCTGCGCCGGGGGAGTGGGAACCGACGGACGCGCCGGTGGCGTCGCAAACGTCGGCGCAGCCGCTCGCCGCGGCGGGTGACAGTACGGTGTGCGGAACTCACCGGCCGAGCTTACGGGGGAGCGGGATCTAGATATGGACCACCGGGCAGGTGAGCGTGCGCGTGATCCCTTCCACTTGCTGGACTTTCGCGACCACCATGCGACCGAGTTCGTCGACCGTCTCGGCCTGGGCGCGCACGATCACGTCGTACGGACCCGTGACGTCCTCGGCCTGTATCACCCCCGGGAGCTTGGCGATGACGTCGGCGACGGTCGACGCCTTACCGACCTCGGTCTGGATCAGGATGTACGCCTGTACCACGGAACCTCCAGGGCGGCTACGAGGATCATGTGGGGAGAAGGGACGCCACGGTACCGCGTCGCCACACGGCGCGGGGAGACCCGCGCGGCGTGCGCGGCGCGGTGGGCACAGGGCCACGAGCACGAAGGGGCAATGCGATGAAGGGCACCGTGGGCGAGTTGGGGGAGTTCGGGCTCATCAGGGAGCTCACCTCCCGGCTCACCACCACCTCGGCGGTGAGGCTGGGGCCCGGGGACGACGCTGCGGTCGTGGCCGCACCGGACCGCAGGGTGGTGGCCAGTACGGACGTCCTGCTGGAGGGCAGGCACTTCCGCCGGGACTGGTCCACCGCCTATGACGTCGGCCGCAAGGCCGCCGCGCAGAACCTCGCGGACATCGCGGCCATGGGCGCGGTGCCGACCGCGCTGCTGCTGGGCCTGGTGGTGCCCGCGGATCTGCCGGTGACGTGGCCGACCGAGATGATGGACGGCATCCGGGACGAATGCCAGGTGGCGGGCGCCGCGGTGGTCGGCGGCGACGTGGTGCGCGGCGACGCCATCACCCTCGCCATCACCGCCCTGGGCGACCTGCGCAACCACGAGCCGGTCACCCGATCCGGTGCCCGGCCGGGCGACGTTGTCGCCGTCACCGGCTGGCTGGGCTGGTCGGCCGCCGGACACGCGGTGCTCTCGCGCGGATTCCGTTCGCCGCGCGCCTTCGTCGAGGCACACCGCCGCCCGGAGCCGCCGTACCACGCGGGACCGGCCGCCGCCGGACTCGGCGCGACCGCGATGACCGACGTCAGCGACGGTCTGGTGGCCGACCTCGGGCACATCGCCGACGCCAGCCAGGTCCGTATCGATCTGCGCTCGGGGGACATCGACATCCCCACGCAGATGTCGGACATCGGGCAGGCGGTGGGCGTCGACCCGATCCAGTGGGTGCTCAGCGGGGGCGAGGACCATGCCATCGTGGCCACCTTCCCCTCCGACGTGAAGCTGCCCGCCCGCTGGAAGGTCATCGGGGAGGTGCTCAACCCGTCGGCACTGCCCCAGGTGACGGTCGACGGGGCGCCCTGGGTGCACGCGGGCTGGGACCATTTCGGGGATGACCAGGGCGCCGAGTAGATTCGGCCGTATGGCCATGTCCAGCGATGCTCCCCGCGTTCCCCGTGTCCCCCGCGACCGCCGGGCGCCCGTCCGCGTCCTCACCGTCGCCGGATCGGACTCCGGCGGCGGTGCGGGCATCCAGGCCGACCTGAAGACGATGCTGGCCCTGGGCGCGCACGGGATGAGCGTGCTCACCGCGGTGACGGCGCAGAACTCCCAGGGCGTCCAGGGCGCCTGGGAGCTTCCCGCGGAGGCGGTCCGCGCCCAGTTCCGCAGCGTGGTGGACGACATCGGCGTCCAGGCGGTCAAGACGGGCATGCTCGCCACCCCCGAGCTGGTCGAGACCGTCGCCGGGCTGCTCGCGGGGCTGCCCGCCCCGGTGGTCGTCGACCCGGTCGGGGTCTCCAAGCACGGCGATCCGCTGCTGGCCGCCGAGGCGCTGGACGCGGTCCGCACCAAGCTGCTGCCCACCGCCACCGTCGCCACCCCCAACCTGGACGAGGTCGCCCAGCTGACCGGCGTCCGGGCCGTTTCGGAGGGCGATCTGCGGCGGGCGGCGCGCGCGGTGCTGGACTTCGGCCCGCGCTGGGCGCTGATCAAGGGCGGTCATCTGCGGGGCGACGCGGTGGACCTGCTCACCGACGGCACCGAGGAGCACTGGCTGCGGGCGCCCCGTTACGACAACCGCCACACCCACGGCACCGGCTGCACCCTCGCCTCGGCGATCGCCACGTACCTCGCGGGCGGGATGACGGTCCCGGAGGCCGTCGGGGCGGCGAAGGCGTACGTCACGGGCGCGATCGCCGCGGGCTTCCCCCTGGGCGAGGGCATCGGCCCGGTCGACCACGGCTGGGGCCTCGCCTGAGTACTTTGAGTACTTCAGGGCATGCGTAAAGGCCGGTCCACTGTCATGTGTGGACCGGCCTCGGCAACCGGAATCCCGCTCGCGCGGGGGTAAGGCGTGCGCCTAGCGCGAGACCTTGCCGGCCTTGATGCACGAGGTGCAGACGTTGAGCCGCTTCGGGGTCCGACCGACCACAGCGCGCACCGTCTGGATGTTGGGGTTCCAACGACGGCGGGTGCGGCGGTGCGAGTGCGAGATGTTGTTGCCGAAGCCCGGCCCCTTGCCGCAGACGTCGCAGTTGGCAGCCACGGGTTACTCCAAAGACGGGTCAGCCTCGCTTCCCGCGAGGAGACAGAAACTTAACGGGAACCCCGGCGTAGCCAGGATCGTGGAAGACCGGCGGCGCCAGGGGGAATAGCCCGACTCTCATCGGGCAACCGGAGCAGCATACAACGGCCACTCCCGTACAACGAAACTATCATGGCTGCCCCAGCCCCCGCGGAGGGCGGCGACCAGCCTGCGATGACGCGAGGCCCGACCCCGAGGAGAACGTACGTGCCGCACACGCTCGACGCCGATGCGGTACGGATCTGGTGCGGGCTCGCACTGGACGCGCTGGGCCGGGCCCGCGAGGACATCGACGCGATCAATGTCTATCCGGTCGCGGACGGTGACACCGGCACCAATCTGTATCTGACCGTCGAGTCCGCGGCCCAGGCCGTCGACGCCGCCTTCGACGGCCACCCCTCCTCGCCGGGCGCCGCCCGCCCCAGCCTCGCCGACGTGGTGCGCGCCATGGCCCACGGCGCGCTGATCGGCGCGCGCGGCAACTCCGGCACCATCCTGGCCCAGCTGCTGCGCGGCATGGCCGACGTCCTGGCCGAAAACGCCGGCGGCACCGGGAGCGGGGACGAGGCGGACGGGCTGCGGCGGGCCCTGCGGCGCGCCGTGGACCTGGCGTACCTCGCCGTCGCGCATCCCGTCGAGGGGACCGTGCTGACGGTGGCCGTGGCCGCGGCCGAGGGCGCGGAGCGGGCCACCGGGGACGTCGGCACGGTGGCGCGTGCGGCGTACGAAGGGGCGCGCGCAGCGCTCCAGGCGACCCCCGGGCAGCTCGACGTCCTGGCCCGCGCGGGCGTCGTCGACGCGGGCGGCTACGGCCTGGTCACGGTGTTGGGCGGGCTCGCCGAGGCCCTGTCCGGCGAAGCCCCGGCGACACCCCCCGCCGCCCCCGCCATCCCGGCCCCCGCCTCGGCGTCCCCCCTCACGGCGGAGACCGGGGCCGGGCCGGTGGACTGTTCCGCCGACGGGCCCGCGTTCGAGGTGATCTACCTCCTGGAGGCCGACGACGGCGCCGTCGCGGCCTTGCGCGAGCGGCTGGACGCGCTCGGCGACTCGCTCGTGATCGTCGGCGGCGACGGACTGTGGAACGTCCACGTCCACGTGGACGACGCGGGCGCCGCCGTGGAGGCGGGCATCCAGGCCGGACGCCCGTACCGCATCCGCATCACCCACTTCGGTGCCCCCGCCGAGCGCGGGCCCGCCGCCCCGGAGCCGGGCCGCCCCGAGCGGCGGCCGGAGGGCCCGTCCGGCGAGCGCGCGACCCGCGCCGTGGTCGCCGTCGTCCCCGGCGACGGCCTCGCCGCGCTGTGCGCCGAGGCCGGCGCCACCGTGGTCGCCACCGACCCCGGGAAGCCGCCCGGCGGCAGCGAGCTGGCCGAGGCGATCCGGCGGGTCCACGCCCGCGAGGTGGTGCTGCTGCCCAATGACGCCGAGCTGCGCCACCCGGCCGCGGCCGCCGCCGCGCAGGCCCGCGCCGAGGGCGTACGGGTCGCCGTCATCCCCACCCGCTCCCCGGTCCAGGGCATCGCCGCGCTCGCCGTGCACGAGCCCGCCCGCGGCTTCGACGAGGACGTCGTCGCGATGACTTCCGCCGCGGGCGCCACCCGCTGCGCCGAACTGGCCGTCGCCGAGCACCGGTCCTGGACCATGGCCGGGGTCTGCCAGGCCGGGGACGTCCTGGGCCTGATCGACGGCGACGTGGCGGTGATCGGCACCGAGCTGGCCCCGACCGCCGAGACGGTCCTGGACCGGATGCTGGCCGCGGGCGGGGAGATGGTCACGCTGGTGCTCGGCGCGGACCTCCCCGACACGATCGCCGAGCGGCTGGAGCGCCACGTACGGGAGGGCCACTTCGCCGTCGACACGATCGTCTACCGGGGCGGCCAGCCCTCCGCGCCGCTGATCATAGGCGTCGAATGAGGCCGGCCATTCACCCGGGCATGACCCGGTGAATGGCCCCGCTTGTCGGTGGCGTGGTGTGCAATGGACTGCGTGCCCGTGCTGGATGAACCCCTGAAGAAAGTCCTCGGCGGCAACACCGCGAAGGTGATGGCCGAGCACCTCGGCCTGCACACGGTCGGCGACCTGCTGCATCACTACCCGCGGCGGTATGCGGAGCGCGGCGAGCTGACGCGGCTGGCCGATCTGCCCCTGGACGAGCATGTGACCGTCGTCGCGCAGGTCGCGGACGCCCGGGTGCACAAGTTCAACAGCGGCCGCGGCCAGCGGCTGGAGGTCACCATCACCGACGGCAGCGGCCGCCTCCAGCTCGTCTTCTTCGGCAAGGGCGTGCACAAGCCGCGCGGGGAGCTGCTCCCCGGCACCCGCGCCATGTTCGCCGGGAAGGTCTCGGTCTTCAACCACAAGCGGCAGCTGGCGCACCCCGAGTTCAAGCTGCTGCGCGCGGACAGCGGCTCGGACGCCGTGGAGGCGTTCGCCAACCAGCTGCTGCCGCTGTACCCGGCCTGCAAGCAGATGGAGTCCTGGCAGATCCAGCAGGCCATCGACACCGTCCTGGGCCCGGCGGGCCAGGAGGACACCGTGCTGGCCGGGCTGATCGACCCGCTGCCCGAGTCCCTCCGGGAGGGCCGCGGGCTGGCCACGCTGCCCGGGGCGCTGCGCCGCATCCACCGCCCGCGCACCAAGGCCGACATCGCCGCCGCGCGCGACCGGCTCAAGTGGGACGAGGCGTTCGTCCTCCAGGTCGCCCTGGCCCGCCGCCGCCAGGCCGACGCGGCGGCGCCCGCCGCGCCCCGCAGGCCGGTGGACGGCGGCCTGCTGGAAGCCTTCGACGCCCGGCTGCCGTTCACCCTCACCGACGGCCAGAAGCGGGTCAGCGCCGAGATCTTCGCCGACCTGGCCACCGACCACCCCATGCACCGGCTGCTCCAGGGCGAGGTGGGTTCGGGCAAGACGATGGTCGCGCTGCGCGCGATGCTCGGCGTCGTGGATGCCGGGGGACAGGCGGCGATGCTCGCGCCGACCGAGGTGCTCGCCCAGCAGCACCATCGTTCGATCACCGAGATGATGGGCGAGCTGGCCGAGGGAGGGATGCTCGGCGGCGCGGAGCAGGGGACCAAGGTCGTGCTGCTCACCGGGTCCATGGGGGCCGCGGCCCGCCGTCAGGCGCTGCTGGACCTGGTCACCGGCGAGGCCGGGATCGTGATCGGCACCCATGCCCTGATCGAGGACAAGGTCCAGTTCCACGATCTGGGCCTGGTGGTGGTCGACGAGCAGCACCGCTTCGGTGTCGAGCAGCGCGACGCCCTGCGCTCCAAGGGCAAGCAGCCGCCGCATCTGCTGGTGATGACGGCCACCCCGATCCCGCGGACCGTCGCGATGACCGTCTTCGGCGACCTGGAGACCTCCGTCCTGGACCAGCTGCCGTCCGGCCGTTCCCCGATCGCCTCCCATGTGGTGCCCGCCAAGGACAAGCCGCACTTCCTGGCCCGCACCTGGGAGCGGGTGCGGGAGGAGGTGGCGGGCGGGCACCAGGCGTATGTGGTGTGCCCGCGCATCGGGGACGAGGAGGACGAGGAGCAGGCTGCGAAGGCGGCCAAGGCGGGGAAGGGGACGAGCGCCGAGGACGAGGCGGAGAAGCGCCCGCCGCTCGCGGTCCTCGACGTCGCCGAGAAGCTGGCCGCGGGCCCGCTGCGCGACCTGCGGGTGGAGGTGCTCCACGGCCGGATGGCGCCGGAGGCCAAGGACGAGGTGATGCGCCGCTTCGCCGCGGGCGGGGTGGACGTGCTGGTCGCCACGACCGTCATCGAGGTGGGCGTCAACGTCCCCAACGCCACCGCCATGGTGATCATGGACGCCGACCGGTTCGGCGTCTCACAGCTGCACCAGCTGCGCGGCCGGGTCGGCCGGGGCTCGGCCCCGGGGCTGTGCCTGCTGGTGACCGAGATGCCCGAGGCGAGCCCCGCCCGGGGGCGGCTCGGCGCGGTCGCGGCCACCCTCGACGGCTTCGAGCTGTCCCGGATCGACCTGGAGCAGCGCCGCGAGGGCGACGTCCTCGGCCAGGCCCAGTCCGGCGTCCGCTCCTCGCTGCGGGTGCTCGCCGTCATCGACGACGAGGAGGTCATCGCCGCCGCCCGGGAGGAGGCCACCGCGATCGTCACGGCCGACCCCGAGCTGACCGGCTACCCGGAGCTGCGCACCGCGCTGGACGCCCTGCTGGACAAGGAGCGATCAGCGAGCGGCGTCAGGGGGCACCTCCCAGCGGTAGCTGGGGGAGGCGCGAGGGGGCACCTCCCAGCGGTAGCTGGGGGAGCGACGAGCGCGGGGCCGCGAGATGCCGTGCCAGGCGTCGGGAGCCCGGCATGACCGGCAAGACACCCTCTAACCGCCCCGCGGGGCTCCCGAGCGGCGCCGGACGCCATATCGTGGAGGGCAGCGGCCCGGCGTACCGCCCGCCGCTGCCCCGAGCACCGCGTCGACCACCGCGAAGGACTGCCACACCCATGACCCGCGTGATCGCCGGAGCGGCCGGCGGACGCCGCCTGGCCGTGCCGCCGGGAAACGGCACCCGACCCACCTCGGACCGGGCGCGCGAGGGCCTGTTCTCCACCTGGGAGTCGCTGCTCGGCTCGCTGAGCGGGGCCCGGGTCCTCGATCTGTACGGCGGCTCGGGCGCGGTCGGCCTGGAGGCGCTGTCCCGGGGCGCGGCTCATGTGCTGCTGGTCGAGTCGGACCCGCGCGCCGCCCGCACCATCCGGGAGAACGTACGGGCGCTGGGGCTGCCCGGCGCCGAGCTGCGCACCGGCAAGGCCGAGGCGACCATCGGCGGACAGCCTCCGGCCACCGGCCCGTACGACGTCGTTTTCCTGGATCCGCCCTATGTGGTCAGCGACGACGATCTCCGCGAGATCCTGCTCACACTCCGTGGCAAAGGCTGGCTCGCGCCCGATGCGCTGGCCACCGTGGAGCGCAGCACCAGAGGCGGGGAGTTCGGGTGGCCGGCCGGTTTCGAGGGACTGCGGTCCCGTCGCTACGGCGAGGGCACGCTTTGGTACGGTCGCGCCGCCTCGACGTGCGACAACGCGTCATGACCGGACCCGAGAGCGAGGAACTTCCGTTGCGCCGCGCAGTCTGTCCGGGGTCCTTCGACCCCGTCACCAATGGGCACCTGGACATCATCGCCCGAGCGTCCAAGCTATATGACGTCGTCCACGTCGCCGTGATGATCAACAAGTCCAAGCAGGGGCTGTTCACGGTGGAGGAGCGGATGGATCTGCTCCGCCAGACGACCGCCGAGTACGGAAACGTGGAGGTCGAGTGCTTCCACGGGCTGCTCGTGGACTTCTGCAAGCAGCGCGACATCCCCGCCATCGTCAAGGGGCTGCGGGCCGTCAGCGACTTCGACTACGAGCTCCAGATGGCCCAGATGAACAACGGGCTGTCGGGGGTGGAAACCCTCTTCGTGCCCACCAACCCCACCTACAGCTTCCTCTCCTCCAGCCTGGTCAAGGAGGTCGCGGCCTGGGGCGGCGACATCTCCCACCTGGTGCCGCCGCTGGTCCTGGAGGCGCTGGACGAACGGCTCCGGCGGACGTGACCGCGGGCTGAGGGCTGACGGCGCGTCAGCGGGTGTCGGGCACGCGCCCGCTGGCCGTACAGTCGGTCCCGTCTCATCCCCTCCGACTCAGACTGCGAGCACCCAAGGTGGACGTGCAGAAGAAGCTCGACGAGATCGTGAGCGCCGTCGGCAGCGCCCGGGCCATGCCCATGTCGGCCTCGTGCGTGGTCAACCGCGCCGAGCTGCTCGCCATGCTCGAAGAGGTGCGCTCCGCCCTCCCCGACTCCCTCGCCCACGCCGAGGAGCTGATCGGCGGGCGGGACCGGATGGTGGACGACGCCCGTCAGGAGGCCACGCGGATCATCGAGTCCGCGCACGCCGAGCGCGCCGGGCTGATCTCGGAGACCGAGGTGGCCCGGGCGTCCCAGGAGGAGGCCGACCGGATCCTCGCGGAGGCCCGCCGGGAGGCCGAGGAGATCCGCGCCGAGGCCGACGATTACGTCGACAGCAAGCTCGCCAACTTCGAGGTCGTGCTCACCAAGACCATCGGTTCGGTGGACCGCGGCCGCGACAAGCTGCTCGGCCGTGCGCCCGGCGGCGACGGCATGGACGACGAGCCGGAGCGCAGCGCCGATCCGCACACCCTGCGGCAGCGCGCCGACGAGTACGTGGACACCAAGCTGGGGGCCGTCTCCGCGGTCCTCTCCAAGACCCTGGAGGCGGTCGGCCGGGGCCGGCAGAAGCTGCTCGGCTCCCGCCCGGCCGACGAGCTGGGCGCCCACATGGCTGCTCAGGACGCGACCGCCCAGGCCCTGCGGACCAGCGACGACGACTACTACGCGGAGCTGGCCCAGTCCCAGGGCGCCGCCGCGCAGCCCGAGGCCGTGCCCGTGCAGCCGCCCGTCGTCCAGCCCACCGCCGTGCAGCCCGCCGCGATGGACCCTGCGGCGATGAACCCGGCAGCGATGGACCCGGGAGGGATGAACCCCGCCGCGATGGACCCCGCGGTGGCCGACGCCGGGTACTACGCCCAGCAGCCGGGCTACCCGCAGCAGGACGCTTACGGCTACCAGCAGCAGGGTTACGTCCAGCAGCCGGACCCGTACGCCCAGCAGGCGGGCTATCCGCAAGCGGACGGATACGGCGGCTGGCAGCAGCAGCCCCAGGGGTACGACCCGAACGGCTACGCCCAGCAGCCCCCGCCGCAGCCCCCGTACCCCCCGCAGCAGCCGGGGGCGGCGCTCGACGAGACCAGCCTGTTCGATACGAGCATGATCGACCTCGATCAACTGCGTCAGTACGAGCAGGGCCGCTAGAGGCACCCTGGACCCGATTGGGCCTGGGGCGGCCCGTCCAGTATCCTGGCTCTTCGGTCGCGCGTACGTCCGCGATCTCGGCTGCCCGCTTCAAGTCCGTGTCGGGTGGCCCGCCGCAGCGTAGAAAGCAGGAAGCCCTGAACGCCCGCCTCGACCACCGTGCCCCGCTCGTGTTCGACACACGTGAGCTGGGGCGGCGTCCTGGTGCGCTCAAGCGGGTCTCCCGCTCCGTGGCGGCCCCCAAGGACCTCGGCATCGAGGTCATCGGGGTGCGGGAAGGCGCGACCGTGGAGCTTGAACTCCGCCTGGAGTCGGTCATGGAAGGGGTGCTTGTCACAGGCACCGCCCGTGCACCGCTCACGGGGGAGTGCGTAAGGTGTCTGGAGCCGCTGGAGCGGGAGCTCGAAGCGGACTTCCAGGAGATGTACTCCTACCCCGACGCCGACGACCGGAGCCGCGACGCGGACACCGGCGACGACGCCGAGGAGGAGGACACGCTCTTCCTCGAGGCCGACCTGTTCGACCTCGAGCCCGTGCTGCGCGACGCGGTGGTGCTCTCACTGCCGTTGCAGCCGGTGTGCCGGGAGGACTGCCCCGGGCTGTGTGCCGATTGTGGTGCGCGGCTCGCGGACGACCCGGACCACCACCACGAAGCCGTCGACATCCGTTGGGCGGCATTGCAGGGACTCGCCGAGTCCATTCAGGACGGCGAGAAGGACAACGCCCCCCGCCAGCGCGGGGATGACCCACAGGAGAAGTAGCCGTGGCTGTTCCGAAGCGGAAGATGTCGCGCAGCAACACGCGCCACCGCCGGTCGCAGTGGAAGGCTGCGGTCCCCACCCTGGTGGCGTGCGAGCGCTGCCACGAGCCGAAGCAGCAGCACATCGCGTGCCCGAGCTGCGGCACCTACAACCGCCGCCAGGTCCTCGAGGTCTGATCGGCGGGTGACAGGCTCTATGTCGGACGCCAGCACGCCGTCCCGCAAGCGCGCGGGTGAACCTCGCGGAGGTCATCAGCGCGGCGGCGATACGGTCCAGGCGGACAAGGCCTCGTCCCACACGATCCTGGAAGGGCGGCTCGGGTATCAGCTCGAGTCCGCCCTTCTGGTGCGTGCGCTGACCCATCGCTCCTTCGCGTACGAGAACGGCGGTCTGCCCACCAACGAGCGGCTGGAATTCCTCGGGGATTCCGTGCTCGGCCTGGTGGTCACCGACACGCTGTACCGCATCCACCCGGACCTGCCCGAGGGCCAGCTGGCCAAGCTGCGGGCCGCGGTGGTCAACTCGCGCGCGCTCGCCGAGGTGGGCCGGGGGCTGGACCTCGGCGCCTTCATCCGGCTCGGCCGGGGCGAGGAGGGCACCGGGGGCAGGGACAAGGCATCCATTCTCGCCGACACCCTGGAAGCGGTGATCGGCGCGGTCTATCTCGACCGGGGGCTCGACGCCGCGGCCGAACTGGTGCACCGGCTCTTCGACCCGCTGATCGAGAAGTCCTCGAACCTCGGCGCCGGCCTGGACTGGAAGACCAGCCTCCAGGAGCTGACCGCCACCGAGGGTCTTGGGGTTCCGGAGTACCTGGTCTCCGAGACCGGGCCCGACCACGAGAAGACCTTCACGGCTGCCGCCCGCGTCGGTGGTGTCGCGTACGGCACCGGCACCGGCCGCAGCAAGAAGGAAGCCGAGCAGCAGGCGGCCGAGGCCGCCTGGCGCGCGATCCGCGCGGCAGCCGACGAGGCCCAGACGAACGCCAAGGCCGCCGCCGAGGCCGAGGCCGAGGCGGAGGCCGTCACCGAGGATGCGGACGCCGCCGGCGCCCCGGCCGCGGACTCGGCCACCACCACCCGTTAGGCACCGCCCCGGCCCCGGTCACCGACCGGGGCCGGAGTGCCGGTGATCCCTCCTTCAGGAGTCACGTTGCCCGAGCTGCCCGAGGTCGAGGTGGTCCGGCGCGGTCTGGAGCGCTGGATCAGCGGCCGTACGGTCGACGAGGTCCAGGTGCTGCACCCCCGCGCCGTACGCCGCCACCTGGGCGGCGCGGAGGACTTCGCGGCCCGCCTGAAGGGCCGCCGCACCGGGGCGGTCCGCCGCCGCGGCAAGTATCTGTGGCTGCCGTTCGAGGACACCGCCGAAGCGGTGCTGGCCCACCTCGGCATGAGCGGCCAGCTGCTCGTCCAGCCCGGCGGCGCCCCGGACGAGAAGCATCTGCGCATCCGGGTCCGCTTCGCCGACGACGTGGGCACCGAGCTGCGCTTCGTCGACCAGCGCACCTTCGGCGGGCTCTCGCTGCACGGCTCCGTCCCCGGTGACCTGGAGGGGCTCCCGGACGCCATCGCGCACATCGCCCGCGACCCGCTGGACCCCGCCTTCGACGAGGGGGCCTTCCACCTCGCGCTGCGCCGCCGCCGTACCACCGTCAAGCGCGCGCTGCTCGACCAGTCGCTGATCAGCGGCGTCGGCAACATCTACGCCGACGAGGCGCTGTGGCGCGCCCGGCTGCACTACGACCGGCCGACCGCCACCCTCACCCGGCCGCGCTCCGCCGAACTCCTCGGCCATGTGCGGGATGTCATGAACGCGGCACTGGCGGTGGGCGGCACCAGCTTCGACAGCCTCTACGTCAACGTGAACGGCGAGTCGGGATACTTCGAGCGCTCCCTCGACGCGTACGGCCGGGAGGACGAGCCGTGCCGCCGCTGCGGCACCGCCATGCGCCGCCGCCCCTGGATGAACCGCTCCAGCTACTTCTGCCCGCGCTGTCAGCGCCCGCCGCGCCCGGCCGGGGCCTCGGCGCTGGTGCCGCGCCGCCCGTCGTAGGCCTCCCGGGCCGTCAGCACCTCCGGCATCCGCTCCTCGACCAGCCCGATCAGCGCCAGCAGCCGCTCGGCGACCGCGTGCCCCAGCGGGGTGAGCCGGTAGTCCACGCGCGGTGGATTGACCGGCTGGGCCTCGCGGTGCACCAGACCGTCCCGCTCCAGCGCGTGCAGCGTCTGGGACAGCATCTTCTCGCTGACCCCGTCGACCCGCCGCCGCAGCTCGTTGAAGCGACAGCCGCTCTCGGCGAGCGCGGTCAGGGTGAGGCTGCCCCACTTGCCGGTGACGTGCTCCAGCGTGGCGCGGGACGGGCAGGCGCGCGCGAACACGTCGAAGGCCTCGTCCCCGGTGGCGTCCCCTCCCGGACGGCTCCCGGCGGTGCGTTCACATTCCATGCACACACCATACGCGCAGCGCTCTCCTGTGGACTGCGCTGTCACCCGGTGAGCGCTCGTTCGGGCTGCGCTCACCGGATGGGCGTTCTAGTAGCCGAAGTCCTGGGTCCACCAGGGGCCGTCGTCGCCGAAGTGCGCGCCGACGCCGAGTGTCTTGTACTGGCAGTTGAGGATGTTCGCGCGGTGGTCGGGGCTGTCCATCCAGGAGTCCATCACGTCCTGCGCGCTGGTCTGGCCGCGGCCGATGTTCTCCCCGCCCAGGTCCAGGATGCCCGCGAGCTTGGCGCGCTCCCAGGGGTCCTGGCCGTCCGGGTCGAGGTGGTCGAAGAAGTCGCGTATCGCCATGTCGTCGGCGAAGTCCTGCGCCAGCTGGGCGAGTTTCGGGTCCTCGGTCACCGGCTGGCAGCCGACTTCGGCCCGCTCCTGGTTCACCAGGGCGATGACCGCCTTCTCGGCCGCCGCCGCCCGGTCGGGCTTCTCGGGCGGAAGGCTGGGCACCGGGTCGGTCGTGGGCGTATGGGACGGAGGGGTCGAGTCCGGGCCGCCGCCGTCCGAGGAGCCGCCGGGCTTGCTGCCGGACGGGGAGCTCGGGCGCTCGTCCGAGGGTGTCGTGGACGGCGTTCCGGCGGGCTTCGAGGGGGTTGTGGAGGGGGGCGTGGAGGGGGCCTGCGGGCTGGTCTCACCGGGGCTCGTCGACGTTCCGGCACCGGCCGAGGGGAAGGCCGTCTCCGGGTCCTGGGTGTCCGGGCCGGTGCCGGGCGACCCGCCGGCCTGCACCTGCTGCCCGGCGGGCTCGCTGCCGCCGAGGCCTGCGGGGCCCGGAACTAAGCCGGAGGCCATGGCCACAGCGCCCACCGCGACCGCGGCGGACACACTCAACAGCCCGGTCCTCACCGGTGCGAGAGGGCTACGGCGCGGTCCCCGGTGGCGGCCGGCGCCCACCACGGGCGGCGTCGCGGATCCGGGGGCAGATCGTCGATGGCGGCCCATCTCCTGCCTTCCTTGTGTACGAGGGAGTCAAATGTGTGGCTTGTGTGGGCAACTCATGTGTCACTCGTGTGAGTGAGTCTTGTTGAGCCGGGACTGTACGCCATGCGGCAGGAGGTAGATGTGCCGAGGCGCCAATTCGCCGGTTAGCGTGCAGACATGAACGACAACGTGCGCCTCACCGCGTGGGTCCGCGGCCGTGTCCAGGGCGTCGGCTTCCGCTGGTTCACCCGGGCCAACGCGCTGCGCATCGGCGGCCTCGCCGGGTTCGCCTCGAACCTCTCCGACGGCCGCGTACAGGTCGTCGCGGAGGGCCCGCGCGCGGAGTGCGAACAGCTGCTCGACTGGTTGCGGGAGGGCGACACGCCCGGGCGGGTCGACGGTGTCACCGAGATCTGGGACACACCGCGGGGCGCCTACGACAGCTTCGAGATCCGCTGAGCCGGCCCTCGCGGGACCTCCGTTCGGCCCTGTTCCGGCACCCCTCTGACCACGCCTTCCGTGCGCCCTGTGAGCAGAAATCGGCTGATGGTTGCGAACGGAGCCGCTCCGTGGAAGGCTGCGGAGCGTAGGAAGATCCCCAACCGCTACGGGTCCTCTGGAGAGCGGGCGGCGCAGCTCGTGCCCCTTTGCGCTCTCGGCCCTCGCGGTGTCGGCGGCATGTGATCGTGTTGACCCTCAAACCAATTGGTGAGACTCTGGAAGTCCCCGCGCACCTTAACTTGTCCGCCACCTCAGCACGGCAATATCGGCGGACATCGCGGGTGCGAATCCATCCCTCACGACCCACACCGCTTCGGTCGGTCACTCAGTGTGGAGGACCATCCATCATGGCAAAGGCGCTTCTCGGTTACGTCGGCGGCTCCGACCCCCGAGTCCTCGCCGAGATGCGACGGCTTCAGCAGCGCGTTCAGGATCTTGAATCCGAGCTTGTTCGGATCCAGGCCGAAAATGACGCGCTGTCCGCCGCCGCTCGTCACGGCGACTCGCTGCTCGAAAGCATCGACGTATCCCAGGCGGAGCCTGCGCTCGCCTGACCCAGCCCTCGGGCCGGTCGGGCTGCACCGTCAGCCGCTTGAGAATCTTCAAGGGACGCCTCGGCGTCCCTTCGTCGTTCCCCCCGCGTACCTTTGGCTTTCTCTTACCGACTGATGTGCCCCACCCCCTCACCGGTGAAACCGATCTTTGAGGAAAGCGGGAAAAAGCCGGGGCGGGTCCGAGACGCCACGCGTTCGGGACGCTGCCGGACGAGGCCCGGAAGGTAGAGTCCAACGGCGTGCACCTGAAGAGCCTGACCCTGCGAGGCTTCAAGTCCTTCGCCTCCGCCACGACGCTCCGCTTCGAGCCGGGTATCACCTGCGTCGTCGGCCCCAACGGGTCGGGCAAGTCCAACGTCGTGGACGCGCTCTCCTGGGTCATGGGCGAGCAGGGCGCCAAGTCGCTGCGCGGCGGCAAGATGGAGGACGTCATCTTCGCCGGGACCACCGGCCGTCCCCCGCTCGGCCGCGCCGAGGTCTCCCTCACCATCGACAACGCCGATGGTGCGCTGCCCATCGACTACGCCGAAGTCACCATCACGCGGATCATGTTCCGCAACGGCGGCAGCGAGTACCAGCTCAACGGCGACACCTGCCGTCTGCTGGACATCCAGGAACTGCTGTCCGACTCCGGCATCGGCCGCGAGATGCACGTCATCGTCGGCCAGGGCCAGCTCGACGGCGTCCTGCACGCCGACCCGACCGGCCGCCGGGCCTTCATCGAGGAGGCCGCGGGCGTCCTGAAGCACCGCAGGCGCAAGGAGAAGGCGCTGCGGAAGCTGGACGCGATGCAGGCCAACCTCGCCAGGGTCCAGGACCTCACCGACGAGCTGCGGCGGCAGCTCAAACCCCTCGGCCGACAGGCCGCGGTCGCCCGCCGGGCCGCCGTCATCCAGGCCGACCTGCGCGACGCCCGGCTGCGGCTGCTCGCCGACGACCTGGTCACCCTGCGCGAGGCGCTGCGCGCCGAGGTCGCCGACGAGGCCGAGCTGAAGAAGCGCAAGGAGGAAACCGAGGCCGAGCTGCGCACCGCCCAGCGGCGCGAGGCCGCCCTCGAGGAACACGTACGGCAGCTCTCGCCGCGGCTGCGCGACGCCCAGGAGACCTGGTACGAGCTGTCCCAGCTCGCCGAGCGGGTGCGCGGCACGGTCAGCCTGGCCGACGCCCGGGTCAAGAGCGCGACCACCGCCCCCGCCGAGGAGCGGCGCGGCCGCGACCCCGAGGACATGGAACGCGAGGCGGCCCGCATCCGGGAGCAGGAAGCCGAGCTGGAGGCCGCCCTGGAGGCGGCCAGCCGCGCCCTGGACGACACCGTCGCGCACCGGGCGGAACTCGAACGGAGCCTCGCGCAGGAGGAGCGCCGGCTGAAGGACGTGGCCCGCGCCATCGCCGACCGCCGCGAGGGGCTCGCCCGGCTCCAGGGCCAGGTCAACGCCGCCCGCGGCCGCGCCGCTTCGGCCCGCGCCGAGATCGAACGCCTGGCCGCCGCCCGCGACGAGGCCCAGGCCCGCGCCACCGCCGCGCAGGAGGAGTACGAACAGCTCAAGGCCGAGGTCGACGGACTGGACGCGGACGACGCGGAACTGGCAGAGCGCCATGAGGCCGCCAAGCAGGAGCTGTCCGAGGCGGAGACGGCGCTGAGCGCGGCCCGCGAGGCCGCCACCGCCGCCGAACGGGACCGCGCCGCGACCGCCGCCCGGCACGATGCCCTGGCGCTCGGCCTGCGCCGCAAGGACGGCACCGGCGCGCTGATGGCCGCGGCCGACCGCCTCACCGGCCTGCTCGGCCCGGCCGCCGAACTGCTGACCGTCAGCCCCGGCTTCGAGGTCCCGGTCGCCGCGGCCCTGGGTGCCGCCGCCGACGCGATCGCCGTCACCGACCCCACGGCCGCCGCCGAGGCGATCCGCCACCTCCGCACCGAAGACGCGGGCCGCGCCGCCCTGCTCCTGGGCGCCCCCGCGGTCCCGGGCACCAGGACGCCCGCCGACACGGACGGCACCCCGTCCCCGGCGGACGGCGGCGACCGGGTCCACGCGGCGGCGCCCGAGGCCGGCGGCGGCGTGGGAGCGGTCCCCGCCGCTGCCGCCGTGCCGGGCACGCGGACGCCCGGCGACGTGCCGGGGGCGTTCGGGGCCGTCGAGGGGCCGCCGCGGGTGGGGGAGTTGGTGGACGGGCCCGCCGGGCTGGTGGGGGCCGTGCGGCGGCTGCTCGACGGCATCGTGGCGGTCGGGACGCTGGAGGAGGCCGAGGAACTCGTCCGGGATCACCCCGAGTTGACCGCGGTCACCGCCGACGGCGATCTGCTCGGGGCGCACTTCGCGCACGGCGGGTCCGCCGGGGCGCCCACCCTGCTGGAGGTGCAGGCGTCGGTCGACGAGGCGGCGGCGGAGCTGGAGGAGCTGGCCGTACGGTGCGAGGAGCTGGCCGGGGCGCAGCGCGCGGCCAAGGAGCGGCGTACCGAGTGCGCGGCGCTGGTGGACGAGCTGGCGGCCCGGCGCAGCGCGGCCGACCGGGAGAAGTCGCAGGTCGCGCAGTCTCTCGGGCGGCTGTCCGGGCAGGCCCGGGGCGCGGCGGGGGAGGCGGAGCGGTCGGCCGCGGCCGCCGCCCGGGCCGAGGAGGCGCTGGAGAAGGCGACCGAAGAGGCCGAGGAGCTGGCCGAGCGGCTGGCGGTGGCCGAGGAGCAGCCGGGCGAGGAGGAGCCGGACACCTCCGTACGGGACCGGCTCGCCGCGGACGGCGCCAACGCGCGGCAGACCGAGATGGAGGCGCGGCTCCAGGCCCGTACGCACGAGGAGCGCGTGAAGGGGCTCGCGGGGCGGGCCGATGCGCTCGACCGGGGCGCGCGCGCCGAGCGCGAGGCGCGGGCGCGCGCCGAACAGCGCCGCGCCCGGATGCGCCACGAGGCGCAGGTCGCGGCGGCGGTGGCGGCCGGGTCCCGGCAGCTGCTCGCGCACGTGGAGGTGTCGCTCGTACGGGCGGCCGAGGAGCGGGACGCCGCCGAGCGCGCCAAGGCGGAGCGCGAAACCGAGCTGGAGACCGCGCGCAACCGGGGCCGTGACCTCAAGGGCGAGCTGGACAAGCTGACCGATTCGGTGCACCGGGGCGAGGTGCTGGGTGCCGAGAAGCGGATGCGGATCGAGCAGCTGGAGTCGAAGGCGCTGGAGGAGCTGGGCGTGGAGCCGGCCGGGCTGATCGCCGAGTACGGCCCCGACCAGCTCGTACCGCCGTCGCCGCCCGCCGAGGGCGAGGAGCTTCCGGAGGATCCGGAACACCCGCGCAACCGCCCGGTGCCCTACGTCCGGGCGCAGCAGGAGAAGCGGCTGAAGGCCGCCGAGCGGGCGTACCAGCAGCTGGGCAAGGTCAATCCGCTGGCGCTGGAGGAGTTCGCGGCGCTGGAGGAGCGGCATCAGTTCCTGAGCGAGCAGCTGGAGGACCTGAAGAAGACGCGCGCGGACCTCCTCCAGGTGGTCAAGGAGGTCGACGAGCGGGTCGAGCAGGTGTTCACGGAGGCGTACCGGGACACCGCGCGCGAGTTCGAGGGGGTCTTCTCGCGGCTCTTCCCGGGCGGGGAGGGGCGGCTGGTGCTCACCGACCCGGACAACATGCTGACCACGGGCGTGGACGTGGAGGCGCGGCCGCCGGGCAAGAAGGTCAAGCGGCTGTCCCTGCTGTCCGGCGGGGAGCGCTCGCTGACGGCCGTGGCGCTGCTGGTGTCGATCTTCAAGGCGCGGCCGAGTCCGTTCTATGTGATGGACGAGGTCGAGGCAGCGCTCGACGACACCAACCTCCAGCGGCTGATCCGGATCATGGAGGAGCTCCAGGAGTCGTCCCAGCTGATCGTGATCACTCACCAGAAGCGGACGATGGAGGTCGCGGACGCGCTGTACGGCGTCTCGATGCAGGGTGACGGGGTGTCGAAGGTCATTAGTCAACGCCTGCGGTGACCGCTTCAATACTTGAAGTCAATGGTGCAAAGCGTGCGATGTAGTGGCGCGTAACTTCTTGGCCACCACCTATTGACTTCGAAACTTGAAGGAATAGTCTCTGCAACGTCGCTTTTACCTTTAAGTGGTGGCCGACCTCACACGGCTCCGCCTCCACCGGAAGGGTCTGCCCCACCCACGTCCGGCAGCGTTGCCGGGCGGGCCACAGGAGTTCACGTTGACCACCACCGTGCAGGCACAGCGGTCCGAAGGCCGTAAGGCCAAGCCGGACCATCTCGGCCACGTCATCTTCATCACCGCGGCCGCCGCAATGGGCGGCTTTCTCTTCGGCTACGACAGCTCGGTGATCAACGGAGCGGTCGAAGCCATCCGCGGCCGGTACGACATCGGGTCCGCAGCCCTCGCCCAGGTCGTCGCCATCGCGCTGATCGGTTCGGCGATCGGCGCGGCCACCGCGGGCCGGATAGCCGACCGGATCGGCCGGATCCGCGTCATGCAGATCGCCGCCGTGCTGTTCACCGTCTCCGCGGTCGGCTCGGCCCTGCCCTTCGCCCTGTGGGACCTGGCCATGTGGCGGGTGCTCGGCGGCATCGGCATCGGCATGGCGTCCGTGATCGGCCCGGCCTACATCGCCGAGGTCGCCCCGCCCGCGTACCGCGGCCGGCTCGCGTCCTTCCAGCAGGCCGCGATCGTCATCGGTATCGCCGTCTCCCAGCTCGTCAACTACGCCATCCTCAACCTCGCCGACGGCGACCAGCGCGGCAAGATCGCCGGTCTCGAGGCATGGCAGTGGATGCTCGGGGTCATGGTCATCCCGGCCGTCCTGTACGGGCTGCTGTCCTTCGCCATCCCCGAGTCCCCCCGCTACCTGATCTCGGTCGGCCGGGTCGACCGGGCCAAGGAGGTCCTGAGGGAGGTCGAGGGCAAGACCGTCGACCTGGACGTCCGGGCGGACGAGATCGAGCAGGCGATGCGCAGCGAGCACAAGTCCACCTTCAAGGACCTGCTCGGCGGCCGGTTCGGGCTGCTGCCGGTCGTCTGGATCGGCGTCGGTCTCTCGGTCTTCCAGCAGTTGGTCGGCATCAACGTGGCCTTCTACTACTCCTCGACGCTGTGGCAGTCCGTCGGCGTCGACCCGAGCAGCTCGTTCTTCTACTCCTTCACCACGTCGATCATCAACATCCTCGGCACCGTGATCGCGATGGTCTTCGTCGACAAGATCGGCCGTAAGCCGCTCGCGCTCATCGGCTCCATCGGTATGGCGGTCTCGCTCGCGCTGGTGGCCTGGGCGTTCTCCGCGAACCTGGTGGACGGCAAGCTTCCGCACACCGAGGGCGTCGTGGCGCTGGTCGCGGCCCACGTCTTCGTGCTCTTCTTCGCGCTCTCCTGGGGCGTGGTGGTCTGGGTGCTGCTCGGCGAGATGTTCCCGAACAAGATCCGCGCCGCCGCCCTGGGCGTCGCCGCCTCCGCCCAGTGGATCGCCAACTGGGCCATCACCGCCAGCTTCCCGAGCCTGTCGGACTGGAACCTGTCCGGGACCTACATCCTGTACACGGCCTTCGCCCTGCTCTCGATCCCGTTCATCCTCAAGTGGGTGCCGGAGACCAAGGGCAAGGCGTTGGAGGAGATGGGCTAACCCCCCCCCGCCGCCCACTCCTCACTCCACGAGAACTGCCCCGCCTCATTCCTTGAGGCGGGGCAGCACTCGTTCCGCGAACAGCCGCAGACTGCGCCAGCCCTCCTCGACCGGCATCCCGCCGCACAGCGGATGCAGCACCAGGCTCGCCTGCTCGCCGCCCTGGTGTGCGTACGCCACGCACTCCTCGGGCGTGACGATCCGGTAGACGCCCTCGCGGCGCAGCGCCCCGGCGTCCGCGGCGTGCGAGCGGACCGCCGAGCGCACCGCGCCCGACTGCCAGGACGCGTAGGTGCGCGCCTCGTGCAGCAGATGCGTCCCGTACAGCGCCCAGGCCCGGTCCGGGTCCTCGGCGATGTGCAGCAGCGGGGTGACCGCCGGGGGCATCAGACACCAGCCCTCGGTGCCGTACTCCAGCCGCCGCGCGTGGTAGTAGCCCTCCAGCTCCGGCAGATGAGCACTCGGGAAGAACGGCAGACCCAGCCGGGCCGCGCGGCGGGCCGCGGCCTTCGAGCTGCCGCCGACCAGCAGCAGCGGATGCGGCTGGGTGTACGGGCGCGGGGTGACCCGCACCGTACGGCCCCGGTACGCGAACGGCTCGCCCGTCCACGCCGCGAGCAGCGTCTCCAGCGCCTCGTCCTGGAGCGCGCCGCGCCCCTGCCAGTCCTTGCCGAGCGCCGCGTACTCCTCGGGCCGGTAGCCGATCCCGGCCACCGTGACCAGGCGTCCGCCACTGGCCAGGTCGAGCACCGCGATGTCCTCGGCCAGCCGCAGCGGGTCGTACAGCGGCGTGATCAGGGCGGAGACGGTCACCGTGATCCGGCGGGTGGCGCCGAGCACCGTGCCCGCGAAGACCAGCGGCGCGGGCAGCCAGCCGTTCGCGGCGCCGTGGTGCTCCTCGGTCTGGACGGTGGAGATGCCCCGTTCGTCGGCGTAGGCGGCCATCTCGACGGCGGCGCGGTACCGCTCGGCCAGGACACGCGGAGTGGCGGCGGGATCGACGAGGTTGAGGCGTACGACCGTGACGGCCATGGCGGAGGGTCCCCTTCGTCGCGGGCGGGCGTGAGCGGGCCACCGGACCGTAGCTGACGGTGCGTCAAATGGCCACCGTGCGGTACCGGGCGGAGCCGGGACGGATGACTCATGCGCCTGGGACGCGGGGCGGGGGATCGTCATCCTGGGCCCGGCGGGCAGTGAGCCGCAGGGGCGCGAAACGCTGTCGAAAGGGAGAGCGCGCGCAGGCCTTGAGAAACGAAGGGCCGAGCACGGTCGACCGTCGACCGGGGGCACCTCCCGGCGGTAGCCGGGGGGAGGCTGAAGCGCCCCTGCGGCGAACCGACGAGCAAAGGGCCCGGAACCGCACAGCCACCTGAGGAGGGGCCGCATGATCACCACGGGGGAAACGCTCATCACCACATCCGACATCGACGACCTGGTCGGCCGGGTCCGGCTCACTGCGGGCGACACCCGGGAACTGGAGGCCGCGAAGGACGCGCTCTTCGCGGGCGGACTCACCCCCGCCGAAGCGCAGCGCATCCGCCAGCGGCTGATGGTCACCGCGCTGCGCCACGGCGGCGACCTCCTCGCCAAGGTGCTCGGGCGGCTCACCCCGCGCGAGACCGCCATGGTGCGCCGCTACGCCCACCGCCTCGCCAACTACCTCGACACGCTGGACATCTGGGCCGCCCAGCCCGTCATGCTCACCCTGATGCGCTTCGGAATCCCGTACGACGAGGCCGAGTCGATCGCCATCGCGATCCTCTTCCAGGTGTGGTGAACCGGAAAGGGTGAACGCGCCACCGGAACGCGGGTGCGGGCGGGTCACCGGTTCGGGTGGGGCATGGCGTCGGCGCACTTCACAGCCGTGAGGCGGGGTAAGGCACGGGCGAGTACCAGGAGGTTGAAGATGCGACTTTCCCGAATCCGCGCCACCACGGCGCTCGGCCTGCTCGCGGGAACCGTCATGTGGACCGCCGGAGCCTCGCCCGCCACCGCGTCCGGAGGCGGCTGGCGCGAGGAAGGACACTTCGACACCCAAGGCGCCTGCCGGAAGGCCGGGGAGGCCGGGGTGGAGAAGAACAAGTGGGACGAATACAAGTGCCGCCCCGGCCGCAGCGCCAACTACGTCACGCTGTGGGTCCGGGGCAGCGGCGCCCGGCTCGCCGGGCCGACCGCCGGCTGACATGCGGCACGCCCTTCCGAAAGACCGTGCCGTGCAGGCCGCGGGCGGGGTATCGGCGCTGTTCGTCGTGGTGCTGGCCGGCTGGCTCGCCGGTCTGCTGCGCGTCAACGACCAGTGGCTCGCCCTGTCCTCCACCCGCCTGCGCGGCACCGCGGCCCTCACCTCGGTGGCCGTGGGCGTCCCGGTGCTCGGCGTCGGCGTCCTGCTGCTCGCCGAGCGGTCCGCCCGGCGCTACGGCGGAGTGCTGCTGGTGGCGGGCGCCCTGTGGCTGCTGCCCTCCGCCGTCGCCGACCTGCTGGGCCCCGCCGGGCTCGGACCGGCAGGCGCCGCCGTGTCGCTGCTGCTCGCGGTGGCCGGCATGGTCTGCCGCCCCCTGACCGTCCTGCTGCTGCCGCTGTGGCTCTTCCCCCGCGGCGCCAAGCGGCGCTGGCACTGGTGGGTCATGAGCGCCGCCGCCTCCGCCTACTGGCTCGGATACGCCGCGCTGTGGCTGATCAGCGAGCCGCGCGTCGGCGCCGTCACCAACCCCGCCTTCCACACCACCGGCGGCCAATGGGCCTTCGACCACCTCGCCACCTACGGCGAGGCGGAGCCCTGGGTGCTGCGCACCGTGGCGCTCGCCGTCACGGCCTCCCTGTGCTGCCGCGCCGCCGTCTCCGGCGGCGCCGAGCGGCGCGACTGGGCCCTGCTGGCCGCCGCGTACCCGGCCTGCGTCTCCCTCCTGCTGTCGGAGTGGGGCGAGGGCATGCCCACCATCGCGGCCCGCACCCTCGGCAGCGCGGTCTGGGCGGCCGCCATCTGCCTGGGCGTCGCCCGCACCGGCATCTGGCGGCTCGACCGCTCCACCAGCCACCGGCTCGCCCGCGCCTTCGTCCTCACCTCGCTCGCGGCCGTCGTCGTCTGCGCCGCCGTCGCCGTACAGGCCGGGCTCCCTTCCGTACGCAACGGGACCACCGTCACCGCCGTCGGCGGCGCCCTGCTGCTGGGCTGGGCCCTGCGGCCGTCCGCCCGCTGGCTCACCCTCCGCGTCGAGCGCGCCTTCTACGGGCCCCGGGCCCGGCCGCACGAAGCCGTCAGCGCCCTGGCCGTACGCCTCCAGCAGGCCCCGCACCCGGGCGAGGTGCCCCAGCAGATCTGCCGCAGCGCCGTGGAGGACCTCGGCGTCTCCGGCGCGGCCGTCAGCGTCGACACCCGGGCCGGGCCCCGGCGGCTGGCCGACGCCGGGGCGCCACTCACCGGCCGCGTGCAGACCTATCCGCTGCGCCACCACGGCCGCACCGTCGGCCGCCTCGAGGTCTCCCGCGACGCCTCCGGCACCCCCGCCGAGCGCGACAGCGGGCTGCTGTCCCTCCTCGCCGACCAGGCCGCCCCCGCGCTCGCCGCGCTACGGCTGGCCGAGGAGGCGCAGGCCGCCCGCGAGCGGCTGGTGCTCGCCCGCGAACAGGAGCGGCGACGGCTGCGCCGGGAGATCCACGACGGCCTCGGACCCCAACTCGCCGCCGTGCGGCTGCGCCTGGACATCGCCCAGACCTCCTGCCCGCCCGGCCACCCGGCCTGCGTCCAGCTCTCCGAGGCCGCGGAAACGCTCGCCGAGGCCCTGGTCGAGGTGCGCCGCATCACCGCGGGGCTCGCCCCGGCCGCCCTCGCCGAGCGCGGTCTCGCCGGTGCGGTGCGGGACCTGGCGCGGCGGCTGGGCGTGGACGGGCTGCGGGTGAGCGTGGCGAGCCGCCCCGCCGTCCTGCCCCCGCTGTCGCCGGGCGTCGAGACCGCGGCGTACCGGATCGCGGCCGAGTCGCTCACCAACGCCGTACGACACGCCCGGGCCCGCCAGGTCCGGGTCGAACTGGCCACCGACCCCGACACCCTCGGCACCCTCGACATCACGATCACCGACGACGGCAGCGGACTGCCGGAGACCGCGGTGCGCGGCGTCGGGCTGGCCTCGGTCCGGGAGCGGGCCGAGGAGATCGGCGGCTCCTGCTCGGTCACCGGCTCCGCGACCGGCACCGTGGTGCACGCGGTGCTGCCGCTCACCGGCCCCGGGGAGAACGACGACCCCGAAGAACACCTGGAGCACACCGGATGCCGGTCCTGTACGACGCTCATCACCGAGGCCAAGCCCCGGGACAAGCCCCGGGACAAGGCCCGGGACAAGTCCGGGGACAAGCCCAGGGAGAGGACGCCCGCCCCGTGACGGCGCCGGTGGGCACCGCGCAGTGGCGCGTGCTGCTCGTCGACGACCATCCCCTCTTCCGCGAAGGCCTGGCCGCCGCCCTCAACCTGGACGACGCCTTCACCGTCGTCGGCCAGGCGGCCTGCGCGGACGAGGCGGTCGCCGAGGCCGGGCGCGCCGCACCCGATCTGGTGGTCATGGACCTCGGGCTGCCCGGCCGGTCCGGTCTGGAGGCCACCCGGCGGATCCTGTGCGCCCGCCCCGGGGCGCGGGTGATGGTCATGACGATGTCCGAGGACGACGACAGCCTGCTGGCCGCCGTGCGCGCCGGGGCCCGCGGCTACCTCCTCAAGGGCGCGGGCCGGGACGAGATCCTGCGCGCCCTGCACACCGTGGCGCGCGGCGGCGCCGTCTTCAGCCCGCGCATGGCGGAGCGGCTCGGGGTGCTGCTGGGCGCCTCCGGCGCGGCGTCGGCCAAGGAGGCGTTCCCGACCCTCACCGCGCGCGAACGGGAGGTGCTGGACCTGCTCGCGGGCGGGCTCGGCTACCGCCAGATCGCCCAGCGGCTGGTGGTCACCGACAAGACCGTGCGCAACCACGTCGGCTCGATCTTCGCCAAGCTCCAGGTGCACGACCGGGCGCAGGCGATCGTCCGGGCCCGCGAGGCCGGACTCGGAGGCGAATGACTCCCTCCGCCATGTGTCTGATACTGGGTGGGTTATGGAATTCGTCATCCTTGCTGTAGTCATCGCTGTGGTCGCGCTCGGCGCGATCAGCGGGCTTGTGATCAGCAGCCGCAAGAAGAAGCAGCTGCCCCCGACACCGCCGAGCAGCCCGTCCGTCACCGCGCCGCCCGCCGAACCGCACGTCGGCGAGGAGGCCGAAACCCCGAGCGAGGAGCCGCGCAGAACCATCGAAGAGGTGGACCTGCCCGGCACCGAGGCACCGGCCGCGCCCGCGGAGGCCGCCGCCCCCGCCGTGCCGGAGGTCCCGCCGGTCGAGGTTCCCGAACCGACCGCCGGCCGTCTGGTCCGGCTGCGCGCCCGGCTGTCCCGGTCCCAGACCACCCTGGGCAAGGGGCTGCTGACGCTGCTGTCCCGTGAACACCTCGACGACGACACGTGGGAGGAGATCGAGGACACGCTGCTGACCGCCGACGTCGGCGTCGCGCCGACCCAGGAGCTGGTCGAGCGGCTGCGCGAGCGCGTCAAGGTGCTCGGCACCCGTACCCCCGAGGAGCTGCGGGGGCTGCTGCGCGAGGAGCTGCTGCACCTCGTCGGCACCGAGGCCGACCGCACCGTGCACACCGAGGGCGGGGTGGGGGCGAACGGCGAGGAGAAGCCGGGCGTCGTCATGGTCGTCGGGGTCAACGGCACCGGCAAGACCACCACCACCGGCAAGCTCGCCCGGGTCCTGGTGGCCGACGGCAAGTCGGTCGTGCTGGGCGCGGCGGACACCTTCCGGGCGGCCGCCGCCGATCAGCTCCAGACCTGGGGCGAGCGGGTCGGCGCCCGTACGGTCCGCGGCCCCGAGGGCGGCGACCCGGCGTCGGTCGGCTTCGACGCGGTGAAGGAGGGCATCGCCGAGTCCGCGGACGCCGTGCTCATCGACACCGCCGGGCGGCTGCACACCAAGACCGGTCTGATGGACGAGCTGGGCAAGGTCAAGCGGGTCGTGGAGAAGCACGGCACGGTGGACGAGGTGCTGCTCGTGCTCGACGCCACCACCGGGCAGAACGGCCTGGTGCAGGCGCGGGTCTTCCGCGAGGTGGTCGACATCACCGGCATCGTGCTCACCAAGCTGGACGGCACCGCCAAGGGCGGCATCGTGGTCGCGGTCCAGCGCGAACTGGGCGTACCGGTCAAGCTGATCGGGCTGGGCGAGGGCGCGGACGACCTGGCGCCGTTCGAGCCGGAGGCGTTCGTCGACGCGCTGATCGGCGACTGATCCGGTCAGTCCCTTCCCTCATCGCCGGACGGGCTTGAATCGATGGACGATTCGAGCCCGTCCGGCGTTTCGGCGAGGCGTCGCGGGAGCGTCAGGCCCCGGCCCGGTGGCTCGCGTAGGCGAGGGTGCCCAGCACCAGCCGGGCGTGCGGCGGCTGCCCCGCGGTGTCGAGGGTCGGCGGGCGCAGCCAGCGCACCGGCCCCAAGCCCCCGAGGTCGGAGGGCGGCGCGGTGATGTGGTCGCCCTTGCCGAGACAGCGCAGATCGAGGTCGGCGTCGTCCCAGCCCATGCGGTAGAGCAGCTCGGGGAGTTCGGCGCAGGCCCCCGGCGCGACGAAGAACTGGGCGCGCCCGTGCGGGGTGACGGCCACCGGGCCGAGCGGCAGGCCCATCCGCTCCAGCCGCACCAGGGCGTGCCGCCCCGCGTACTCGGCCACCTCCAGCACGTCGAACGACCGGCCCACGGGCAGCAGGACGGCCGCGCCCGGGACCTCCTCCCACGCCGCCGCGGCGGCGTCGAGCGTGGCGCCCGCGGGCACTCCGGGGCCGAAGCCGAGCGGATGGGCGCCGGGGGCGGGGCAGTCGGCAGCGCCGCAGGAGCATTCGTTTCTGCTGCCGCCCGTGCCGCGCGTGGCCCGGGCGCCCGGCACCACGTCCCAGCCCCACAGCCCGGTGTACTCCGCCACCGTGGTGGACTCGGACGTGCGGCCGCGGCGCCGTGAGCCGGACCGCATCTCCCGGATGCCGCCGATCGTGAAGCCCATGCCCCCTCCAACGGGTCGCGCTCTCGATGGTTACGAGCCGGAGCACGCCGATGACGCTCCGTCGCCGATGTGGTGCGGCAGGTGGTGTGTCGCGGTGTAACGGGTGGCGCGGAACGGCGCATGCGCCCCGCTGTGCACCTCTTCGCGTTCTTCCGGTCGCTCCGTGTCAAGTGAATCGTGTGAATCGGCGATGGGGTTCATTCGAAGGGGTGGCGAATGGTGGCGTTTTCCCGATCCACCTCGCAAGGAGCGTGATCGTAGGATTACTTTCGGTGCACGATCCCCGGTTGCGAGCGCTCGCCCGGTCGCGGTCCGGTACTTGCCACTGGCAAGGGCCGGTTCCCGCGGCAGACGGTTGATGCGCCGTATCGCGGGGACAACTGACCGTGACAGAAGGCATTCTGGTGGCGGTCCGGGAAGATTCGTGGGATGGGGGCGTTCCGGTGGGCGACAGCGGCGGCGGTGCTGACAAGCGACCCAACGCACAGCTGGGATCGTGGTTTGTGCGCAGCGGCTGGTCGAAGGGCGAGCTGGCCCGCCAAGTCAACCGCAGGGCGCGCCAGTTAGGCGCCCATCACATCAGCACGGACACCTCGCGGGTGCGCCGCTGGCTGGACGGGGAGCAGCCGCGCGAGCCGATCCCGCAGATCCTCTCCGAGCTGTTCTCCGAGCGCTTCGGCTGTGTGGTCGGCATCGAGGACCTGGGGCTGCGCCCCGCCCACCGGTCACCGTCCGTATCGGGAGTGGATCTTCCCTGGGCGGGTCCCGAGACCGTCGCGCTGATCGGCGAGTTCTCCCGCAGCGACCTCATGCTCGCCCGGCGCGGCTTCCTCGGCACCTCGCTCGCCCTCTCCGCGGGCCCCGCCCTCGTCGAGCCGATGCAGCGCTGGCTGGTGCCCTCGCCGAGCGGGGCGCCCGGCGGCGCGCGCGCCGCGGACAGCGGCCGCTCACGGCGCATCTCCCGGCTCTCCGAGCCGGAGCTGGAGCTGCTGGAGTCCACCATCACGATGTTCCGCGCCTGGGACGCCCAGTGCGGCGGCGGGCTGCGCCGCAAGGCGGTGGTCGGCCAGCTGCACGAGGTCACCGACCTGCTCCAGGAGTCGCACACCGAGGCGGTGTCCAAGCGGCTGTTCAAGGTCGCGGGGGAGCTGGCCGAGCTGGCCGGGTGGATGAGCTACGACATCGGGCTCCAGCCGACCGCCCAGAAGTACTTCGTCCTCGCGCTGCACGCGGCCAAGGAGTCCGGCGACCGGCCCCTCGGCTCGTACATCCTCTCCAGCATGAGCCGCCAGATGATCCACGTCGGGCGGCCCGACGACGCGCTGGAGCTGATCCACCTCGCGCAGTACGGCAGCCGGGAGAGCGCCACCCCGCGCACCCAGGCCATGCTGTATGCGATGGAGGGCCGCGCCTACGCCAACATGGGCCAGCCCGGCAAGTGCCACCGCGCGGTCAAGATGGCCGAGGACACCTTCGCCGACTGCGCCGCGGGCGACGGCGACCCGAACTGGATCGGCTTCTTCTCCGAGGCCGAGCTGAACGCGGAGAACGCCCACTCCTACCGCGACCTCGCCTATGTCGCGGGCCGCAGCCCCACCTACGCCCAGCTCGCCGACCCCGTCATGCGCAACGCCGTGCGCCTCTTTAGCGAGGAGACCGCCGGGGGTGAGGGCGGGCACCAGCGTTCGTATGCGCTCAACCTGATCGGCATGGCCACCGTCCACCTCCTCCAGAAGCAGCCCGAGCAGTGCGCGGAGGTCGCCGGGAAGGCGCTGCCGCTCGCCCAGCGGATCCGCTCGGAGCGGGTGAACAACCGCCTCCGCAAGACCGTGGACACCGCGGTGCGGCACTTCGGGGACGTGCCCGAGGTCGCCGAGCTGAGCGACAAGCTCGTCGCCATGCTGCCCGACTCCCCCGACGAGGGGGGCGCCCCGCGGGCCGTCTGAGGCGGCCCGGAGAGGGTTGCGGCACGGTAACGGAGCGGAAGGACCCCGTACCGTCAATTCATCCGCGCGTAACACGCTCGCGCTGTTCGTCACTGCCACGAAACATCGGGCGGCATCGACTGAAACGGCACTGCGTCAATCTCGTGGCGAATACCGGCCCTTTTGTTTATTGCCAGCCCGGGCCGTTTCGACAGCGAGGAGACGCCGATGCCAGTGGGCATCACGATGCTTGCCGCGGACAAGATCACGCCCGATGACGCACTCAGCGCGGCCAACACCGGGTTCATGTTGCTGTGTGCCGCGCTGGTCCTGATCATGACGCCCGGCCTTGCCTTCTTCTACGGCGGCATGGTCCGCGTCAAAAGCGTGCTGAACATGCTGATGATGAGCTTCATCAGCATCGGCATCGTCACCGTTCTGTGGGTCCTCTTCGGCTTCAGCGTCGCCTTCGACAAGGGGAATGACCTGTTCGGCGGCTTTGACTGGGTGGGCATGCACAACATCGGGCTGACCGAGCTGTGGCCCGGCTACACCATTCCCATCTATGTCTTCGCCCTGTTCCAGATGATGTTCGCGATCATCACCCCGGCGCTGATCAGCGGTGCCCTCGCGGACCGCGTCAAGTTCACCGCCTGGGCGCTGTTCATCGCCCTGTGGGCGACGGTCGTCTACTTCCCGGTCGCGCACTGGGTGTGGGCCGCCGACGGCTGGGCGTTCAAGCTCGGCGTGATCGACTTCGCCGGTGGTACGGCCGTCCACATCAACGCCGGTGCCGCCGCGCTCGGCGTGATCCTCGTCATCGGCAAGCGGGTCGGCTTCAAGAAGGACCCGATGCGGCCGCACAGCCTGCCGCTGGTCATGCTCGGCTCCGGTCTGCTGTGGTTCGGCTGGTTCGGCTTCAACGGCGGCTCCTGGCTCGGCGCCGACGGCGTCACCGCGGCCGCCTTCACCAACACCCAGGTCGCCACCGCCTCCGCGATGCTCGGCTGGCTCGCGTACGAGAAGATCCGGCACGGCTCCTTCACCACCCTGGGCGCCGCCTCGGGTGCCGTCTCCGGACTCGTCGCGATCACCCCCGCCTGTGGTGCGGTCAGCCCGCTCGGCGCGATCGCGATCGGCGTCATCGCCGGTGTCGTCTGCGCCATGGCGGTCGGCCTGAAGTACAAGTTCGGCTACGACGACTCGCTCGACGTCGTCGGCGTCCACATGGTCGGCGGCCTCATCGGCTCGCTGCTCATCGGCCTCTTCGCCACCGGCAAGGTGCAGAGCGATGCCAAGGGCCTCTTCTACGGCGGCGGGCTCGAACAGCTCGGCAAGCAGGCCGCCGGTGCCTTCGCGGTCCTCGCCTACTCCCTGATCGTCTCCGCGATCCTGGCCAAGGTCGTCGACCTGGTGATGGGCTTCCGGGTGGACGAGGACGACGAGGTCGCCGGGATCGACCAGGTCGAGCACGCCGAGACGGCGTACGACTTCGCGGGTGCGGGCGGCGGCACGTCCCTCGGCAGCCTCCAGTCGGCCGCGCACCCGGGCGGCGAGGCGAAGAAGAAGGACGCGAAGACGGACCCGAAGAAGGTGGACGCGTGAAGCTCATCACGGCAGTTGTGAAGCCGCACCGGCTCGACGAGATCAAGGAAGCCCTCCAGGCGTTCGGCGTGCAGGGCCTGACCGTCACCGAGGCCAGCGGCTACGGGCGCCAGCGCGGCCACACCGAGGTCTACCGGGGCGCGGAGTACACCGTCGACCTGGTGCCCAAGGTCCGCATCGAGGTGCTGGCCGAGGACGAGGACGCCGACGACCTCGTCGACGTCGTCGTCAAGGCCGCCCGCACCGGAAAGATCGGGGACGGCAAGGTGTGGAGCGTCCCCGTCGACACCGCGGTCCGGGTCCGGACCGGCGAACGGGGCCCGGACGCCTTGTGAGGCGAGTGAGCCGAAGGGGCTTTCGCGCCCCGGAGGCGAACCGAGCCCCCAAACAAGCCGCGTCCCATGCCCGTACCCCGAGCTGACAGGGAGCAGCCGAGTTGACGGAACGCGTCGAGGCAACGACAGAGACCACCGACTCGAGCCCCGGCGGCTACGCGGCGGCCCGGCTGCGACTCCTCCAGGAGGAGTCGCGGTCCGGGCCGCCGCGCCGTAGCGCGCTGGCCGGACTCACCGACCAGTGGCTGGCCGCGCTGCTCGGCGGCGGCGCCGGGACCTCCGGGATCGGCGGCGGCGTGGCGCTGGTCGCGGTCGGCGGATACGGCCGCGGCGAACTCTCCCCGCGCAGCGACCTCGACGTCGTCCTGCTGCACGACGGCTCCGCCGACTCCTCGGCCCTCGCCGCGCTCGCCGACCACGTCTGGTACCCCGTCTGGGACATGGGGCTGGCCCTCGACCACTCCGTACGCACCCCCGACGAGGCCCGCAAGACCGCCGCCGAGGACCTGAAGGTCCAGCTCGGCCTGCTGGACGCCCGCCATCTCGCGGGAGATGCCTCCCTCACCGCGGGCCTGCGCACCACCGTCCTCGCCGACTGGCGCGCCCAGGCCCCGAAGCGGCTCCCCGAACTGCGCGAGCTGTGCCAGGAGCGCGGCGAGCGCCACGGCGAGCTCCAGTTCCTGCTCGAACCCGACCTGAAGGAGGCCCGCGGCGGGCTGCGCGACGCCACCGCGCTGCGCGCCATCGCCGCCTCCTGGCTCGCCGACGCGCCCCGCGAGGGCCTGGACGAGGCCCGGCGCCGGCTGCTGGACACCCGCGACGCGCTCCACCTCGCCACCGGCCGGGCCACCGACCGGCTCTCCCTCCAGGAACAGGACCAGATCGCGGCCGCGCTCGACCTGCTGGACGCCGACGCCCTGCTGCGCCAGGTCTACGAGTCGGCCCGGACCATCAGTTACGCGAGCGATGTCACCTGGCGCGAGGTCGACCGGGTGCTGCGCTCCCGCTCGGCGAGCCGGCCGCGGCTGCGCGGACTGCTCGGCGGCCGCGGGGGCTCCGGCTCCGCGCAGACCCCGGCCGAGCGCAGCCCGCTCGCCGAGGGCGTCGTCGAACAGGACGGCGAGGTGGTGCTCGCCCGCGCCGCGCGCCCCGAGCGCGACCCCGTGCTCCCCCTGCGGGCCGCCGCGGCCGCCGCCCAGGCCGGGCTTCCGCTCTCGCTGCACGCCGTACGGCGGCTGGCCGCCGCCGCGCGCCCGCTGCCGGTGCCCTGGCCGCCCGAGGCCCGGGAGGAACTCGTCACCCTGCTGGGCGCGGGCGAGTCCACCGTCGGGGTCTGGGAGGCGCTGGAGGCCGAGGGCGTGATCACCCGGCTGCTGCCGGACTGGGAGCGGGTGCGCTGCCGCCCGCAGCGCAACCCCGTGCACCGCTGGACCGTCGACCGCCATCTCGTCGAGACCGCGGTCCGCGCCAGCGCGCTCAGCCGCCGCGTCGGCCGCCCCGACCTGCTGCTGGTCGCCGCGCTGCTGCACGACATCGGCAAGGGCTGGCCCGGCGACCACTCGGTGGTGGGGGAGACGATCGTCCGGGACGTGGCCACCCGGATCGGCTTCGACCGCGCGGATGTGTCCGTCCTCGCCACCCTCGTACGCCACCATCTGCTGCTCGTCGAGACGGCCACCCGCCGCGACCTGGACGACCCGGCCACCGTGCGCTCGGTCGCCGAGGCGGTCCACAGCCCCGCCACCCTGGAACTGCTGCACGCCCTCACCGAGGCCGACGCGCTGGCCACCGGGCCCGCGGCGTGGAGCGCCTGGCGCGGCGCGCTCGTCGCCGACCTGGTCAAGCGGGTCGCCGCCGTCCTCGCGGGGGAGCCCGCGGCGGACCCGGACAGCCCGCAGCAGATCACGGCGGAACAGGAACGGCTCGCGATCGAGGCGTGCCGCACCGGCGGCCCGGTGCTGGCCCTGCACGCCCGGTCGGAAGCGCTGCCGCCGGGCGAGACCGCCGGGACCGCGAGCGACGCGTCGACGGAACCGGAACCGATCGGCGTCGAGCTGCTCATCGCCGTCCCCGACCAGCCCGGAGTCCTGGCCGCCGCCGCCGGAGTGCTGGCCCTGCACCGGCTCACGGTCCGCGCGGCCGATCTGCGCGCCGTGGAGCTGCCGTCGGAGCTGGACGGCGCGGACAAGCCCGAAGGCGTCCTGCTGCTGAGCTGGCGCGTGGCCGCCGAGTACGGATCGCTGCCGCAGGCCGCGCGGCTACGGAACGATCTGATCCGGGCGCTGGACGGCTCGCTCGACATCGTCGCCCGCCTCGCCGAGCGCGAGGCCGCCTACCGCAAGTACCCACGCCGCCGAGGCGTCCACGCCCCGCCGCCGCGGGTCACGGTGGCACCCGGCAGCTCCCAGCTCGCCACCGTGATCGAGGTCCGCGCCCAGGACATCCCCGGCCTCCTCCACCGCATCGGCCGCGCCCTGGAGGCCGCCGGTCTCACGGTCCGCAGCGCCCACGTCAGCACGCTGGGCGCGAACGCGGTCGACGCGTTCTACGTCACGGACCCCACCGGAGCCCCCCTCGCCCCGATGCGCGCGGCGGAAGTGGCCCGCGAGGTGGAGCAAGCCCTGCGCTGACCGCCCCCGCCCTTCCGGCGCCCCCGGAGCGGGGGCCGGGACGGAGATGCCCCACACCCAGCCCCCAGGGGGCACCTCCCAGCGGTAGCTGGGGGAGTTTGAGGAGCGGGGTCCAGGGGCGGAGCCCCGGCGGGGGCCCGGGGGCGGAGCCCCGGTTCGGGAGGGGGCGGGGTGGGGATATCCGGGTGGCGCACGCCCGGGGGCAGACCGTTACCTCAACGTGCGGATACCCTTGGAGGCCGACCGCCGACCCGACATCCGACCGAAGGATTCGCGACCACCGTGTTCGATACCCTCTCCGATCGCCTCGCAGCGACTTTCAAGAACCTCCGGGGCAAGGGCCGCCTGTCCGAGGCGGACATCGACGCCACGGCGCGCGAGATCCGGATCGCCCTGCTCGAGGCCGACGTGGCGCTGCCCGTCGTACGGTCGTTCATCAAGCAGGTCAAGGAGCGCAGCCTCGGCGCCGAGGTCTCCCAGGCGCTGAACCCGGCCCAGCAGGTCATCAAGATCGTCAACGAGGAGCTGATCGGCATCCTCGGCGGCGACGCCCGCCGCCTCCGCTTCGCCAAGCAGCCCCCGACGGTCATCATGCTCGCGGGTCTCCAGGGCGCCGGTAAGACGACGCTCGCCGGAAAGCTCGGCCGCTGGCTGAAGGGGCAGGGCCACACCCCGCTGCTCGTCGCGTGTGACCTCCAGCGCCCCAACGCGGTCAACCAGCTCTCGGTGGTCGCCGAGCGCGCGGGCGTCGCGGTGTTCGCGCCGGAGCCGGGCAACGGCGTCGGCGACCCGGTGAAGGTGGCCGAGGACTCGGTCGAGTTCGCCCGCACCAAGCAGCACGACGTCGTGATCGTCGACACCGCCGGCCGCCTCGGCATCGACGAGGAGCTGATGCGTCAGGCCGCGGACATCCGTGACGCGGTCAGCCCGGACGAGGTCCTGTTCGTCGTCGACGCGATGATCGGTCAGGACGCGGTGAACACCGCGGAGGCGTTCCGCGACGGCGTCGGCTTCGACGGTGTGGTGCTCTCCAAGCTCGACGGCGACGCGCGCGGCGGTGCCGCGCTGTCCATCGCGCATGTCACCGGCCGTCAGATCATGTTCGCCTCCAACGGCGAGAAGCTGGACGACTTCGACGCGTTCCACCCGGACCGCATGGCGTCCCGCATCCTCGGCATGGGCGACATGCTCAGCCTCATCGAGAAGGCCGAGCAGACCTTCAGCCAGCAAGAGGCCGAGAAGATGGCGGCCAAGCTGGCGAAGGGCCCCAAGGAGTTCACGCTCGACGACTTCCTGGCGCAGATGGAGCAGGTCCGCAAGATGGGCTCCATCTCCAAGCTGCTCGGCATGCTGCCGGGCATGGGCCAGATGAAGGACCAGATCAACAATCTGGACGAGAAGGACGTCGACCGCACGGCCGCGATCATCAAGTCGATGACGCCGGGCGAGCGCCAGGACCCGAACATCATCAATGGCTCCCGCCGCGCCCGTATCGCCCGTGGTTCCGGCGTCGAGGTGAGCGCGGTCAAGAACCTGGTCGAGCGGTTCTTCGACGCGCGCAAGATGATGTCGAAGATGGCCCAGGGCGGCGGCATGCCGGGGATGCCCGGGATGCCGGGCATGCCGGGTGGCGGCGGCAGCGCCAAGCGCAAGGGCAAGCAGCAGAAGAAGGTCAAGGGCAAGCAGCGCAGCGGCAACCCGATGAAGCGGAAGGCCGACGAGCAGGCCGCCGCGGCGCGCCGCGAGCAGGCGGGCCAGCAGGGCGGCGCGTTCGGCATGCCCGGCGGCGGCCAGGGCGGCCAGGGCCAGGACTTCGAACTCCCCGACGAGTTCAAGAAGTTCATGGGCTGAATCGCCCCCAGCCCCGCAGAGCACCGGGTGCGCGGGCCCTTGCCACGGACGGCAGGGGCCCGCGCACTCGCACGATCAGGCCCGCACGTTCACGCCCGGGCGATCAGATACCGCAGAACGTTCGGCATCCACACCGTCCCGTCAGCCCGCTGATACGGATGCAGCGCCTCCGCCACCTCCTTGCGCACCTGCGGCGGATCGGTCGCCCGCTCCGCCGCGTCGAACAGCCCCGTCGACAGCAGCCCGCGCACCGCGCTGTCCAGGTCGGCGTACCCGAACGGGCAGGCCACCCGCCCCGATCCGTCCGGCCGCAGCCCGGCCCGCTCCGCGAGCGTCTCCAGGTCGTCCCGGCCGCACGGCCGCCAGCGCGCCGGGGCGCACATCGGGTCGGCGAGCCGGGCGCCCACCCGCAGCACCGACGAGGTGGCGCACCGCTCCGGCGGGCCCCACCCGGCCAGCACCACAGCGCCGCCGCGCTGCGCGAGCGCCGCGGCCGCCGTGAGGGAGGACGCCGCCGCGGCGAGCCCGCCGGGACCGCCCGCCGCCAGGGCGGGCAGCGGCTCGAAGGCCGTCACCACCGTGAAGCCGGACGTCCCCGCCGCCTCCCGCGCGCACGCGGACTCCGGGCCGCCGGGCCCCAGCCGCACCGGGTCGGCCAGCCGCTCCCGCGCCAGCGCGAGGCGCGGCTCGTCCGTGTCGACCCCGCAGACGTCCGCGCCGCGTCCGGCCGCCATGAGGAGGGCGAGCCCCGAGCCGCAGCCCAGGCCCAGCAGCCGCGTTCCGGCGCCGACGTCCAGCCGTTCGTACACGGCCTCGTACAGCGGCACCAGCATCCGCTCCTGGATCTCCGCCCAGTCGCGGGCGCGGTCGTGGGGGTCCGCCGTGCGCGGCGGGGAGGGGTGCGGGCGGCGCCGCCGTACGAGCGTAGATGTCATCGAAAGGGCCCCAATCAGCGAAGAGCAGTGCCGTCGTCAGATCCGCCGTTGTGCGCCAGGGGTGCCGTGTGGATGGTGCCGGGCTCTTCCACAGGACACCCGCTCGTCGCGTCCCACCCCCGTATGCCAGAGAACTCCGCATCCGTCCCCGCGTCCAGAGCTTTCACGGCCGTGCTTGCGTGCCCCCTCCGTGCGCCCCCGCACGCCGTCACGTCCGCCCCGCTCCCGGGCCCGCCCCGGGGGCGCCGCGGCCGCCCCGGCGATAATTCGCCGTGGTCGGCCGCGCCGCCGCCGTACGATCGGCGGCATGGCCAAGGCACCCGTTCTCACCCCGCGCGCGGACGACTTTCCGCGCTGGTACCAGGATGTGATCAACAAGGCCGAGCTGGCCGAGAACGGTCCGGTGCGCGGCACCATGGTCATCCGACCGTACGGCTACGGGCTGTGGGAGCGGATGCAGGGCGACCTGGACGCCCGCATCAAGGCGGCGGGCGTCCAGAACGCGTACTTCCCCCTCTTCATCCCGCAGTCGTATCTGACGCGGGAGGCCGAGCACGTCGAGGGTTTCGCGCCCGAGCTCGCGGTCGTCACCCATGGCGGCGGCAAGGAGCTGGAGGAGCCGGTGGTGGTCCGGCCCACCTCCGAGACGATCGTCAACGAGTACTTCTCGAAGTGGGTGCAGAGCTACCGCGATCTGCCACTGCTGATCAACCAGTGGGCCAATGTGGTGCGTTGGGAGCTGCGGCCCCGGCTGTTCCTGCGAACGACCGAATTCCTCTGGCAGGAGGGCCACACCGCCCATGCCACGTACGAGGACGCCCGGGAGTTCGCCGCCCGCATCCACCGCGACGTCTACGCCGACTTCATGGAGAACGTGCTCGCCATGGACGTCGTGCTGGGCCGCAAGACCGCCCGGGAGCGCTTCGCGGGCGCCGTCAACACCCTCACCCTCGAAGGGATGATGGGCGACGGCAAGGCGCTCCAGCTGGGCACCAGCCATGAGCTGGGCCAGAACTTCGCCCGCGCCTTCAACACCCGCTATCTGTCCCGGGACGGCGAGCAGGAGCTGGTCTGGCAGACCTCCTGGGGCAGCACGACCCGCATGGTCGGCGCGCTGGTGATGATGCACGGCGACGACGACGGGCTGCGGCTGCCGCCCCGGCTGGCCCCGGTCCAGGCCGTCGTCCTCGCGGTCAAGGGCGACCCCGCGGTGCTGGCCGCGGTCCGCGAGACGGGCGACCGGCTGGCGGCGGCGGGTGTCCGGGTCCACGTCGACGACCGCGCCGACATCCCCTTCGGCCGCCGCGCCGTCGACTGGGAGCTGCGGGGCGTACCGGTGCGCGTCGAGATCGGCCCGCGCGATCTGGAGGCCGGTACCGCCACGCTCGCCCGGCGGATCCCGGGCGGCAAGGAACCGGTGCGCACCGACCTGCTGGCCGAGGCCGTGCCGAAGGCGCTGGAGGAGGACCAGGCGCTGCTGCTGCGCCAGGCGCGGGAGCGCCGCACGGCGCGCACGGTGGAGGCGCGGACCGTGGACGAGGCCGCGGAGGCGGCGGCCACGGGCGGCTGGGCGCGCATCCGGTGGGCCGACCTGGGCCCGGAGGGCGAGGCCGCGCTCGCCGAGCGGGCGGTGTCCGTACGGTGCCTCGTCACCGAGGACGGGGCGGTGCCGGACGCCGATGACGCGCCAGGTAACGTCGCCTATGTGGCGCGCGCCTATTGAGCGGCGGCTCCGAGCCGTGTCCGGGTGACGCGGGGTCCGCGAGCCGGTGGCCTCGGGCGGGCCGGTGTCTACGGACGAGCCGTACGGGCCGTACGAGGTGGTACGTACCGCCTTGGTGCGCCGTGGGCGGCTCATCCACGCATGTGCGCACCCGCCCTCGTCGCGACGCATCAGCGCTGAACTGACTGGTACGTGCAAATTATTTGAGATGCCCCGGAATCGGAACACCGGGCGGCTCCTGCTCGTTAGCACGACGTGAGCACGACACCACCTGTACTCGCCGCAGAGCTGGCACAGGCGTGGGCCGATATTCAACGGCACCACCCCGAGCTGCCAGATCTCGCCGCGCCCGAATCGCTGATCGGAGAGTCGTCGTCCGCGTGTGGCGCCGAGCTCTCCTTCGAACGGCTGCTGCACGAGGCAGTCCATGGCATCGCCGCAGCCCGCGGTGTCCGTGACACCTCGCGCGCCGGCCGCTACCACAACCGCCGGTTCCTGGCGATCGCCGAGGAGCTGGGGCTCGACCACTCCGAGGAGCCGCATCCCAGCAGCGGTTTCTCGCTGGTCACCCTCAGTCCCGAGGCGAGAAAGCGCTATCGCACCACGATCGACCGGTTGCACCGCGCCCTCAAGGCGCACACCGTCGCGACCGCCGCCGAGACCTCCCGCGCCTTCCGCGGCCCCGCGGCACGGCACGGTTCGTCCGGGGGTGGCGTCCGGGTCAAGGCGGTGTGCGACTGCGGGCGCAACGTCCGCGTCGTTCCGTCGGTGCTGGCCCAGGCGCCGATCATGTGCGGTGGCTGCGGGAAGCCGTTCCGGATCCCGGACGCGGTGGCCGCGGTCGGCTGACCGGTCACGGTGTGGCAGAATGGTCCGCTGTACTCGACAGCCGACCAGGACCCCTCTCTCCTCCGGCTGACGCGTCCATCGGGCACTCGGGTACCGCAACCCCACGCGGCACTTCGCAGTGCTCAACCACGTCAAGACCAGGAGACACCACTCCCGTGGCAGTCAAGATCAAGCTGAAGCGTCTGGGCAAGATCCGTTCGCCTCACTACCGCATCGTCGTCGCCGACTCCCGTACCCGCCGTGACGGCCGGGCCATCGAGGAGATCGGCCTGTACCACCCGGTGCAGAACCCGTCGCGCATCGAGGTCGACTCGGACCGCGTGCAGCACTGGCTGAAGGTCGGCGCCCAGCCGACCGAGCCGGTGCTCGCCATCCTGAAGGTCACCGGCGACTGGCAGAAGTTCAAGGGCCTGCCCGCCCCGGCTCCGATGAAGGTCGCCGAGCCGAAGGCCGACAAGCGCGCCCTGTTCGAGGCCGCGGCCAAGGACGCCGGTGACGAGCCGAAGGGTGAGGCCATCACCCCGAAGGCGAAGAAGTCCGAGAAGAAGTCGGACGAGGCGGCCGAGGCTGCTGAGTCCACCGCGTCGACCGAGGCCTGAGGATGCTCGAGGAAGCCCTCGAGCACCTGGTGAAGGGCATCGTCGACAACCCCGACGACGTGCAGGTCGCCTCGCGCAACCTGCGTCGCGGGCGCGTGCTCGAGGTCCGGGTCCACCCTGATGACCTGGGCAAGGTGATCGGCCGGAACGGTCGCACCGCCCGCGCGCTGCGCACCGTCGTGGGCGCCATCGGCGGCCGTGGGATCCGCGTCGACCTCGTCGACGTGGATCAGGTCAGCTGAGAGGCGATCAAGAGGAGCACCGGCACGGGCCGGGGAGGGCTTCGGGCCGTCCCCGGCCCGTGTGCGTGAAGGCCCGTGTGCGGGAAAGGGACATGCATCGTGCAGTTGGTTGTCGCGCGGATCGGCCGTGCCCATGGCATCAAGGGTGAGGTCACCGTCGAGGTGCGCACGGACGAGCCCGAGCTGAGGCTCGGTCCGGGCGCCGTGCTGGTCACCGAGCCCGCGTCGGCCGGACCGCTGACCATCGAGACCGGCCGGGTGCACAGCGGCCGGCTGCTGCTGCGCTTCGAGGGGGTGCGGGACCGTACGGGCGCGGAGGCGCTGCGCAACGTGCTGCTCATCGCGGAGGTCGACCCCGAAGAGGTTCCCGAGGACCCCGAGGAGTTCTACGACCACCAGCTGATCGACCTCGACGTGGTCACCGTGGACGGCACGGCGGTCGGCCGGATCTCCGAGATCTCCCATCTGCCGTACCAGGACCTGCTGATCGTGAAGCGGCCCGACGGCCGAGAGGTGATGATCCCGTTCGTCTCCGAGATGGTGCCGGAGATCGACCTGGAGGAGCAGCGCGCGGTCGTCGACCCGCCGCCGGGACTGCTGGACGAGGCCGAGGCGGAGATCGCCACCGGCCGTGAGGAGCCGTCGTCATGAGGCTCGACGTCGTCACGATCTTCCCGGAGTACCTGGAGCCGCTGAACGTCTCGCTGGTCGGCAAGGCGCGCGCCCGCGGCGTGCTCGACGTCCGCGTGCACGACCTGCGCTCCTGGACGCACGACCGGCACAACACGGTGGACGACACCCCGTACGGCGGCGGCCCCGGCATGGTCATGAAGCCCGAGCCCTGGGGCGAGGCGCTGGACGCGATCATCGCGTCGGGCGAGGGCGAGGGCGAGGGGCTGCCCAAGCCGACGCTGGTGGTGCCCACCCCGAGCGGCCGCCCGTTCACCCAGACCCTCGCGGTGGAACTGTCGAAACGCCCCTGGCTGGTCTTCGCACCGGCGCGCTACGAGGGCATCGACCGGCGGGTGATCGAGGAGTACGGGGAGCGGCTGGAGATCCACGAGGTCTCCATCGGCGACTACGTCCTGGCGGGCGGCGAGGCCGCGGTCCTGGTGATCACCGAGGCCGTCGCCCGGCTGCTGCCCGGTGTGCTGGGCAACGCCGAGTCGTACCAGGACGACTCCTTCGCTCCCGGCGCGATGGCCGATCTGCTGGAGGGGCCCGTCTACACCAAGCCCCCCGAGTGGCGCGGCCGGGGCATTCCGGAGGTGCTGGTCAGCGGCCATCACGGCAAGATCGCCCGGTGGCGCAGGGACGAGGCATTCCGCCGTACCAGCGCCCACCGCCCCGATCTGATCGAACGCTGCGACCCGGCGACGCTCGACAAGCACGACCGCGCGCTCCTGGCCGAGCTCGGCTGGGAGGAGCTGCCGGGGGCGGGCGAAACCGGGGGACGGGCCCGATTTGGGCGGCCACACCGGGCCGTGGAAGAATAGGCCGCTGCCGTACGTCCGGGCGTGCGCCCCTGCCACAGGGGGACCGACGCTCACCCGATGAGGGCGGCACTCCGAATCAACATTCCGATATGCCGCTGATGACCTGTGGCATCAGCGAAGAAAGCAGACGATCATGTCTCACCTGCTCGACAACGTCGACTCCGCGTCGCTGCGCAGCGACATCCCGACCTTCCGCCCCGGCGACACGGTCAACGTCCACGTCCGCGTCATCGAGGGCAACCGCTCGCGTGTCCAGCAGTTCAAGGGCGTCGTCATCCGCCGCCAGGGCTCCGGCGTGCGGGAGACCTTCACCGTCCGCAAGGTGAGCTTCAGCGTCGGCGTCGAGCGCACCTTCCCGGTGCACACCCCGATCGTCGAGAAGATCGAGGTCGTCACCCGCGGTGACGTGCGCCGTGCGAAGCTGTACTACCTGCGTGACCTCCGCGGCAAGGCCGCGAAGATCAAGGAGAAGCGCACCAGCTGAGTTTTGCTCGACACTTGAGCTCCCGTCGGATGTCCCGGCCGGGCCGGATAGGCTCTCGCCCGATGGACATCGAAGGACGGCTCGCGGAGCGCGATCGCTCCTCCTGTTCCGACCCGGAGCACGAGGAGCGATCGCGCTCTTCGCATGCCCCGGAGGGGCCCCCGGCGGAGCAGCCTCCCGCGGAGGAGCCCTCCGCGGACCAGCCCCCCGCCGATCCCCGCCCGCGGACGGGGGCGCCCGGCGCCCGGCCGTGGCGGCGGGCCGCACTCCTCGCGGCGGTCTCCATGGCGCTGGTGCTGCTGGTGAGCGGGTTCGTGGTGCAGCCGTTCCAGATCCCCAGCGGCTCCATGGAGACCACCCTGCGCCCCGGGGACCGGGTGCTGGTGAACAAGCTCGCATACCGTTTCGGGGACGATCCGCGCCGCGGCGACGTTGTCGTCTTCGACGGCACCGGCTCCTTCCTCCAGGAGGGGGCGGCCGGGAACCCGGTGACCGGTGTGCTGCGCAAGGCGGCCGCGGCGGTCGGCCTCGCCGAGCCCGCCGAGACCGACTACATCAAGCGCGTGGTGGGCGTCGGCGGTGACCGGGTCATCTGCTGCGACAAGCGGGGGAGGATCGAGGTGAACGGCCGGCCCGTGAACGAGGACTACCTGTACCCCGGGGACACCCCCTCCCAGGTGCCGTTCGACACCGTCGTTCCCGAAGGGCGGCTGTGGGTGATGGGCGACCATCGCAGCGCCTCCCGGGACTCCCGCGACCACCTCGGCGAGCCGGGCGGCGGCACCGTCCCCGTGGACCAGGTGATCGGGCGGGCCGACTGGATCGGCTGGCCGTTCGGCCGGTGGTCCCGCATCCGGGGCCCTGAGGTCTTCGCGCACGTCCCCGGGCCCGGCGGGGCGCCGGGCGCGGTCCGGGGCGGTGCGCATGGGTAGCCGCGGACGTCCCCGCTCCGGGGCCCGCTCCGGCACCCGCCGGGCGGGCCTCGGCCTTGGCACCACCCCCGCCGCGCCGGAGCGCGAGCCGGGGCAGCGCCGGCTCGCCACGCGCGCGGAGCGGCGCCGGGTGCAGCAGCGGATCAAGCGCAGGCGACGCCGTTCCGCCGTGCGGGAGATACCGATCCTGATCGGTGTGGCGCTGGTGATCGCGCTGGTTCTCAAGACCTTCCTGGTGCAGGCGTTCGTGATCCCATCCGGCTCGATGGAGCAGACGATCAAGATCGGCGACCGGGTGCTGGTCGACAAGTTCACCCCGTGGTTCGGCTCCAAGCCGACCCGCGGGGACGTGGTGGTGTTCAAGGACCCCGGCGGCTGGCTGGAGGACGAGCGGAAGCCGCCCGAGGAGGATCCGCCGGTCATCAAGCAGGGCAAGGAGTTCCTGACCTTCATCGGTCTGCTGCCCTCGTCGGACGAGCAGGACCTGATCAAGCGGGTGGTCGCGGTCGGCGGCGACACGGTGGCATGCTGTGACGGGAACGGCAGGGTCACGGTCAACGGGACTCCGCTGAACGAGTCGTATCTCTACCCGGGGAACGCGCCGTCGCAGCGCAAGTTCAAGGTGACGGTCCCCGCGGGGCGGATGTTCATGATGGGCGACCACCGGTCCAACTCGGCGGACTCCCGGGTGCACCTCGACGAGTCCTACCAGGGCACCGTCGCGGACGAGAGCGTGGTGGGCCGCGCGGTGGTGATCGCATGGCCGTTCGGCCACATGCGACAGCTGGAGGAGCCCGGAACATACGCGTCCGTGCGGGACGCGCCGAGTGGGGCGACACAGGTGAGCGGTGCGCCGCATAGGCTGTCCCCCATGGATCAGCAAGGAATGATCCAGCTCCCGACCCCTGCGGAACTCCCGCTCGTTATGGGAGTGGTGGGCCTGCGCCGTTCGTGGAGCAGGCGGCAGCGGCGTGAGGAGTGAATGTGGGGGACTTGGCGGTCGGCGCCCGATCCGGTCACGAAGAGCCCGAGAGGCGACCCGGGACGAGGGGAGAGGGGACCGCGGACCAGGCACCGGAAGCGTCCGGGGCGTCCCCGGCACCGGGAGGCGCGCCCACGGCGGAATCGGCTGATACGCCGCCCTCCGGCCCTTCCGGACCCACCGGTCCGCCCCCGCCGGGGCCCGGGGCCGGTGCGGAGCGGGAGAGCGGCTCCGAGGAGGAGAGCAAGCAGCCCGGCGGCGGGCGGCGGCCCGCGAAGGGGCGGAAGGCGCGCTCCTTCTGGAAGGAGCTGCCGATCCTGATCTTCATCGCGCTGGTGCTGGCGCTGCTGATCAAGACCTTCCTGGTGCAGGCGTTCTCGATCCCGTCCGACTCGATGCAGAACACGCTCCAGCGGGGCGACCGGGTGCTGGTGGACAAGCTCACCCCCTGGTTCGGCTCGAAGCCGGAGCGCGGCGAGGTGGTCGTCTTCCACGACCCGGGCGGCTGGCTCGGAGAAACCCCGACGCAGGACTCGGGCCCCATCGCCGAGGGCATCCAGGAGGCGCTCAGCCGCGTCGGCCTGATGCCGTCCGCCGATGAGAAGGACCTGATCAAGCGCGTGATCGCGGTCGGCGGGGACACGGTCTCGTGCAAGCGCGGCGGCAAGGTGAAGGTCAACGGCAAGGCGCTGGACGAGCCGTACATCTTCCCCGGGAACACCCCCTGTGACGAGAAGCCGTTCGGCCCGGTCACGGTGCCCAAGGACCGGATCTGGGTCATGGGCGACCACCGCCAGGACTCGCTGGACTCCCGCTACCACCAGAACCTGCACAACGGCACGGTCTCGGTGGACGACGTCGTCGGGCGCGCCATCGTGGTCGCCTGGCCGGTCAACCGCTGGTCCGCCCTGTCGATCCCGGACACCTTCGACCAGCCGGGACTGAGCGCGGCGGCCTCCATGGCCCCCTCGGCGCTCGGGCTCGCGGGCGCGGTGCCGATCGTGCTGTGGCGTCGTCGCAGGCGGGAGGCGAAGGTGCGGGGGACGGCTGACTGACCCCCCGTACCGCGGGTAAGGTGCGATCCCGTGCCACAGGGCATGTGGAACATGACCTTCTATGTCTGCTGGACACGGTGGGAGCACTGGAATGAGCGATGCCCGAGGTGCGGGGGGCAGCAGGCTGGGCGCCGTGCTGTCCGGGCTGGCGGTGGCGGTCGGCTGTGTGCTGTTCCTGGGCGGCTTCGCCTGGGGCGCGGTGCTCTACAAGCCGTACAGCGTCCCCACGGACTCGATGTCGCCGACCATCGGCAAGGGCGACCGGGTGCTCGCGGAGCGCATCGACGGCGGTGAGGTGCGCCGCGGCGATGTGGTCGTCTTCCAGGACGAGATCTGGGGCGCCCTGCCCATGGTGAAGCGGGTCATCGGCGTCGGCGGGGACAAGGTCGTGTGCTGCGACAAGCAGAACCGCATCACTGTGGACGGCAAGACACTCGAAGAACCGTATCTTCAGGCCAAGGAACCGGCCTCGATGACCCGGTTCTCCACCACCGTGCCCAAGGGGCGCCTGTTCCTCATGGGCGACCACCGCAGCGACTCCCTCGACTCCCGGGTGCACCTCACCGACAGCAGCCACGGAGCCGTCCCCGCGGACGCCGTGACGGCCCGGGTGGACGCCACCGCCTGGCCGCTGGGGTCCTTCGGCATGATGGGGCGCCCGGAGGTGTTCAAGGAGCTGCCGGGCGGGGTCTCCCAGCCCGGTCCGCTCCGGCTCGTTTCGGTCTCGGTTCTGACCGGTGCCGTGCTCATCCTGGGAGGTGCGGCCTACGGGCCGGTCGCGCGCCGGATGGGGGGCGGCACCACCCGGCGGAACGAGACGCGGGAGAAGGTGGCGGCCAGTGGCTGACGGGACCGGTGGGACCGGTGCGGATGTGACGCCGCTGCGGAAGGTCGCCCGGGTGGTGCTGCTCGACCCGGCGGACCGGATCCTGCTGCTGCACGGCTTCGAACCGGACGACCCCTCGCTGACCTGGTGGTTCACTCCGGGCGGTGGGCTGGAGGGTGACGAGAGCCGGGAGCAGGCCGCCCTGCGCGAGCTGGCGGAGGAGACCGGGATCACCGATGTCCGCCTCGGCCCGCTGCTGTGGCGGCGCACCTGCTCCTTCCCGTTCTTCGGCCGCCGCTGGGACCAGGACGAGTGGTACTACCTGGCCCGTACAGAGCAGACCACGACCCGCCCGGAGGGGCTGACGGAGCTGGAGCGGCGCAGCGTGACCGGGCTGCGCTGGTGGACGCTGGAGGAGCTGGCCGGGGCGACCGAGCCGGTGTACCCGACCCGGCTCGTCGAACTGTTGCGTACGCTGCTCGACGAGGGACCGCCCAGTACACCGGTGATCCTGGAGACTGAGCGCGTCTGACGCACAATGGGGGGACGCACGGCTGAAGGGGAACATGCCATGAGCGCCGAGGACCTCGAGAAGTACGAGACCGAGATGGAGCTGAAGCTCTACCGGGAGTACCGCGATGTCGTCGGTCTGTTCAAATATGTGATCGAGACCGAGCGCCGCTTCTATCTCACCAACGACTACGAGATGCAGGTGCACTCGGTCCAGGGTGAGGTCTTCTTCGAGGTGTCGATGGCGGACGCCTGGGTCTGGGACATGTACCGACCGGCGCGGTTCGTCAAGCAGGTACGCGTGCTCACGTTCAAGGACGTGAATATCGAGGAGCTGAACAAGAGCGACCTCGATCTTCCGGGGGGCTGACCCGCCGGGCTGACTCTCGGGGGTCGGCTCACTCTTCCGGGTGGCCGAGTTGTCCACCCGCGCCGGGCCGTCCACAGAAATCCACCAAGATCCCTGAAATCGGGGCGGGCGGGTCACAGTCGGTGCCGGAGGTGGTGCCGAATGAACGCCCGGGGAGCACTGGGCCGCTACGGCGAGGATCTGGCGGCGCGACGGCTGGCCGAGGCCGGTATGATCGTCCTGGAGCGCAATTGGCGGTGCCGGGACGGCGAGATCGACATCGTCGCGCTGGATGCCGGGGCGCTGGTCGTGTGCGAGGTCAAGACGCGTCGCGCGGAGGGCTACGAACCTCCGACGGCGGCGGTCAGGCCCGGCAAGACCGCCCGGCTGCGCCGGCTCGCCGAGCGCTGGCTGGAGCGGCACGGCGGGCCGCCGCCGGGAGGCGTGCGGATCGACCTGGTGGGCGTGGTGCTGCCGCGGCGCGGCGCGCCCGTGGTCGAGCATCTGCGGGGGGTGGCCTGAATGGGGTTCGCCCGCACCTGCTCGGTCGCGCTCGTCGGGGTCGAGGGCGTGGTGGTCGAGGTCCAGGCCGATCTGGAGCCCGGCGTGGCCGCCTTCACCCTGGTCGGCCTGCCCGACAAATCCCTCGTGGAGAGCCGGGACCGGGTCCGCGCCGCCGTGGTCAATTCGGGAGCCGCCTGGCCGCAGAAGAAGCTCACGGTCGGGCTCAGCCCGGCGTCCGTCCCCAAGGGCGGCAGCGGCTTCGACCTGGCCGTGGCCTGCGCGGTGCTCGGCGCCTCCGAGCGCATCGACCCGCGGGAGATCGCCGATCTGATGATGATCGGGGAGCTGGGCCTGGACGGCCGGGTCCGGCCCGTGCGCGGGGTGCTGCCCGCCGTGCTCGCGGCCGCCGAGGCCGGATACCGGGAGGTCGTCGTCCCGGAGCAGACCGCGGCCGAGGCCTCCCTGGTCCCGGGCGTCTCGGTGCTCGGGGTGCGGAGCCTGCGCCAGCTGATCGCGGTCCTCACCGACGAACCGGTGCCCGAGGAGGACGAGCCGCTGGAGGCCGGGCGGCCCGACCCGATGCTCGCCGGGCTCACCATGCCCGGCGCGGGCATGGGCACCGGGGTGGCCGCGCTCCCCGGGACCGGGACGGGGCGGCCCGATCTGGCCGAGGTCGCCGGACAGCGGGCCGCGCGCACCGCGCTGGAGGTCGCCGCCGCCGGGGGCCACCATCTGTTCCTCGTCGGGCCGCCGGGCGCGGGCAAGACCATGCTCGCCGAGCGGCTGCCCGGGCTGCTGCCGCCGCTCACCCGGCAGGAGGCGCTGGAGGTCACCGCCGTGCACTCGGTGGCCGGGGTGCTGCCACCGGGCGAGCCCCTGGTGCAGACGCCCCCGTACTGCGCACCGCACCACTCGGCGACCATGTCCGCCCTGGTCGGCGGCGGCAACGGGCTGCCGCGGCCGGGCGCGGTCTCCCTCGCCCACCGGGGGCTGCTCTTCCTGGACGAGGCGCCCGAGTTCAGCGGCCGGGCGCTGGACGCCCTGCGGCAGCCCCTGGAATCGGGCCATGTGGTGGTCGCCCGCTCCGCGGGCATGATGCGCATGCCCGCGCGCTTCCTCCTCATGCTGGCCGCCAACCCCTGCCCCTGCGGGCGCCACGGGCTGATGGGGGACGGCTGCGAATGCTCGCCCTCGATGGTCCGCCGCTACCAGTCGCGGCTCTCCGGCCCGCTGCTGGACCGGGTCGACCTGCGCGTCCGCGTCGAGGCGGTGAGCCGGGCCGAGCTGACCGGGGCGGGCGGCGGGGCGGAGAGCACCGCCTCGGTCGCGACCCGCGTGCGCGAGGCGAGGGAGCGGGCCGCCGCGCGCCTCGCGGACACCCCCTGGCAGCTGAACAGCGAGGTGCCGGGCCATGAGCTGCGCACCCGCTGGCAGGCCTGCCCCGGGGCGCTCCGCGAGGCCGAGCGCGACATGGAGCGCGGGCTGCTCACCGCCCGCGGCCTGGACCGGGTGCTGCGGGTCGCCTGGACCGTCGCCGACCTCGCCGGGCACGACCGGCCGCTGGCGCCGGACATCGCCCAGGCCCTCCAGCTGCGCACCGGAGTGGCCCGCGCGGTGCCGGTCGGCGCGGGGGAGTACTGATGGCCGTCTGCCCGGCGGGAGGCCCGGCCGCGGCGCCCGGGATGCCACCCGCCATGGACCCCGGGCCGCGCGTGGACGACGAGGAGCGGCTCGCCCGCGCGGCCCTCACCCGGCTCGTGGAGCCCGGCGACGAAGCGGTGGGGCGCTGGCTGCGCCGACTGGGACCAGTCGGGCTGCGGCGGGCGCTCACCGGGGAGGCCCCGCCGCCGCCCGGGGCCGGCCCGCGGCGGCTGGCCGGATGCGCACTGCGGGCCGACGGCCTCGACCCGGCAGCCGACCTCGACCTGATCGCCGCCCGCGGCGGGCGGTTCGTCTGCCCCGGGGACATGGAGTGGCCCGGTCAGCTCGACGACCTCGGGGACGCTCGCCCGGTCGGGTTATGGGTGCGGGGCCCCGCGTCGCTGCGCATGTGGGCGCTGCGCTCGGCCGCGGTGGTGGGGGCCCGCGCGTGCAGCGACTATGGCGCGCATGTCGCGGCGACGATGGGCGCCGGGCTCGCCGAGCGGGGCTGGGTGGTGGTCTCCGGCGCGGCCCAAGGAGTGGACGGCGCGGCGCACCGCGGGGCGCTCGCCGTGGGCGGGGCCACCGTCGCCGTGCTCGCCTCCGGGGTGGACACGCCCTATCCGCGGGGGCACGCCGAGTTGATCGAGCGCATCGCGGAACAGGGGCTGGTACTGGCCGAGTTGCCGCCCGGAGTGCATCCCACCCGCAGCCGCTTCGTGCTGCGCAACCGGGTCATCGCCGCGCTCACCCGCGGCACGGTCGTCATCGAGGCCGAGTACCGCAGCGGATCGCTGGTCACCGCGCGCCGGGCACAACAGCTCGGCCGGTCCACCATGGGAGTGCCCGGCCCGGTCACCAGCGGGCTTTCCGCGGGGGTCCACGAACTGCTGCGCGGCGAGGCCGTCCTGGTCACCGACGCCGACGAAGTCGTCGAGCTGATCGGCGGCATCGGGGACCTCGCCCCTGTCCGGGAAGGGCCCCTCGTCGAGCGGGACCTGCTCGATCCCGTGACGGCACGGGTGCTGGAAGCGTTGTCGGCACAGGGCGGCAACGAGGGACGTGAGGTGGCCAGGGATTCCGGGACGAGCTGTGAAGAGGCCGTGGGCCGGCTCTACGAGCTGCTCGCCCTGGGTTTCGTCGAACGCCATGGCGACCGCTGGCAGTTGGCGCCGCCCGCGCGCCGTAGTGACGTCACACGGCGAGGCGATCCCCCATATCGGGGCAATCGGGTGAAAGGGTTGAGGCGATGACCGTATCCGCACACCGCCGAGCCGTTGCCCTTCGCATACCGCGACGCCGCAGTCACGCTACGCTCACAAGGTTTCCGGTGGAAGCGTACGTCCTCACCCATGTCATGGCAGAACGGCTCAAGGCGACGAATGCCCCAGCACATCTCCGGGTCTGACCGCGCGGCGCCGCCCGCTGCCCGCGGCGCGGTGCGCCCCGCGGCACCGTCCTCGCTCGACGAGCTGTGGCGGTCGTACAAAGCCACGGGCGACGGGCGGCTGCGGGAGCAGCTGATCCTGCACTACTCACCGCTGGTGAAATATGTGGCCGGGCGGGTCAGCGTCGGGCTGCCCTCCAATGTCGAGCAGGCCGACTTCGTCTCGTCCGGTGTCTTCGGACTCATCGACGCCATCGAGAAGTTCGACCCCGAGCGTGCCATCAAGTTCGAGACCTACGCCATCACCCGCATCCGCGGTGCGATGATCGACGAACTGAGGGCGCTGGACTGGATCCCGCGCTCGGTCCGCCAGAAGGCCAGGGCGGTCGAGCGGGCGTACGCCACGCTGGAGGCGGCGCTGCGGCGCACCCCCACCGAGGCCGAGGTCGCCGCCGAGATGGACATCAGCGTCGATGAACTGCATGGGGTCTTCAGCCAGTTGTCGCTGGCCAACGTGGTCGCCCTGGAGGAGCTGCTGCACGTCGGCGGCGAGGGCGGCGACCGGCTCAGCCTCATGGACACCCTGGAGGACACCGCCGCGGACAACCCGGTCGAGGTGGCCGAGGACCGGGAGCTGCGCCGACTGCTCGCCCGGGCCATCAACACCCTTCCGGAGCGGGAGAAGACCGTGGTCACGCTCTACTACTACGAGGGGCTCACGCTGGCCGAGATCGGCCAGGTCCTCGGGGTCACCGAGAGCCGGGTCAGCCAGATCCACACCAAGTCCGTGCTCCAGCTGCGTGCGAAACTCGCCGACGTCGGACGCTGAATCGTCCCGCCGGGTCCGCCACCGTCGTGACGTGACCGTGACGTCTCCGTAGAGTGGTGACGTGCCCAGGATTCGAGCGGCCTCAGTGGCCGAGCACCGGACGATGCAGCGCGGCGCCCTGCTGGAGGCCGCCCGCTCCTTGCTGTCCGAGGGCGGTACGGAGGCGTTGACCTTCCCCGCACTCGCCGAGCGCACGGGCCTCGCCCGCTCGTCCGTCTATGAGTACTTCCGTTCCCGCGCGGCCGTGGTCGAGGAGTTGTGCGCCGTCGACTTCCCGGTCTGGGCCGCCGAGGTCGAGGCCGCCATGGAGGAGGCCGGGACGCCCGAGGCGAAGGTCGAGGCATATGTGCGCCGACAGCTCGCTCTCGTCGGCGACCGCCGCCACCGTGCCGTGGTGGCGATCTCGGCCGGTGAGCTGGACGCGGGCGCGCGCGAGAAGATCCGCGCCGCCCACGGCGGGCTGATCGGCATGGTGGTCGAGGCCCTCGGTGCGCTCGGCCATCAGCAGCCCCGGCTGGCCGCGGTGCTGCTCCAGGGCGTCGTGGACGCCGCGGTCCGCCGCATCGAGCTGGGAGCAGCCGAGGACCCCGAGGGCATCACGGAGGCGGCGGTCGCCATGGCCCTGGGCGGCGTACGGGGCTGATCTCCCGCGGCCGGGCGTCCGGCGGACCCGGCCGCGCAGCCGGTGCCCGGCCCAGGCGGCCGCGGCCGCCAGCCCCACGGCCGGTGCCAGGTCCGACGGCCCGGTGGGGGAAGCAGCGGCCGCCAGGCGTGGCCGTGCCACGGCGGCCCCCGGAGGTGAGGCCGCCGCGGACCCCTGCGCGGGTGGGATGCCGAAGACCGGCAGCAGCCGGGACGGCCCGCCCCGCAGCATCGACCGCGGCAGCAGCGACAGCGGATCCAGATAGCGGTCCCCGCGCCGCAGCCCCCAGTGCAGACAGCCCGTCCGGCAGTGGAACGGCCCTGCCTCCATCACCCCCACCACCTGCCCCGCCGTCACCCGCGCGCCCTCGGGCACCGTGGCCCGCACCGGTTCGTAGGACGTCCGCAGCGGAGGGTCGCCGGTCCCGGACAGCTCGATGGTGAGCACCCCGCGCCCCGCGACCGGCCCCGCGAAGCTCACCCGCCCCGCGGCCGCCGCCCGCACCGCCTGCCCCGCCCGCGCCGCCAGATCGACCCCGCGATGGCCCGCCGCCCACGGCGCGGGCGGCGGCCGCCATGCCCTCAGCACCGAAGGGCGCAACGCCCCCTCCGGCCCCGCCACCGGCCATGACCGGCCGTCGGAACCCGGAGCCGCCACCGCGGCCGGGGCCCGGAGGGGAAACATCAGAACGCAGAGGGTCAGAGCCCACACCGCACCAAGCCGTCGCATGTCACCCACGGTGAAGCCAATCGCCGCATCCGGTGGATCATGGACGCGAATTGGGGACTACCCACGGGTTGTGGATATCGCCGTCACCCGGCACCGCACGGGTCCCGTACACTTCTTATGGCGATCCGGGTCACCGGATCGACTTCGCACGCCCCGCCGCCCGCGCCCCGAGCACGTATCGGCAGCACGGCGGCCGCGCCCCTCGGTCCTCGGACGAGCCCCCTACCAGGGCCCTCGTTCGTGGCAGGCGCGCCGGGGCGTCAGGAGCGGCGGCCGCCCGGCCGCCGTGGAACCGAGTACCTCAAGGAGTACGGCCATGGCCGTCGTCACGATGCGGGAGCTGCTGGAGAGCGGCGTCCACTTCGGGCACCAGACCCGCCGCTGGAACCCGAAGATGAAGCGCTTCATCTTCACCGAGCGCAACGGCATCTACATCATCGACCTGCTCCAGTCGCTGTCGTACATCGACCGCGCCTACGAGTTCGTCAAGGAGACCGTCGCCCACGGCGGCTCCATCATGTTCGTCGGCACGAAGAAGCAGGCGCAGGAGGCGATCGCCGAGCAGGCGACCCGCGTCGGCATGCCGTACGTCAACCAGCGCTGGCTGGGTGGCATGCTGACCAACTTCTCGACCGTCTACAAGCGCCTTCAGCGCCTGAAGGAGCTCGAGCAGATCGACTTCGAGGATGTGGCCGCCTCCGGCCTCACCAAGAAGGAGCTCCTGGTCCTCTCCCGCGAGAAGGCCAAGCTGGAGAAGACCCTCGGCGGTATCCGCGAGATGCAGAAGGTGCCGAGCGCCGTCTGGATCGTGGACACCAAGAAGGAGCACATCGCCGTCGGTGAGGCGCGCAAGCTCCGCATCCCGGTGGTCGCGATCCTCGACACCAACTGCGACCCCGACGAGGTCGACTACAAGATCCCGGGCAACGACGACGCGATCCGTTCCGTCACGCTGCTCACCCGCGTGATCGCCGACGCCGTCGCCGAGGGCCTCATCGCCCGCTCCGGCGTCGCCACCGGCGACGAGAAGGCCGACAAGGGTGCGGGCGAGCCGCTGGCCGAGTGGGAGCGCGACCTGCTCGAGGGTGAGAAGAAGGCCGACGAGCCCGAGGCCAAGCCCGCCGAGGCCGCCGCCGAGAAGCCGGCCGAGGACGCCAAGCCCGCCGAGGCTCCGGCCGAGGACGCCAAGCCCGCCGAGGCCACGGCCGCGGACGCCGAGCAGGCCTGACCACTCAGACGGTGTACAACGGCGGGGGACGGTGCGGACGGCACCGCCCCCGTCGTTCACCCGTAGAGCTTTCGACTTTCGAGAAGAGATTCACAGATCATGGCGAACTTCACCGCCGCTGACGTCAAGAAGCTCCGCGAGCTCACCGGCGCCGGCATGATGGACTGCAAGAAGGCGCTGGACGAGGCCGAGGGCAGCGTCGACAAGGCCGTCGAGATCCTTCGCGTCAAGGGCCAGAAGGGCGTGGCCAAGCGCGAGAGCCGCAGCGCCGAGAACGGTGCCGTCGTCTCCCTCATCGCCGACGACAACACCTCCGGCGTGCTGGTCGAGCTGAAGTGCGAGACCGACTTCGTGGCCAAGGGCGACAAGTTCGTCGCCGTCGCCGACGCCATCGCCGCCCACGTCGCCAAGACCGTCCCGGCCGACCTCGACGCCCTGCTCGCCTCCGAGATCGAGGCCGGCAAGACCGTCCAGGCGTTCGTGGACGAGGCCAACGCGACCCTCGGCGAGAAGATCGTCCTCGACCGTTTCGCGCAGTTCTCCGGCGGCTACGTCGCCGCGTACATGCACCGCACCAGCCCGGACCTGCCGCCGCAGGTCGGCGTCCTGGTCGAGCTGGACAAGGAGAACGCCGAGGTCGCCAAGGACGTCGCGCAGCACGTCGCCGCCTTCGCGCCGAAGTTCCTGAGCCGTGACGAGATCCCGGCCGAGACGGTCGAGAACGAGCGTCGCGTCGCCGAGGCCACCGCCCGCGAGGAGGGCAAGCCCGAGGGCGCCCTGCCGAAGATCATCGAGGGTCGCGTCACCGGCTTCTTCAAGGAGAACGTCCTGGTGGACCAGGCGTTCGCCAAGGACAACAAGAAGAGCGTCCAGAAGGTCCTGGACGAGGCCGGCGTCTCCCTGACCCGCTTCGCCCGTTTCCGCGTCGGCGTCTGAGCCGAGCAGCGAAACACCGGCGACACCGATAGGGTCGTAGGCAGCCAACCGTCAACCGGTCGGCCGCAGATGTGACGAGGAGGCCATTGCCGCAGAGGTCGTACCAGGACCCGGCAGTGGCCTTCTTCGTATGTGCACGAGGAGATCTCCAATGAATCACGGCGCGGACGCCAAACAGGCCGCCGACAAGAACGCGGACGGCCCAGCCCGACACGGCCGTTTCCTGCTGAAGCTGTCCGGCGAGGCGTTCGCCGGGGGCGGGGGACTCGGGGTCGACCCCGATGTCGTGCACGCCATCGCCCGCGAAGTCGCCGCCGTGGTGCGCGACGGCGCCGAGATCGCCATCGTGATCGGCGGCGGCAACTTCTTCCGCGGGGCCGAGCTTCAGCAGCGCGGCATGGACCGGGCACGCTCGGACTACATGGGCATGCTCGGCACCGTCATGAACTGTCTCGCCCTCCAGGACTTCCTGGAGAAGGAGGGCATCGACTCCCGCGTCCAGACGGCCATCACCATGGGCCAGGTCGCGGAGCCGTACATCCCGCTGCGCGCGGTGCGCCACCTGGAGAAGGGGCGCGTGGTGATCTTCGGTGCGGGCATGGGCATGCCGTACTTCTCGACGGACACCACCGCCGCCCAGCGCGCCCTGGAGATCGACGCCGAGGCGCTGCTCATGGGCAAGAACGGGGTGGACGGGGTCTATGACTCCGACCCCAAGCGGAACCCGGACGCGGTCAAGTTCGACGCGCTGGAGTACGGCGAGGTGATCACCCGGGACCTCAAGGTCGCCGATGCCACCGCGATCACCCTCTGCCGGGACAACAAGCTGCCGATCCTGGTTTTCGAGCTCACCGCCGAAGGAAATATCGCGCGCGCGGTGAAGGGTGAGAAGATCGGCACGCTCGTGAGTGACCAGGACTCGCGGGCCTGACGGCTCGTTCGGGGGATGGACAACGGCCTGCCGGTCGGACACCGTGCAGGAGAAGACGCACGCAGGGGCGAGGCTCTGCTTACGGATAACACCAGGAGCAAGTGGTGATCGAAGAAATCCTCCTCGAGGCCGAGGAGAAGATGGAGAAGGCCGTTGTGGTCGCCAAGGAGGACTTCGCCGCGATCCGCACCGGGCGTGCGCACCCGGCGATGTTCAACAAGATCGTGGCGGACTACTACGGTGCGCTGACGCCGATCAACCAGCTCGCGTCGTTCTCGGTGCCCGAGCCGCGCATGGCCGTGATCACCCCGTTCGACAAGAGCGCGCTGCGCAACATCGAGCAGGCGATCCGCGACTCGGACCTGGGTGTCAACCCCAGCAATGACGGCAACATCATCCGAGTGGTGTTCCCCGAGCTCACCGAGCAGCGCCGCAAGGAGTTCATCAAGGTCGCCAAGGGCAAGGGCGAGGACGCGAAGATCTCGATCCGCAGCATCCGGCGCAAGGCCAAGGAGTCGATCGACAAGCTGATCAAGGACGGCGAGGTCGGCGAGGACGAGGGCCGGCGCGCGGAGAAGGAGCTCGACGACCTCACCGCGAAGTACGTCGCGCAGGTGGATGAGCTGCTCAAGCACAAGGAAGCCGAGCTGCTCGAGGTCTGATGAACGACTCTTCCTGGGGGGCCCCACCACGCGCCGGACTCTGGGGACCGACTGATCAGGGCACCTCCCCCGGCTACGGCTGGGAGGTGCCCCCTTCTTCGGCGGGTCCCGCGCACGAGGTGGCCGAAGCGGCGCAGACTCGCCCCATGCCCACCGTGCCGCACGCAGGCGGCGAACCCGGCGACGCCGCCGGCCGCGACCGGGGGGCCGCCCGGCCGGGCGGCCCCTTGTTCCGCGATGAGCGGGAGCCGCGGCCCGGACCGGGGCAGCCCGCCGGGCAGCCGCCGACGCCCCCCGGCCCCGGCCCCGAGTCCGCCGGCAGCGCGCCCGGCAACGGCGGTGGTCAGGGCACGAAGAAGAAGAGCGCGGGCCGCGATCTGCGGGCCGCGATAGGGGTGGGCGTCGGGCTGGGCGTGATCATCGTCGCCTCGCTCTTCATCTACAAGCCGGTGTTCATCGGCGTGATAGCGGTCGCCGTGGTCGTCGGGCTGTGGGAGCTGACCTCCCGGCTGGCCGAGCGGAAGGACATCCGGGTCCCCCTGGTGCCGCTCGCCGTCGGCGGCGTCGCCATGGTCGTCGCGGGCTATGTGCGCGGGGCGCAGGGCGCGTGGGTGGCGGTGTCGCTCACGGCGCTCGCCGTGCTCGTGTGGCGGATGACCGAGCCGCCCGACAACTACCTCAGGGATGTCACGGCGGGCGTCTTCGCCGCCTTCTACGTGCCGTTCCTCGCCACCTTCGTGGCGCTCATACTGGCAGCCGAGGACGGCCCGTGGCGGGTGCTGACCTTCCTGCTGCTGACCGTGGTGAGCGACACCGGTGCATACGCGGTGGGCTGGCGCTTCGGCAAGCATCCGCTCGCACCCCGCATCAGCCCCGGCAAGACCCGCGAGGGGCTGCTGGGCGCGGTGGCGTTCGCGATGGTCGTCGGCGCGCTGTGCATGCAGTACCTCATCGAGGACGGCGTGTGGTGGCAGGGGCTGCTGCTCGGCCTCGCCGTCGCGGTCAGCGCGACCCTGGGGGACCTCGGCGAGTCCATGATCAAGCGTGACCTCGGCATCAAGGACATGGGCAAGCTGCTGCCCGGCCACGGCGGGATCATGGACCGGCTCGACTCGCTGCTGCCCACCGCTCCCGTGGTGTGGCTGCTGTTCGTGATCTTCGTGGGCGGCGGCTGAGCCGCGTAACGGATCGCACTCTCCGGGCCCCGCGCCGCCCGTGGCGCGGGGCCTTCCGCATGTCTGCGACACTGGTACGGCCATGCCTAAGCCCGGAGAACTCACTTTCGCCGTGCCGCGTGGGGCCAAGAAGCCCCCGCGGCACCTCGCCGACCTCACGCCCGCCGAGCGCCGCGAGGCCGTCGCCGCCCTCGGGGAGAAGCCCTTCCGGGCCGCTCAGGTGTCGCGCCACTACTTCGCCCGGTACACCGACGACCCCGCCCAGTGGACCGACGTACCGGCCGGCGCGCGCGAGAAGCTCGCGGCCGGGCTGCTGCCGGACCTGATGAGCGTCGTGCGGCACATCAGCTGCGACAACGACACCACCCGCAAGACCCTGTGGCGGCTCTTCGACGGCACGCTCGTGGAGTCCGTGCTGATGCGCTACCCGGACCGGGTCACCATGTGCATCAGCTCCCAGGCGGGCTGCGGCATGAACTGCCCGTTCTGCGCCACCGGCCAGGCGGGTCTGGACCGCAACCTGTCCACCGCCGAGATCGTGCACCAGATCGTCGACGGCATGCGGGCCCTGAGGGACGGAGAGATCCCCGGGGGCCCGGCCCGGCTGTCCAACATCGTCTTCATGGGCATGGGCGAGCCGCTGGCCAACTACAACCGGGTCATCGGTGCCATCCGCCGGCTCACCGACCCCGAGCCCGACGGGCTCGGTCTTTCGCAGCGCGGAATCACGGTTTCGACCGTCGGACTGGTCCCGGCGATGCTGCGGTTCGCCGACGAGGGCTTCAAGTGCCGCCTGGCGGTCTCCCTCCACGCGCCCGACGACGAGCTGCGCGACACCCTCGTCCCGGTCAACACCCGCTGGAAGGTGCGCGAGGTCCTGGACGCGGCGTGGGAGTACGCGGAGAAGTCCGGCCGACGGATCTCCATCGAGTACGCCCTGATCAAGGACATCAACGACCAGGCGTGGCGCGCCGACCTGCTCGGCCGGCTGCTCAAGGGCCACCGGGTGCACGTCAACCTCATCCCGCTCAACCCGACGCCCGGCTCCAAGTGGACGGCGTCCCGGCCCGAGGACGAGAAGGCGTTCGTGGCCGCCCTGGAGCGGCACGGGGTGCCGGTGACCGTCCGGGACACCCGGGGGCAGGAGATCGACGGGGCGTGCGGCCAGCTGGCGGCCACGGAGCGCTGAGAACCGCCGACTGATACGGCTGATACGGTGCCTTCGCACAAGCGCCGCACAACCGTCGTATCGCGGCGCACAAATGAACATTCCGACAGGGGAGCGCGACAGCGCTGAGAGTGCGGCACGGCCGCAGACCCTCCAACCTGATCCGGGTCATACCGGCGTAGGGAGTCAGCCTCACCATGAACAGCCATCTTCGGCGTGCCGTCACCGCCGCCCTCGTCGGATCCCTCGGCACCGGCGTCCTCACCGGTTGCGGCGGGGACGCGGCGGACGGCAAGGACTCCAAGACCGTCACCCTGGTCTCGCACGACTCGTTCGCGGCGTCCAAGGCCGTCCTCAAGGAGTTCACCCGCACGACCGGCTACAAGGTGCGGGTACAGGCCGGTGGTGACGCGGGGGCCGCCGTCAACCAGGCGATCCTGTCCAAGGGCCATCCGCAGGGCGATGTGTTCTTCGGCGTCGACAACACCCTCCTCTCGCGCGCGCTCGGCAACGACCTGTTCACGGCGTACGAGGCGAAGGGCCTGGACAAGGTCCCCGCGGCGTTCCAGCTCGACCGGGCGAAGCACCGCGTCACCCCGGTCGACTACGGCGACATCTGCGTCAACTACGACCGCGCCTACTTCGAGCGCAAGAAGCTCGCGCCGCCGAAGACGTTCGCCGACCTGACCAAGCCCGCGTACAAGAACCTGCTGGTCACCGAGAACGCCGCCACCTCGTCCCCCGGTCTCGCCTTCCTCCTCGGCACCGCCGCCCGCTACGGCGACCACGGCTGGCGCGACTACTGGAAGAAGCTGCGGGCCAACGGCGTCGAGGTGGTCGACGGCTGGGAGCAGGCGTACTACGACCGCTTCTCCGGTTCGGCGGGCGGCGCCAAGGGCGACAAGCCGCTCGTCGTCTCGTACGCCTCCAGCCCGCCCGCCGAGGTGGCGGACGCGAAGTCGAAGCCCGCCAAGGCCCCGACCGGGGTGGCGGACGGCACCTGCTTCCGGCAGACGGAGTTCGCCGGGCTGCTGAAGGGCGCGGGCAACACCAAGGGGGGCAAGGCGCTGCTGGACTTCCTGCTGACCAAGCGATTCCAGGAGGACGTACCGCTGAACATGTACGTCAATCCGGTGCGCGAGGGCGCCGAGCTGCCGGAGGTCTTCACCCGGTACGGGGTCAAGGTCGCCGACCCGGCCACCCTGCCCCCGCGGAAGATAGCCAAGAACCGTGAGCCCTGGGTCAAGGCATGGTCCTCGCTCGTTCTGTAGAGCCCCGCGAGAACCGTGAGAAGGGCGAGGGGAAGGCACGCGGCACCGCCCTGCGGCTCGCCCTCATGGCCGTGCCGCTCGCGTTCTTCGGCGTCTTCTTCGCGTATCCCGTGGCCGCGATCGTCACCCGCGGGCTGCGCGTCGGCGGCCGGTGGCGCCTTGAGCGGATACCCGAGGTGCTGGGCGACCCGTCCGTCCTGCACACCCTGTGGTTCACCGGCTGGCAGGCTGCCGCCTCGACCGGGCTGACGTTGGCGGTCGCGCTGCCCGGCGCGTATGTCTTCGCCCGCTTCGACTTCCCCGGCAAGGGGCTGCTGCGCGCCGTGGTGACCGTGCCGTTCGTGCTGCCGACCGTCGTCGCCGGGTCGGCGTTCCTGGGGCTGCTCGGGCGCGGCGGGCTGCTGGACGAGCTGTGGGGGATACGGCTCGACACCAGCGTCTGGGCGATCCTGCTGGCCCACGTCTTCTTCAACTACGCGGTGGTCGTCCGCACCGTCGGCGGGCTGTGGGCGCAGCTCGACCCACGCCAGGAGGAGGCCGCCCGGGTGCTCGGCGCGAGCCGCCTCGCGGCCTGGCGCCGGGTCACCCTGCCCGCGCTGGGCCCCGCCGTGGCCGCCGCCGCGCTGATGGTCTTCCTGTTCACGTTCACCTCCTTCGGCGTGATCCAGATCCTCGGCGGTCCGCGCTACGCCACCCTGGAGGTGGCCATCTACCGGCAGACCGCGCAGCTGCTCGACCTGCCGACGGCCGCGGTGCTGACCCTCGTGCAGTTCGCGGCGGTCGCGGCCGTCCTCGCCCTGCACGCCTGGACCGTACGCCGCCGGGAGGGCGCGCTACGGCTCGTCGACGCCGCCCGGACCGCGCGCCGTCCCCAGGGCCCGGCGCAGTGGGGGCTGCTCGCGGGGGTGCTGGCCGTCGTCGCGCTGCTGATCGTGCTGCCGCTCGCGGTGCTGGTGGAACGCTCGCTCCACGGGCCGGACGGCTACGGGTTCACGTACTACCGGGCGCTTCAGTCCGCCGCCGACAGCGGCGGCACCTTCTTCGTGGCCCCCGTGGACGCCATCGGGAACTCCCTCCAGTACGCGGCCGTCGCCACCGTCTTCGCCGTCCTCGTCGGCGGCCTCGCCGCCGCCGCGCTCACCCGCAGGGCCGGGCGCCTCGTCCGCGGCTTCGACGCGCTGCTGATGCTGCCGCTGGGCACCTCCGCCGTCACCGTCGGCTTCGGCTTCCTCATCGCGCTCGACGAACCCCCGCTGGACCTGCGCGCCTCCTGGCTCATCGTGCCGCTCGCCCAGGCCCTGGTGGGCGTGCCCTTCGTCGTCCGCACCCTGCTGCCCGTCCTGCGGGCCGTGGACCACCGGCTGCGGGAGGCCGCCGCCGTGCTCGGCGCGTCCCCGCTGCGCGCCTGGCGCGAGGTGGACCTGCCGCTGGTGGGGCGGGCGCTGGCGGTCGCGGCGGGTTTCGCGTTCGCCGTGTCGCTCGGCGAGTTCGGGGCCACGGTGTTCATCGCCCGGCCCGACCTCCCCACCCTCCCGGTGGCCGTCGCGCGCTTCCTGGGCCGCGCGGGACAGCTCAGCTACGGGCAGGCGATGGCCCTGAGCACGATCCTGATGCTGGTGTGCGCCTGCTCCCTGCTGGTCTTGGAGCGCATCCGGACCGACCGCTCGGGGGAGTTCTGACATGTCTGACAGCGCGGGGAGCCTGATGACGCTGCTGCGACTGGACGAGGTGACGGTCCGTTACGGCCGCAACGACGCGCTCGACGCCGTCGACCTGGACGTCGCCGAGCACGAGACCGTCTGTGTGCTGGGCCCCAGCGGCAGCGGCAAGTCCACGATGCTGCGTGTGGTGGCCGGACTCCAGCGCGCCGCCTCCGGCCGGGTCTGGCTCGCGGGCCGCGACCAGAGCGGCGTGCCCACCCATCGGCGCGGGGTGGGGCTGATGTTCCAGGACCATCAGCTCTTCCCACAGCGCGACGTGGGCGGCAACGTCGCCTTCGGGCTGCGGATGCGGGGAGCGGGGCGCGCGGAGGCGGACCGCCGGGTCGCCGAACTGCTCGACCTGGTCGGACTGCCCGGCGCGCAGCGGCGGCCCGTCGACTCGCTGTCCGGCGGTGAGCAGCAGCGTGTCGCGCTCGCCCGCGCGCTGGCGCCCCGGCCGCGGCTGCTGATGCTGGACGAGCCGCTGGGCCAGCTCGACCGCGGGCTGCGGGAGCGGCTGGTCATGGAGCTGCGGGAGCTGTTCGCCCGGCTGGGCACCACGGTCCTCGCCGTCACCCACGACCAGGGCGAGGCGTTCGCGCTCGCCGACCGGGTCGTGGTCATGGAGGACGGCAGGATCGCGCAGTCCGGCACCCCGCTGGAGGTGTGGCAGCGGCCCGCGAACGAGTTCGTCGCCCGCTTCCTCGGCTTCGACAACGTGGTCGAGGCGATCGTGCACGGCGAGATCGCCGACACCTGCTGGGGCAAGCTGCCGGTGCCGCCCGGCTCCCGGCCCGGTCCGGGCCGGCTGCTGGTCCGCCCGGGTGGGATACGGCTGACGGACCCCGCGGACGGGCTGCCCTGCACGGTCGCCGCACGCACCTTCCGCGGCGACCATGTGGCGGTCGTCCTCCAGCCGGAGCACGGGCCCCGCCTGGAGGCGTCCTGCGCGCTCCGGGACGCCCCGGAGGCGGGGGACCGGGTCGGGGCGATCTTCGACTCCGCGGATGTGGTGGTGCTCGACGGGTCGTAGGGCGCGCGGTTCGGCGTAGGGCGCGCGGCGCGTCGTAGGGTCCGCGGTTCGGCGTAGGGAAGTTCAGCCCGTCGGGCCGGTGCTCAGCCCGTCAGGGAGGCGAGCGCGTCCGGGGCCTCGTCCACCGAGTCCACCAGCGCGATACGGGCCTTCATCGACCGCCCCTCCGCGAGCGCTTCGAGCAGCGGCCAGGCCGGCAGCCGGCGTGTCCAGTGGTCGCGGTCCACCAGCACCATCGGGGTCGGCTCGCCGCGCGACTCGTAGTAGTTCGGCGTGGCGTTGTCGAAGATCTCCTGGAGGGTTCCGGCGGCGCCGGGCAGGAAGACGACGCCCGCGTTCGAACGGGCCAGCAGCCCGTCCTCGCGGGTCGCGTTGGCGAAGTACTTGCCGATGTGCGAGGCGAAGGCGTTCGGCGGCTCGTGCCCGTAGAACCAGGTCGGAATCCCGACCGACGCGCCGCCGTCCGGCCACCGCTCCCGCACCGCGAACGCGGCCCCGGCCCAGGCGCCCACCGACGGGCGGAACGAGGGCTGCCCGGCGAGGAGTTCCAGCGCCTCCTTCAGCGCCGCGTCCGGAAGAGGCGCCGTGTACGCGCCCAGGTTGGCGGCCTCCATCGCGCCCGGGCCGCCGCCCGTCGCGACCGTCAGCCCGGACCGCGCCAGCGCCTGCCCGAGCCGGGCGGCGCCCGCGTACCCCTCGGAGCCGCGCTCCAGGGCGTGGCCGCCCATCACGCCCACCACCCGGGCGCCGGTGAGCAGTTCGTCCAGCGCGTCGGAGACGGCGTCGTCGTGGATCGAGCGCAGCATCGAGGAGAAGATGTCGCCGTCCGCCTTGGTCCGCCGGAACCAGGCGTAGGCGCGCGCGTCCGGCGTGCCCGCGTACCCGTCCGTCCCGTCGTCCAGGCTCTCGAACAGCTCGGCCGCGGTGTAGAGGGTGCCGCGGTACGGGTCGAACGGCAGGTCCGGCACGGGCGGGAAGACCAGCGCCCCCTGCGCCCGGACCCGCGCCGCGGCCTCCGGCTCCATCGGGCAGCCCAGGAAGACCGCCCGGTCGATGTCGGTGGACAGCAGCGCGGACGTACGGGCCGTCAGATCGACGGACTGGACCCGGTATCCGGCCAGGGTGCCGCGGGCGACGACCTGGTCGAACTCCTCCAGGGACTCTATTTCGACGTCGGGTGCGGTGGTGGAAGCGTCATCGGTCTGCACGGCGTCATGCTAATCACACCGGACGGCGGCGGGGGCAGGAGCGGTGGACTCAGGAGTGGGTGAACGGCATCGTCGTCAACTGGCCCACGCCCCACGCCACCGGCGCCAGCAGGAGCAGCAGCGCCGCACCGCGCAGCACGGCCGCGCCCCGCAGCAGACGGGCCGACGCGCCGAGGCGCAGCAGCGCGGCCGTGGTGCGTCGGCGCGCGCTCCGCGCCTCCAGCGCCGCGTTGAGCACCGTGGTGAACGCGCACATCAGGACCAGGACCACGCCCAGGTCGGTGAGCGGACCGAAGGAGTCGGCGCCGGAGCGACCGTGGGCCGCCGCGTGCAGCCGCAGCGCCCCGTACAGCCCGGCGGCGACCGCGCACAGCACCCCCACCGGACGCCCGATCAGCCCGGCCTCCTGCTGGAGCATGCGCCCCGCCAGCAGCCGCAGCGGGCCCGGCCGCCCCATGGCCAGCAACCGGCCGCAGCCGTGGACGAGCCCGGGTCCGGCCAGGACCAGCCCGGCCACCGTCAGCACCCAGCCGCCCACCACCTCGGGCACGCTGCCGCCGAACCGCCCGGACGGCGACACCAGCGCGCCGGGGGACGGATGCGCCCCGCGCACCGCGTACGCCTCCAGCGCGAGCCCCACCGCGAGTAGCGCGACGCCCCACGGCAGGGCGGACGCCGCGCGGTGGGCCGCCGGGGTGAGCGGGCCGGTCGCCACGGTGGGCACGGCCGACCGCGGTGCCGCGGCCCCCGGCCGTCGGGGCGCTCCCGCTCCCGGCGCCGACGGCCGCGGCCACAGCCCCGCCGCGCTCGCCGCGCCCGCCACCACCGGCACGACGGCCACCAGCGTGACCGCCCCCACCAGCGGCAGCGGCCGCTCCCCGCCGAGCGCGCGGCCCGCCGCGCCGTTCCCCGCCCACAGCAGCCATGAGCCGCCCACGTCGCCGCGCAGATGAAGGAAGGTCAGGAGCGCCAGCGCGCTTCCGGCCGCGCACGCCGTCGCCGTCGCGACGCCCGCCAGCAGCGCCAGCCGGGCCGGTCCGAGCCCGGCCGCGGCGAACCCCACCCCCGGGCGGGTGGTGGGGTCGGCCCGGGCGACGGACATGGCCAGCTGCACGGTCGCGGTCAGCGGGACGACGCACCACAGCAGCCGCGCGAGCGCCCCGTCGGGGTCGGCCGGGTGGCTCGCCGCGAACCCCAGGGCGGTCAGCAGCAGAAAGCTCGCGCCCGCCGCGGCGACGGCCACCAGCGACCGTCGCAGCAGGACCAGCGGATGGGCGCCGCGGGCTAGGCGGAGGCTGAGCACGCCGCGATGCCCTCCGCGTCGGGGGACGCCGCCGAGTCCACCAGGCTGCCGTCCAGCAGCGTCACAGTGCGGTCGGCGAGCGTGGCCACCTCCGGGTCCTGGGTGGCGAGGACGACGGTGATGCCGTGCGTCCGCGCCGCCGAGGTGAGCGTACGCAGCACCTGGGCGCGGTCGGCGCGGTGCAGCGGCGCGGTGGGCTCGTCCGCGAACAGCACACTGGGCGTCGGCGCCAGCGCCCGCGCGATCGCGACCCGCTGACGCTGCGACTGGAGCAGCGCCCCGGGGCGCACCCCCGCGCACTGGGCCACGTCGAGCCGCTCCAGCCACTCGCACGCCGCGCTCTTCGCGGCGCGCCGCCCGGTGCCGCGCAGCATCAGCGGCAGCGCCGCGTTCTCCCACCCGGTCAGCTCCGGCACGAGCTGCGGTTCGGTGTCGATCCAGCCGAAGTGGTCGCGCCACAGCCGCTCGCGGCTCAGGGGGGTGAGGGAGTGCACGGCGGTGTCGTTGAACCACACCTCTCCGTCGTCCGGGACCAACTGGCCCGACAGGCACTTCAGGAGCGTGGTCTTCCCGCAGCCCCGGGGGCCGGTCACCGCCAGGATCTCGCCCTCGCGGGCGCCGACGGAGACACTGGCGAGGGCGGGCGAGCCGTCATGGGCGTACGACAGGGTGCGTGCCCGGAGCACGTCGTTGTCCGGCGGAGCCACCATCCAGAGCACCTCGCCTTACCTGCGATCGTCTCGTTCCCCCGCCGGGGTGAACGAGGCCGGAGCCAATGGGTCACCAGGGGGCGTCGTGCCGATCATGCCGGGCTGATCGACAAGACACCTTCTGGCACGGTAAGGACTCCCGCCGGGGCCCGCGCCTGAGGCTCGGCCGGGGGCGGGCCGGGTTCCTCCGATCAGCCCTGGTGCGGTCCTCCGAGGTGGGTGGGCGCGAACATGCGCAGGAGGGCGGGGAGGACGACGACCGAGGGGCCCGGGGCGGCCAGCGCCGCCGCCAGGTCGGTGCGCAGCCGGTCGGGTGCCGTCCGCACGGCCGGCACGCCGAAGGACTCGGCGAGCGTGACGAAGTCCGGGCGGACCAGCTCGGTGGCCGTCGCCTCGCCGAACGCGTCCGTCATGTACTCGCGCAGGATCCCGTAGCCGCTGTCGTCCACGATCAGCCAGGTCACCGGCAGGTCGTACTGGCGCGCGGTGGCGAGTTCGGCGATCGAGTACATGGCCCCGCCGTCGCCCGACACGGCCAGCACCGGCTTCGTACGGTCCGCGGCGGCGGCCCCCAGCGCGGCCGGAAACCCGTAGCCGAGGCCGCCCGCGCCCTGCGCGGAGTGCATCGCGCCCGCGCGCGGGTCGAACGCGGACCAGGCCCAGTACGCGAGGATCGTCATGTCCCAGAAGCTGGGCGCGTCATCGGGCAGGGCCTCCCGCACGGCGCCCAGCACCTGCTGCTCCAGGTCCAGGTCCTGCGCCGCGATCCGCTGCCGTACGCGGTCCAGCAGGGCGGCCGCGGTCTCGGCGCCGGTCGTCCGCGGGCGGGGTGTGACCTCGCTCATGAGGGCGGACAGGGCGGGCCCCGCGTCGGCGTGGATGCCGAGGGCCGGGTGGTTGGACTCCAGCTTGCCGAGGTCGGCCTCGATCTGGATGACCTGACCGCGGGGCCGGAACGTGTGGTAGTTGGAGGAGAGTTCGCCGAGCCCCGAGCCGACCACGAGCAGGACGTCCGCGTCCTCCAGCAGGTCGGTCGTGTGCCGGTCCTCCATCCAGGACCGGAGGGAGAGGGGATGGTCCCAGGGGAACGCGCCCTTCCCGCCGAACGTCGTGGCCACGGGGGCGTCCAGGCGCTCGGCCAGCGTGCGCAGTTCCTCGCACGCCCCCGCGCGGACGACCCCGCCCCCGGCAAGGATCACCGGGCGCTCGGCCGTGCTCAGGAGGTGTGCGGCCCGTTCCGTGAGTTCGGGGCGGGGCGGCAGCGGGCGCGGGGCCGCGGTCAGCGAGGTGACGGGCGGTACGGAGGTGGGGGCCAGCAGGACGTCCTGCGGGATCTCCAGCCACACCGGGCCCGCCGGTGCCTCCAGGGCGGACGCCCACGCGGCGGCGACGGCGGACGGGATCTGCGAGGCCGCGCGGACCGTGTGGACGGACTTGACGATGTCGCGGAACGACGCCTTCTGGTCAGCCAGTTCATGCAGATATCCCTTACGGCCGCCGCCGAGCCCCGGGGTGGGCACCTGGCTGCCGATCCCCAGCACCGGCGCGGACGCCGCGGCCGACTCCTGAAGCGCCGCCAGCGTCATGAGCGCGCCGGGGCCGGTGGACACCAGCAGCGGGGCGACGGAGCCGGTGACGCGGGCGAAGGCGTCGGCCGCGAACCCCGCGTTGTTCTCCACGCGCAGGCCCACGTAGTCGAGGCCGGAGCGGCGCAGGGCGTCGAAGGCGCCCAGCGCGTGCTGCCCGGGGAGCCCGAAGACGGTGGTCGCGCCGAGCGCGGTGAGGGATTCGACGACGAGATCGCCGCCGTGGCGCTCGCGCGGAGCGGTGCGCATGGAGTGTGCCCTTTCCTGGTGGTGGTGTGACTACGCGTTCGCCGGGGTGGGCGCGGGTTCGGGGGCCGGGTCGCCGGCCAGGCGGCGCTGCCAGGCGTCCAGGACCGCCGCGTCCGTCGGCCTCGTGGCCAGGCTCACCGCCACGTACGCCACGAGCGAGGCCAGCAGGCCGATGTAGATGGGCTCGCTGGCGAGGATGCCCTTCCAGAACATCAGCCCGACCACCGTCGTACCGCCCACGGCCACCGACGCCAGCGCTCCCGCACCCGTGCCGCGCTTCCACAGCAGGCCGCCCAGGATCGGCACCAGGAGCCCGCCGACCAGCACGTTGTAGGCGACGGTCAGCGCCTCGACGACATTGTTCAGCGCGATGGAGATGCCGACCACCGTGACGCCCATGACGAGGATGAAGAGGCGGTTGCCCGCGACCTCGTCGTGCGAGGCGTTGGCGGGGCGGCCCCGGAGGCGGGCCCAGATGTCGTTGTTCGCGACCGTGGCGCAGGCGATGAGGGCGCCGGAGGACGTCGACATCACCGCGGACAGGGCCGCCGCCAGGACCAGCCCCTTGACGCCGATGGGAAGGGCGTCCTTGACGATGGTCGCGAACGCGTCGTCGGGGGCGCCGAGGTGGGGGTAGAGGGTCTTCGCCGCCGTACCGATGACCGCTCCGGCGACCGCGTACGCCAGACAGTACGTCCCGGCCGCGGTGCCGCCGACGCGGGCGACCTTGTCGTTGCGGGCGGTGAAGACGCGCTGCCAGATGTCCTGGCCGATGAGCATGCCGAAGGAATAGATGAGCACGTAGGTGAAGACGGTCTGGGCGCCGATGCCCATGGGGGAGAAGTAGCTCGGCGGCAGTTCGGACTTCATCGCGGCGAAGCCGCCCGCCTTGATGACGGCGATCGGCAGCAGGAGGAGCAGGACGCCGACGGTCTTCACGACGAACTGCACCATGTCGGTGAGCGTGATCGACCACATGCCGCCGAGCGTGGAGTAGCAGATCACGATGGCTCCGCCGAGCACGATCGCCACGACGCGGTCGAGACCGAAGATCACGTCGAAGATGGTGGCGTACGCGATGGTCGAGGTGACCGCGAGCATCAGGGTGTACGCCCACATGACGATGCCCGAGATCAGCCCGGAGGTCCCGCCGTAGCGCAGGTCCAGCATCTGGCTGACCGTGTAGACCTTGAGGCGGGCGATGCGCGCCGAGAAGAAGACGGACAGGGCGAGCAGGCCGAGGCCGATGGTGAGGACCATCCAGGCGCCCGAGAGCCCGTACTGGTAGCCGAGGCCGACGCCGCCGATGGTGGAGGCGCCGCCGAGCACGATCGCGGCCATCGTCCCGGAGTACATGGCGGGGCCCAGACGGCGGCCCGCGACCAGGAAGTCGCTGGTCGACGTGGTGCGGCGCATGCCCCACCAGCCGAGGGCGAGCATGCCCGCGAGATAGACGACGATCACCGTGTAGTCGACAGCGGTCATGGTGGGGCTCCTCACGGCGGGGACGGTGACCGCGACCTTAGGGTGTCGCCGAAGAGGCCGGGAAGTGTACGTTTCCTCCACTCACGGTCCCCGGGATGGAGGAAAAGGCCATGCCGCCGACAGTTCCCGTGCCCTTGGCCGTCCTGCTGGACCACCCCGGACTGGGGCTGCGGCAGGTCGCCGGGCCGCGCGGGGAGGCGCCGGTGTACCTGGTGCACACGAGCGAGATGGAGGACCCCGTTCCGTATCTGCTGGGTGGCGAACTGCTGCTCAGCGCCGGGGTGCACGGCCCGGAGGCGACGGACGCCTACTGGGACCGCTATGTGGCCCGTACGGTCGAGGCGGGCGCCACGGCGCTGGGGTTCGGCGTCGCGCCGGTGCACCAGGAGGTGCCACGGGCGCTGATCGAGGCGTGCGACCGGCATGGGCTGCCGCTGGTGGAGGTGCCGCGGGAGACCACGTTCACGGCCGTCGCGAGCGCCGTGTGGGACGCCATGGCCGAGCGCCGCCACCAGGAGCTGCGGCGGATCACGGAGGCACAGCAGTCGCTCGCGGCCGCCGCCGCGCGGCCCCATCCGGTACCGGCCGTGCTGCGGCTCCTGGCACGGCATCTGGGCGGATGGGCGGTGCTGTACGGGCCCGACGGGTCGGAGCTGGCGGCGGCGGGGCCGCGCCCGTCCCCGGAAGCGCGCGCGGCGCTCGCCTCCCTGGCCGCCCGGCTGCGGACGGGCCCGGCCTCGGCCGCGGGCACGGCGGACGGGGCCGCCTTGAGCGCGTACGGCCTGGGCGGGCCGGAACGGCCGCTCGCCCTGGGCGTGTGCGCACCGCGGCGCGACGCGACGGAGAACGCGGTCGTGGGCGTGGCCATGGTGCTGCTCGCCCTGCTGACCGGGCGGCGCACGGCCGACGCGGGCGCCGAACGCACCGCGCTGGTGCGGCTGATGCTGGGCGCCGAACCGGCCGGTGTCGCCGGGCTGTTGAACGGCGCGGACGTGTGGACCGTGGTGCGCGGGCGGCGCCGGGGGCGCGGCGACGACGGGCTGCTGGCCGCGGCCGCGCTCGCCGCCGGGCTCGGTACGCAGCTGGTCGACCTGGACGGGGACGACCTGTGCGCCCTCGTGCCCGGCGACGCGGAGGTACGGGCGCAGCCCGGCTGGACGCTGGGTGCCGGGGCGCCGGTGCCCGCAGACGGCCTCGCGCACGGCGGCGCCGACGCGGCCCGCGCGCTGCGCCGGGCGGTCGCGGAGCGGCTGCCCGTGGTGCGGCACGCTCCGTCGCGGGGCGGGGTCGCCTCACTGGTCGACCCGGCCGAGGCCGAGACGCTGGGCCGCGCCCGGCTCGCGCCGCTGGACGGTGCGCCCGCCCTGCGCGAGACGCTGCGGGTGTGGCTGTCGCTGCACGGCAGTTGGGACCGTACGGCGGTGGCGCTGGACATCCACCGCAATACGGTCCGCCAGCGCATCGCCCGCGCCGCGGCCCTCCTGGAGGCGGACCTGGGCGACGCGGACGTGCGGATGGAACTGTGGTTCGCCCTCAAGTGGGGCTGACACCCGGCCCCACCGGGCGGGTGGGGGGCTCAGAGCTTCGTCCACGCCTCCGTGAGCACGCCCCTCAGCACCTGCTCGATCTCGTCGAACAGCCCCTGGTCCGCGATCAGTGGCGGGGCCAGCTGGACGACCGGGTCGCCACGGTCGTCGGCACGGCAGTAGAGCCCGTTGTCGTACAGGGCCTTGGAGAGGAAGCCGTACAGGACGCGCTCGGTCTCCTCGGCGTCGAAGGACTCCTTCGTGGCCTTGTCCTTGACCAGCTCGATGCCGTAGAAGAAGCCGTTCCCCCGGACGTCGCCGACGATCGGCAGGTCGTGCAGCCGCTCCAGGGTGGAGCGGAACGCCGCCTCGGTGCCCAGCACATGCTGGTTCAGCCCCTCGCGCTCGAAGATGTCGAGGTTGGCGAGGGCCACCGCCGCCGAGACCGGGTGGCCGCCGAAGGTGTAGCCGTGCAGGAAGGTGTTGCCGTCCCGGTAGAACGGTTCGGCGAGCCGGTCGGAGACGAGGCACGCGCCGATCGGGGAGTAGCCGGAGGTCATGCCCTTCGCGCAGGTGATCATGTCCGGGACGTAGCCGAACTTGTCGCACGCGAACATCGTGCCCAGCCGCCCGAACGCGCAGATGACCTCGTCGGAGACGAGCAGGACGTCGTACTGGTCGCAGATCTCGCGCACCCGCCGGAAGTACCCGGGCGGCGGCGGGAAGCAGCCGCCCGCGTTCTGCACGGGCTCCAGGAAGACCGCGGCGACGGTGTCCGGGCCCTCGAAGAGGATCTGCTGCTCGATCTGGTCGGCGCACCAGCGGCCGTACGCCTCGGGGTCGTCGCCGTGGATCGGCGCCCGGTAGATGTTGGTGTTGGGCACCTTGTGCGCGCCGGGGACCAGCGGCTCGAAGGGGGCCTTCAGCCCGGGCAGGCCGGTGATCGACAGGGCGCCCTGGGGGGTGCCGTGGTAGGCGACGGCCCGGGATATGACCTTGTGCTTGGTGGGCTTGCCGGTGAGCTTGAAGTACTGCTTGGCCAGCTTCCAGGCGGTCTCGACCGCCTCGCCGCCGCCGGTGGTGAAGAAGACCTTGTTGAGGTCGCCGGGCGCGTAACCGGCCAGTCGTTCGGCCAGTTCGACGGCCTTGGGGTGGGCATAGCTCCACACCGGGAAGAAGGCCAGTTCCTGTGCCTGCTTGTACGCCGTCTCCGCGAGTTCCACGCGCCCGTGGCCGGCCTGCACCACGAAGAGCCCGGCGAGGCCGTCGATGTAGCGCTTGCCCTTGTCGTCGTAGATGTACGTGCCCTCGCCGCGCACGATCGTCGGCACAGGGGCGTTCTCGTACGACGACATGCGGGTGAAGTGCATCCACAGGTGGTCGTACGCCGTCTTGGAGAGGTCCGCGCTCATGGCTGTCTCGTTCCCCAGGTGTAGGTCTGCTTCCGGAGCTTGAGGTAGACGAAGCTCTCGGTGGAGCGCACGCCGGGCAGCGTCCGGATCCGCTTGTTGATCGTTTCAAGGAGATGGTCGTCGTCCTCGCAGACGACCTCGATGAGGAGATCGAAGGAGCCCGCGGTGACGACCACGTACTCGACCTCGTCCATGGCGGTCAGCGCGTCCGCGACCGGGTCGAGATCACCGTCGACGTCGATCCCGACCATCGCCTGGCGCCGGAACCCCACGGTGAGGGGGTCGGTGACGGCGACGATCTGCATCACGCCCTGGTCGAGCAGCTTCTGTACGCGCTGCCGCACGGCCGCCTCGGACAGGCCCACGGCCTTGCCGATGGCGGCATAGGGGCGCCGCCCGTCCTCCTGGAGCTGTTCGATGATCGCCAGGGATACGGAGTCGATCGACGGCGTGCCGTTCTTGTCAGGTGTGGCCACGGCCCTCACTGTGCACGAGCCTCGACTGTCTGGCAACCCTCGATCGATGAATTCCGTTGTGTGGGTGAGTAAAAATCACTGATTCCGTTGTTCTGGTGTGGCGGGTATGTTGAAAGCGTCGTCCTCGCGATTAGGGTGGTGTCTCACCCATCGGACAGCAGACAGGAGGGGTGGCACGTGACCACCGAGCTGCGTCGTTTGCGCAACTACATCGACGGTGAGTTCCGGGACGCCGCGGACGGGCGCACCACGGAGGTGGTCAACCCGGCCACGGGCGAGGTGTATGCCACGGCGCCGCTGTCGGGAGCGGCGGACGTGGACGCGGCGATGAACGCGGCCGCGGCCGCGTTCCCCGCCTGGCGGGACCTGGTGCCCGGCGAGCGGCAGAAGGCCCTGCTGAAGATCGCCGACGCCTTCGAGGCGCGGGCGGAGGAGCTGATCGCGGTCGAGTCGGAGAACACCGGCAAGCCGATCGGGCTCACGCGGGACGAGGAAATGCCGCCGATGATCGACCAGATCCGGTTCTTCGCGGGCGCGGCCCGGATGCTGGAGGGCCGCTCTGCCGGTGAGTACATGGAGGGGCTGACCTCCATCATCCGGCGCGAGCCGATCGGGGTGTGCGCGCAGGTCGCGCCGTGGAACTACCCGATGATGATGGCCGTCTGGAAGTTCGCGCCGGCGCTGGCGGCGGGCAACACGGTCGTCATCAAGCCCTCCGACACCACCCCGGCCTCCACCGTGCTCTTCGCCGAGATCATCGGCGGGGTGCTGGCGGAACTGGGTCATCCGCAGGGCGTGTTCAACGTCATCTGCGGCGACCGGGACACCGGGCGGCTGATGGTCGAGCACGACGTGCCCGCCATGGCGTCCATCACCGGCTCGGTGCGGGCCGGTATGCAGGTCGCGGAGAGCGCGTCGAAGGACCTCAAGCGGGTCCATCTGGAGCTGGGCGGCAAGGCGCCGGTCGTGGTCTTCGAGGACAGCGACATCGCCAAGGCCGTCGAGGACATCTCGGTCGCGGGCTTCTTCAACGCGGGCCAGGACTGTACGGCGGCCACGCGCGTGCTCGTCCACGAGTCGATCCACGACGAGTTCGTGACCGCCCTGGCCAAGGCCGCCGCGGACACCAAGACCGGTGCGCCGGACGACGAGGACGTGCTGTTCGGCCCGCTCAACAACGCCAACCAGCTGGCCCAGGTCAGCGGCTTCATCGAGCGGCTGCCCGCGCACGCCAAGGTCGAGGCGGGCGGCCACCGGGTGGGGGAGAAGGGCTACTTCTACGCGCCCACCGTGGTCTCCGGGCTCAAGCAGGACGACGAGATCGTCCAGCACGAGGTCTTCGGCCCGGTCATCACCGTCCAGTCGTTCTCCGACGAGGCCCAGGCGGTCAGTTACGCCAACGGCGTGGAGTACGCGCTCGCCTCGTCGGTGTGGACCAAGGACCACGGCCGCGCGATGCGGATGTCCAAGGCGCTGGACTTCGGCTGCGTGTGGATCAACACCCACATCCCGCTGGTCGCCGAGATGCCGCACGGCGGATTCAAGAAGTCCGGTTACGGCAAGGACCTGTCGGCGTACGGCTTCGAGGACTACACCCGCATCAAGCACGTGATGACGTCGCTGGGCTGACCCCGCGTGGGGCCGGTCAGCGGCGGCTGAGCAGCGTACAGAGGGCGCCGATGCGATTCGTGGTGATCGCGTCGGCGCCCGCGCGCAGCAGCCGCGCCATCGAGCGGCGGGTGTCGGCGGTCCAGGCGGAGACCAGCAGGCCGTCGGCGTGGGCGCGTTCGACGAGGCCGGGGGAGACCAGGCCGAAACGGTAGTTGAGCCAGCGGGGCCGCAGATCGGCCAGCAGGGTGGGCCGGGGCGGCGCGAGGGTGGTCCAGGTCAGGGAGATCTCGGCGCCGGGCTCCGCGCGGCGCACCCGGCGCAGCGCGGACAGCTCGCCGCAGTAGTAGACCCGGTCCGCGGCCCCGGCCTCGCGCACCTCGGCGACGGCCGCGAGGGCGGCCGACGCGTCGGGCAGGTCGATCAGCAGCCGGGCCCGGCCGGTCGCGGCGAGTGCGTCGCGCAGCGTGGGTATGCCCCCGCCGGACAGCCGCCGCACCTCCTCGGCGGTCAGCGCGGACAGGGGCCGGTCATGGCCCCACAGCCGCTTGAGGGTGGCGTCGTGGAGGAGGACCGGGACGCCGTCGCGGGTCAGCCGGACGTCGACCTCCACGGCGCCCGCCCCGGCGCGTATCGCCGACCCGATGGACGCCAGGGTGTTCTCGCGGTGGGTGTACGGGTCGCCGCGGTGGCCGACGGGGAGGAAGGCCGCGCCCGCCGCCGTCATCGGGACGCGACCACCGTGTAGGCGTCGATCTCCGCGGCCAGCCGTGCCTTGCCCGGCGCGTCCAGGAAGGACGCCTCGACGGCGTTCTTCGCGAGGGCCGCGACACCCGCCGCGTCCAGGCCGAGCAGCCGGGCGGCGACCGCGTACTCGGTGTTGAGGTCGGTGCCGAACATCGGCGGGTCGTCGCTGTTGATGGTGACCAGCACCCCGGCCTCGACCATCTGCTGTATGGGGTGCTCGTCGAGGGTGGCGACCGCGCGGGTGGCGATGTTGGAGGTCGGGCAGACCTCCAGCGGAATGCGGTGCTCCGCGAGATGGGCCAGCAGCTCCGGGTCCTGGACGGCGGTGGTGCCATGGCCGATCCGCTCGGCGCGCAGGTCGGTGAGGGCGTCCCAGATGGTCTGCGGTCCGGTGGTCTCGCCCGCGTGCGGCACGCTGTGCAGCCCGGCGGCGATGGCACGGTCGAAGTACGGCTTGAACTGCGGGCGCGGCACGCCGATCTCGGGCCCTCCGAGGCCGAACGAGACCAGCCCCTCGGGGCGCAGGTCGCAAGCGATGCGGGCGGTCTCCTCGGCGGACGGCAGCCCGGCCTCGCCGGGGATGTCGAAGCACCAGCGCAGCACGGTGCCGAACTCGGCCTCGGCCGCCTTGCGGGCGTCCTCGATCGCCTCGGTGAACGCCGCGTCCGGGATGCCGCGCCGGGTCGAGCTGTAGGGGGTGACGGTCAGCTCGGCGTAGCGGATGTTCTGCCGGGCCATGTCGCGGGCGATCTCGTAGGTGAGCAGCCGCACGTCCTCGGCGTCGCGGATCAGGTCCACCACGGAGAGGTAGACCTCGATGAAGTGGGCGAAGTCACGGAAGACGAAGTAGTCGGCCAGCGCCTCCGGATCGGTCGGCACCTTGGAGTCCGGATGGCGCGCCGCCAGCTCGGCCACGATGCGCGGGGACGCCGAGCCGACGTGGTGGACGTGCAGCTCCGCCTTGGGCAGTCCGGCGATGAAGGCGGTGAGATCGGTCAACGAGAACCTCCGGGTGACGGCCGCCGGCGGCGGGCTCCGGTCATCGTAGATGCGGGGGCACGGGGCGGTGTTGCCAGCCCGTAGCATGGGCGGACATCGCTGTGGGGGAGATACATGGCTGACCAGCCCGACCAGCACGAACGACCGCGGCAGCCGGAGCCGCGCGACCACGACCCCTGGGCCCCGCCGGCCCCGCGTACGCCCCTGGACAAGTCGGACAAGCGGCCGTCCCGGTCCTCGGTGGCCGAGCAGCAGACGCTCACCTCGTTGCCCACGGGGCCGCCCGCCCCGCCCCCGCCGCCCGTGCCGGGGCCGCCGCCTCCCGCCCCCGGTCCGCCGCCTGCCGTGCCGGGACCGTCGCCGGGCGGCGCGACTCTGCCGGGCGGCCCGACCCTGCCGGGCGGGGTGCCCGGCGCCGGTGCGGTGCCCCCGCCGCCGCCCGCCCCGACGGGCCCGGGCACCCCGAGCGCGTACCAGGGCGCGCCGTACGGCGCCCCCGGCGGCTACGGTCAGCCGGGCTACGGCGGCCAGGCCCCGTACGGCGGGCCCGGCTACGGCTACCCCGGCGCGGCGTACCCCGCCTATCCGGGCGGTGCCTACCCGGGTGCCGCCTATCCGGGCGCGGGCTACGGCCAGGGTTGGCAGCCGGGCGGGACCCATATGCCGAACAACGGCACCGGCACGGCCGCCCTGGTGCTCGGCATCATCGGCCTGGCCTTCTTCGCCAGCGTCGTCCTGGGCATCATCCTCGGCGTCCTCGCGATCATCTTCGGGGTGCTCGGCCGCGCCAAGGCGGGCCGGGGCGAGGCGACCAACGGCGGCGTGGCCCTCGCCGGGCTCATCCTCGGGGTGGCCGCCGTGGTGGCGGGCGTGGTGATGATCTTCGTCTATGTCGCGGCCGCGAACGACGACAGCTCCGACGCCACCGACGACTCCGGCTACGCGGATATCTCGGTCGTGCGGGTGGTCCCGCCCGCCGATATGAGCCGCTGACGCGCCTCCATCAGCGCGAAGCCCAGCAGATTGAGCCCGCGCCAGCGGGCCGGGGCCGCCGCCCGCTCGTCGTCCGCCGCCAGTCCGATGCCCCAGACCCGGTCCACCGGGCTGGCCTCCACCAGCACCCGGGAGTTGGTCCCCAGCAGATAGTCGCGCAGCGGCGGGTGCTGGCCGAACTTGTGCACACTGCCCTCGACGACCAGCGCGAAGCGGTGCGCCCGCCACCGCGCCTCGTCGAAGCCGCGCACCGAACGGCCCGCGTCCTTGGCCTGCTTGGGGTGCGAGGCGTCCAGCGCCCGCCGCTCGGCGTCCGCGTCGCCGAACAGCCGCGCCTTTCCGGCCATCATCCAATGCTCGGCGGTCGGGTAGGTGATGCCGTCCACCTCGAACGGCGCGGGCCACCACTGGCTGAAGCACCCGGCGCCCACGCCGCCGTCGCGCCGCGGCCGATGGCCCCAGAAGTACACGTACTTCACGGTCTCGCCGCGCGCCGCCCGGTCCACCAGTTCCTCGACCGAGCGCGGACCGCCGTCCGCCGTGGCCGATGCCGTCACCCCGTTCGTCTCCATGGCCGGGATTCTCGCACCGGGCACCGACAGCGCCCCGGACGGCGAGGCCGGTCACCCTCGGGGGCGATCACTGATTCCGTCGCGAAACCAAAAAGCAACGACGGAATCCCTTGTTGAAGCGCAGGTGCTCTGCCAGGATCATCCCTCGATTCCGGTTGGATCCACGCCGCCCTCCTCGCGTGAGGGCGGTCCGGCGGAGGAGATCAGGCGATGGATCAGCGATGCGGTCCGACAGAGCGGCGGTTCGCCGAGGGGGCACAGCGTATGGAGACACGGCACGAGCCCGAGAGCCTGTCCGCGCCGCAGCTCGCCGCGGTGCGGCGCAGCATGGCCGGCGGCCGCATGGCGCTGTCCCGCCGGGGGCTGCTGCGTGCGGGCGGCGCCGGAGCGCTCGCCGCCGGAGGGCTCGGGGCGCTCAGCGGCTGCGGGATACCGCCCGCCGGGCGCACCGGCGCCGACAGCGCCGCCGATGACCACTCCGCCGAGGAGAAGCGCATCGCCTTCTCCAACTGGACGGAGTACATGGACGAGACCAAGGGCGGCCGCCGCCCGACCCTGGAGGAGTTCCGGCGCCGCACCGGCATCACGGTGAAGTACACCGAGGACATCAACGACAACGTGGAGTTCTTCGGCAAGATCAAGCCGCAGCTCGCCGCGGGCCAGGACACCGGACGCGACCTCATCTGCGTCACCGACTGGCTGGCCGCCCGGATGATCCGGCTCGGCTGGGTGCAGACCCTGGACGCCGCCAACCTGCCCCACGCCTATACGAACCTGGCGGCGGGGTTCCGCGACCCGGACTGGGACCCGGGCCGCGCCCACTCCTACCCCTGGACCGGCATCCCCGCCGTCATCGCGTACAACAAGAAGGCCACCGGCGGCCGCAGCGTCACCTCCGTCTCCCAGCTCCTGGAGGACTCCCGGCTGGAGGGCCGGGTCGGCCTGCTCACCGAGATGCGCGACACCGTCGGGCTGACCCTTCTCGACATGGGCAAACGACCCGAGAACGTCACCGCGGACGACTTCGGCGCGGCGATCGCCCGCCTCCGACGAGCGTCCGACCGCGGCCAGATCCGCCGCTTCACCGGCAACGACTACACCGGCGACCTCACCCGGGGCGACCTCGCCGCCTGCATGGCCTGGGCCGGTGACCTCATCCAGCTCCAGGCCGACAACCCGGAGATCGAGTTCGCCATCCCCGACGCGGGCTACATGACCGCCACCGACAACCTCCTGATTCCGGCCGGGGCACGCCACAAGAAGAACGCCGAACGGCTCATCGACTACTACTACGAGCCCAAGGTCGCCGCGAAGATCGCCGCCTACATCAACTACGTCTGCCCGGTCGACGGCGTACGCGCCGAACTCGCGAAGATCGACAAGAAGCTGGCGGACAACCCGCTGATCCTCCCGGACGACGAGATGGCCGCCAAGTCCCACGCCTTCCGCTCCCTGTCGAGCAAGGAAGAGACGGCGTTCGAGGACGCGTTCGCCAAGCTCACCGGCGCCTGACGGCCTGACACGCGAGGAAGTCCACCCATGACCCAGCCCAGCACCACCACCGGCGGCGACGTCCGGCTCGACGGGATCAGCAAGACCTACGGGTCCTTCACCGCCGTCCACCCGCTCGACCTGCACATACCCGCCGGTTCCTTCTTCGCCCTGCTCGGCGCCTCCGGCTGCGGCAAGACCACCACCCTGCGCATGATCGCCGGGCTGGAGGAGCCCACCACCGGCACCATCCGGCTCGCCGGGGACGACGTCACCGCACTCCCGCCGCACCGGCGGCCCGTCAACACCGTCTTCCAGAGCTACGCCCTCTTCCCGCACCTCGACATCTACGAGAACGTCGCCTTCGGGCTGCGCCGACGGGGCATCAAGTCCGTCAAGAAGCAGGTCGGGGAGATGCTGGACCTCGTCCAGCTCGGCGACTTCGCCCGCCGCAAGCCGCAGCAGCTCTCCGGCGGCCAGCAGCAGCGCGTGGCCCTCGCCCGCGCCCTCATCAACCACCCCCGGGTGCTGCTCCTCGACGAGCCGCTGGGCGCCCTCGACCTCAAGCTGCGCCGCCAGATGCAGCTGGAGCTGAAGCGCATCCAGACCGAGGTCGGCATCACCTTCGTCCATGTCACCCACGACCAGGAGGAGGCCATGACCATGGCCGACACGGTCGCGGTGATGAACGGCGGCCGCGTCGAGCAGCTGGGCGCCCCGGCCGAGCTGTACGAGAGCCCGGGCACCACCTTCGTCGCCAACTTCCTCGGCACGTCCAACCTCATCGAGGCCGAGATCACCGACAAGAGCGGCGGCGACCTCCTCCTGACCGCCGCCGGGGGCCGCCTCACCCTGCCCGCCGGGCGATGCGGTGCCCCCGCTCGTACCGGCGGCGCGGTGCTGGTCGGGGTGCGTCCCGAGAAGATCTCCCTCACTCCCGCCGAGGACACCGAGGCCGTCCCCGCGGTCCGCAACCGGATGACCGGCCGCATCGCGGACTCCAGCTTCATCGGCGTCTCCACGCAGTACGTCGTGGCCACCCCGGACGGCGCCGAGCTGGCCGTCTACGAGCAGAACATCGAGCGCGACCCCCGGCTCGTCCCCGGCGCCGAGGTCGTCCTGCACTGGAGCCCCGCCCACACCTTCGGCCTCGACCCGGCCCAGGACATCGACGCGGGCACCGACACCAGTGCCGACGGGGAGGCGGCGTGACGGCCACGGAGACGCCCGACGCGGCGCCCGTCAGTGCTGCGCCCCGTAACGTACGCAAGCGGCTGGTGCCCTACTGGCTGCTGCTCCCCGGCATCCTGTGGCTGCTGGTGTTCTTCGTGGCGCCGCTCGTCTACCAGGCGTCGACCTCCGTCCAGACCGGCTCCCTCGAAGAGGGCTTCACCGTCACCTGGCACGTGCAGACGTACTGGGACGCGCTCACCGAGTACACCCCGCAATTCCTGCGCTCGGTGCTGTACGCGGCAACCGCCACCGTGCTGTGCCTGCTGCTCGGCTACCCGCTCGCGTACCTGATCGCCTTCCGGGCGGGCCGCTGGCGCAATCTGCTCATGGTCCTGGTCATCGCGCCGTTCTTCACCAGCTTCCTGATCCGCACCCTCGCGTGGAAGACGATCCTGGCCGACGACAGCCCGGTGGTGGGGGCGCTGAACTCCCTGCACCTCCTGGACGTGACCAGCTGGCTGGGGATCACCGAGGGACAGCGGGTGCTGGCCACGCCGCTCGCCGTGGTCTGCGGGCTGACGTACAACTTCCTGCCCTTCATGATCCTGCCGCTCTACACCTCCCTGGAGCGCATCGACGGCCATCTCCACGAGGCCGCCCGCGACCTCTACGCCCGCCCCGTCACCGTCTTCCGCAAGGTCACCTTCCCGCTGTCCATGCCGGGCGTCGTCGCGGGCACCCTGCTGACCTTCATCCCGGCCGCGGGCGACTACATCAACGCCGAGCTGCTGGGCTCCACCGACCAGAAGATGATCGGCAACGTCATCCAGTCGCAGTTCCTGCGGGTACTCGACTACCCGACGGCCGCCGCCCTGTCCTTCCTCCTCATGGCGGCGATCCTCGCGATGGTCACCGTCTACATCCGCAAGGCAGGGACGGAGGATCTCGTCTGATGGCCCTCATCCGCTGGACACGGCGCAACCTGGTGGTCCTCGCGGGACTCGCCACCCTCGCGTACCTGATCCTGCCGAACGCCATCGTCCTGGTGTTCTCGTTCAACAAGCCCAACGGCCGCTTCAACTACGCCTGGCAGCGGTTCTCCACCGACGCCTGGACCGATCCGTGCGGCGTCCCCGACCTGTGCGGCTCGCTCTCCCTGAGCCTCCAGCTCGCGGTGTGGGCCACGCTCGGCGCGACCGTCCTCGGCACGATGATCGCCTTCGCGCTGGCCCGCTACCGCTTCCGGGCCCGCCCCGCGGTCAACAGCCTGATCTTCCTCCCGATGGCGATGCCCGAGGTCGTCATGGCCGCCTCCCTCGCCACCCTCTTCCTCAACATGGGCGTCGGCTTCGGCTTCTGGACGATCCTCATCGCCCACATCATGTTCTGCCTGAGCTTCGTCGTCACCGCCGTCAAGGCGCGCGTCATGAGCATGGACCCCCGGCTGGAACAGGCCGCCCAGGACCTCTACGCCTCCCCGGCGCAGACGTTCCTGCGCGTCACCCTGCCGATCGCCGCCCCCGGCATCGCCGCCGGTGCGCTGCTGTCCTTCGCGCTCTCCTTCGACGACTTCATCATCACCAACTTCAACGCCGGATCCACCGTCACCTTCCCCATGTTCGTGTGGGGATCCGCGCAGCGCGGCACCCCCGTCCAGATCAATGTGATCGGAACGGCGATGTTCGCCGTCGCGGTGCTGTGCGTCATCGCCGGTCAGCTGGCCGGCGCCCGCCGCAAGAGGAGCTGACACCCATGGCCGCAGACGCCATGCCCCGCTTCCCCGCAGGTAGCGACGCTCCCGGGCCGCCCGTCCTGGCAGCCCTCGCCGACGTCGCCTACACCCCGTACTGGCTGGACGACCCCGGGCGGCCCCGCCCGCACCCCGCCCTCGTCGGCGACGAGCGCTGCGACCTGCTCGTCATCGGCGGCGGCTACAGCGGACTGTGGACCGCCCTGATCGCCAAGGAGCGCGACCCCGGACGCGACGTGGTCCTGGTCGAGGGCCAGGAGGCGGGCTGGGCCGCCTCCGGCCGCAACGGCGGCTTCTGCGCCGCCTCCCTCACCCACGGCCTCGGCAACGGCGCCGCCCGCTGGCCCCGCGAACTGCCCGAACTGGAACGGCTCGGCCACCGCAACCTGGACGCCATCGAAGCCGCCGTCGCCCGCTACGCCCTCGACTGCGATTTCGAGCGCACCGGGGAGATCGACGTCGCCACCCGGCCCCACCAGATCGACGAACTGCGCGAAACCGCGGCCCAGGCCGCCGCGCTCGGCGTCCCGGAGCCCGAGTTCCTGGACCGTGACGCGGTGCGCGCCGAGGTCGACTCGCCCACCTTCCTCGCCGGGCTGTGGGACCGCCGGGGCGTGGCCATGCTGCACCCCGCCAAGCTCGCCTGGGGTCTCAAGCGCGCCTGCGCCGAGCTGGGCGTACGGATCTACGAACACACCCCCGCCGAGCAGCTGATCCGCGCCGGAACGGGAACGTCCGGGATGTTCGTGCGCACCCCCTACGGCCGGGTGCGGGCCCGTCACGTCGCGCTGGCCACCAACGCCTTCCCGGCCCTGGTGCGCCGCGTCCGCCCGTACATCGTCCCCGTCTACGACCACGCCCTGATGACCGAACCGCTGACCGGTGAGCAACTCGCCGCGATCGGCTGGCAGCGGCGACAGGGCCTCAGCGACACCGCCAACCACTTCCACTACTTCCGCATCACCGCCGACCACCGCATCCTGTGGGGCGGCTACGACATCGTCTACCGCTACGGCGGCGGGGTGCGCGCCGAATACGACCACCACCCGGCCACCTACCGCACCCTCGCCCAGCACTTCTTCCGCTGCTTCCCGCAGCTGGAGGGCGTGCGGTTCAGCCACGCCTGGGGCGGCGCGATCGACACCTGCTCGCGCTTCTCCGCGTTCTTCGGCAGCGCACACGGCGGACGTGTCGCCTACGCCCTCGGCTACACCGGCCTCGGCGTCGGCGCGAGCCGCTTCGGCGCGGAGGTGATGCTCGACCTGCTGGCGGGCGACGACACCGAGCGGACCCGGCTGGAGATGGTGCGCAGCAAGCCCCTGCCGTTCCCGCCGGAACCGGTCCGCTGGGCGGGGATCGGCCTCACCCAGTGGTCGATGAGCCGGGCCGACGCCAACGAGGGGCGGCGCAATCTGTGGCTGAAGGCGATGGACAGGGTGGGGCTGGGCTTCGACAGCTGAGGCCCGGCGTCAGGCGGGCGGCTTCTTGCTCCGATCGCGTACGCGGAGCACCGCCCACAGCAGACAGCCGCACAGACACCAGCTCCCGACCACATCCAGCGGCCAGTGGTACGCCCTGCGGACCAGACCCGCGCCCACCGCGACGTTGAGCAGGACGACGGCGCCGATCAGCCACCCCCGCAGCCGCCCGCGCAGGAGGGGGAGCAGCAGCACGGCCGCCGCGCCATAGGCGACGGCGGCCGTCGCGGCATGGCCGGACGGGAAGAACCCGGTCTCGCCCGCCAGCGGGCCGGGCGGGCCCGGGCGGTCGATCAGCGCCTTCAGCGGTGCGACCAGGGCCGGGACCGCCGCCATCGCCAGCGCGGCGGCCAGCGGCCCCGGCCACCACCGGCGCAGTGTGGCCCCCGTACGCCACACCGCGCAGGCGAGCGCCACGCCGAGGACCGGGAGCGCCACCGCCGTATTGCCGAGGTCGGCGAAGAACTCCGCGGCGGGGGAGGGGACGGGCGATCCGGCGATCGCGAGTCCGAGCCGCTCGTCGACCGTACGGAGCGGACCGTGGGCGGCGACCTGCCAGGCGCACAGCGCGAACACCGCCAGCAGCGCCAAGGGGAGCAGGAACGCGCGGAGGGCCGCGTTGCGGAGGGCTCGGAGCGTTCGGAGGAAGACAGACGGCGGCCCCGGAACAGGGGGGGTGGTTCCGGGGCCGCCGTGGCGACCGGTGTGCCGCACGCCCCGGGGGGTTTGGGGCGGGCGGCCGTCCGATCGGTGAGGAGATCCGGAGCCGGAGGCTCCAGTGGTGTGCGCGAGGGCACAGCCGGGTCGGAGCTGGGGAAGCACCGGCTCGGCATCGCCCGCAGTCCCCTGCGAGCGGGGTGTTTCTCTCATCTGGAACGACCGTACGGCAGCGAGAGTCCGTCGGACAGGCCGATCACCCACCTGTCATCGGCCCCGCACATCTTCTTCACGCTCCCGACGATCCACCCACAGTCACAGCTCGGCGAAGGCGCCCTCGAGGACGTCCAGACCCTCGTTCAGCAGGTCCTCCCCGATCACCAGCGGAGGCAGGAAACGCAGCACGTTCCCGTAGGTACCGCAGGTCAGAACCAGCAGGCCGGCGGCGTGGCAGGCCTTGGCGACGGCCGCCGTCGCCTCCGGGTTCGGGTCCTTGGTGCCCGGCTTCACCAGTTCGATCGCGATCATCGCGCCCCGGCCCCGGAGGTCGCCGATGATGTCGTGCTTCTCCTGCATCGCGGACAGCCGGGCCTTCATGACCTCCTCGATGCGCCGGGCCTTCGCGTTGAGGTCCAGCTCGCGCATCGTCTCGATCGCGCCCAGCGCCGCCGCGCAGGCCACCGGGTTGCCGCCGTAGGTGCCGCCGAGACCGCCGGAGTGCGCCGCGTCCATGATCTCGGCGCGGCCGGTGACGGCGGCCAGCGGAAGACCGCCCGCGATGCCCTTGGCGGTGGTGATCAGGTCCGGGACGATGCCCTCGTCCTCGCAGGCGAACCACTGGCCGGTGCGGCAGAAACCGGACTGGATCTCGTCCGCGACGAAGACGATGCCGTTGTCCTTCGCGAACTCGGCGATCCGCGGCAGGAAGCCCTTGGCGGGCTCGATGAAGCCGCCCTCGCCGAGGACCGGCTCGATGACGATCGCGGCCACGTTCTCCGCCCCGACCTGCTTGCTGATCATGTCGATGGCCTGAGCCGCGGCCTCCTCGGCGCAGTTCTCCGGGCCCGTCAGCCAGCGGTAGGGGTAGGCGACAGGAACGCGGTAGACCTCGGGCGCGAAGGGGCCGAAGCCGTGCTTGTACGGCATGTTCTTGGCGGTGAGCGCCATGGTGAGGTTGGTCCGGCCGTGGTAGCCATGGTCGAACACGACGACTGCCTGGCGCCTGGTGTGCGCGCGGGCGATCTTCACCGCGTTCTCGACCGCCTCCGCGCCCGAGTTGAACAGCGCCGACTTCTTGGCGTGATCGCCCGGCGTGAGCCGCGCCAGCTCCTCGCAGACCTCCACGTACCCCTCGTAGGGCGTCACCATGAAACAGGTGTGCGTGAAGTCCGCCAGCTGCGCCGTCGCCCGGCGCACCACGGCCTCGGCGCTGGAGCCGACCGAGGTCACGGCGATGCCGGAACCGAAGTCGATCAGCGAATTGCCGTCCACGTCCTCGATCACCCCACCGCCCGCACGCACCGTGAAGACCGGCAGCACGCTGCCCACACCCCCGGCGACCGCCGCGGTCTTACGGGCGAGCAGCTCCTGCGACTTCGGGCCGGGAATCGCGGTGACGACGCGACGCTCCTGGGGGAGGGACGGGCCTCCGGACAGTTCGGTCATGAGGTACTCCACGGAAAGAAAGGGACGTGACAGGGGCTTTACTCGCAGGCTAGGCGCGCGGCGCGCGAAGCGGCATGTTCCGTTAGGGAGCAGTGCGTGTGTCGCCTTGTCCGCGACGGACATAGCCGCAGCCCGGGGGCATCCCGGCACGTCATGAGGTGCCACCCCGGTTGGGTCGCTGAACTCCCCGGGCGGGAACACTAGATTGAGCGGTGGCGCGGTGGCGCGAAACGCAGAGGCACAGCCGGTCAGGGGGCAAGGGGTAGCAGATGGACACCGAGGGCACGTTCGACTCCCGCAACACCCGACCCACCCCACCGCCCCGCCCCCCGGCCCCACCCCAGGTACCCCCGACGGCCCCGGCGGTGCCCCCGCCGATGCCTCCGGGGGCGCCTACGGGGCCGGGCGCGACGGCTCCGGGGGTGCGGCCGTCCTTCGTCGCCTGGTTGCGTACGCCGCGCGCCGAGGCGGCGGGGCCGGGGGTGTGGGCCTACGGGCACAGGCCCAAGCCGCCGGAGGACCCGGACCGGATTCCCGGGCGCCGGTTGTTGAGCGGGGCGGTCATCGCCGCGCTCTGCGGGTGGCTGCTCTGGTCGTTGCTCTGGAACGGATACCTCGGCGGCTACTGGCTGTGGCCCATGTATCTGCTGACACCCGACTCGTGGTACGAGCGCGGGGGGAACACGGACGCAGGCTGGTGGTCGCAGCGCATCTACATCGCCGTCTGCGTCGCATGCCTGGCCGTCCTCTTCGGCCGCGTCGGCCACTGGCCCGAAGTCTGGCGCCGCTACGTCACCCCCCTCTTCCGGCGCGCCTGGGACGAGACGGACGCGGCGGCCGCGCCGGATCGGCCCGAGGCCGATCCCGTCGAGTGGCCGCATCTGCGGGCCGCCGGGGCGCACGGGGCGGCCGATCGGCTGGCGGCCGAGGCGCGGGCCGGGGTGATGAACGACGTCGATCACGCGCGGATCGAGCACGCCTGGCAGTCCGTGCGGGCCGGGCGGAATTCGCTCGCCTCGTTCACCGACACCGTGCTGCGCCACGGCGCCGCCTCGCACGGCCATCCGTCCGGTGCCCGGGATCTGCCCGGCCGCACGGCCGAGCACGATCTGCTCGCCCGCCAGGTCCGGCTCGGGACCGCCGTCGACGATCTGCGCAATCCCTACCAGCACCGTGGCGCCGGGCTCGCGCTCGACCCCGATGTGCTGGGGACCTCACTGCTCGCCGTCGGGCCCCCCGGATCGGGGAAGACCGGGCGGCTGGTGCGGCCCGTCGTGGAGTCGCTGTGCCTCCAGGCGCTCGCCGGTCGGGTCGCGGTGGTGGCCGTGGGGCCCGCGGGGGCGGGGCTTGGGCCTGACGAGGCGTTCGACGTCGTCGTGAAGATCGGCCGCCCCGACTCCGTCTACGACTTCGACCTCTACGGCGGCACCACGGACCCCGACGAGGCCGCGGGCATCCTCGCCGAGGCGCTGATCGGCGACATGGCGGCCTCGCTGCCCGGCGGCGACAGCCGCCGGGCGGCCACGGCGCTGGCCCAGCTGCTGGGTCCCTACCGTGCCGCGCACGGCCGCTTCCCGTCCGTGCCGGAGCTGCGCGAGCTGCTGGACGGCGCGAAGACGGCGGTCGGCGCGCTGCGCGAGGCGCTCGACGCGGCGGGCGAGCGGGCGCAGGCGCGTGAGCTGGAGGCGCGGGTGCGGCAGTCCGGCGCGCCCGGGGATGTGGGGGCGCTGCTGGCCGACCGGATCGCGCTGCTGGACCGGCCCGCGTTCGCCAACTTCTTCGACACCACCGGCGACCGGCGGCCGTTCTCCCTCCGTGCCCTCGAACACCCGTTGCGGGTCCGGATCGATCTGCCGGAGCGCGGGCACGCCGAGGCGTCCCGCATGCTGGCCCGTCTCGTGCTCGCGCAGTTCACCGAGTGCGCGGCGGGCCGCGCCGACCGGTCGCTCTTCGCGTGCCTGGTCCTCGACGACGCGTCGCACACCATCACCCCTGAGGCGCTGCGCGGTATCCAGCGCCTCCGTGCCGCCCACGCGGGCGCGGTGCTCACCCTCCGGACCCTCGACGACGTTCCCGAGACGCTGCGCAGCGCGCTGCTGGGGGCGGTCGGCTGCCGGATGGCCTGCGCCGGGGTGACGACCTGGGACGGGGCCCGGTTCGCGGAGGTGTGGGGTACGGAGTGGGTCGAGACCCGGGACGTCACGGACCGGCAGATCATCTCGGACGAGCCGTTCACCAAGGTCCTGCACTTCATCCGCAAGGTGGTGACGGGGAAGGCCGTCACCACCCAGTCCGTGACGGTGCGGAAGGTGGAGCGCGAGCGCTGGTCCGCGTCCGAGCTGGCGCATTCGGTCCCGGCCGGGCACGCGGTGCTGTCGGTGACGTCGGTGCGGGGTGAGGGCGGACCGCCGGTGCTGGTGGATCTGCGCGGCTGAGCCACCAGCGGCTCAAGGGGTGACGTTCTCGGCGCGGATACCACGCATTCGTCCATTGAGGCAGAATCGGCAGTAGCCGTTCATACGGGACGGTGAAGTCGCATTCGTCGTCGTATCCCGTCGTCGCATCCGCATCGAAGGTGCCATGCCTCCCACGCTCGCCTCACTCGTCCACCACACCGCGCTCAAGCTGTCCGTCCTCGCGGGAGAGGACCGGCTGGAGACGCCGGTGCGCTGGGCCCATGTCAGCGAGCTCGCCGACCCCGTGCCGTACATGGAGGGCGGCGAGCTGCTGCTCATCACCGCGATGAAGCTGGACGCCGAGGATCCGGAGGAGATGGCCCGCTACGTCCGGCGGCTGGCCGACGCGGGGGTGGTGGGGCTGGGCTTCGCGGTCGGCGTCGCCTATGACGAGGTGCCGGCGGCGCTCGTGGCCGCGGCGAAGGAGGAGGGGCTGCCGCTGCTCGTGGTGCCGCGCCGTACGCCCTTCATCGCCATCAGCAAGGCCGTCTCGGCGGCGATAGCCGCCGACCAGTACCGCGCGGTGACCGCCGGGTTCGAGGCGCAGCGCGAGCTGACCCGCGCCGCCATAGGCGCCGAGGGGCCCGCCGCGCTGCTCGCCCGGCTCGCCGCGCACGTCGACGGCTGGGCGGCGCTCTACGACGCCTCCGGCTCCGTGGTCGCCGCCGCCCCCGACTGGGCCGCCCGCCGCGCCGCCCGCCACACCGCCGACGCCGAACGGCTGCGCGCCCGGCCCGCCCCGGCGAGCGTGGTGGTCGGCGGGGCCGGCGCGGATGCGGGCGACGAGCCGACGGACCGGGTGGAGCTCCAGTCGCTGGGCACCGGGCGCCGCACCCGGGGTGTCCTCGCGGTCGGTACGGGCGCGCCGCTGGGCACCGCCGAGCGCTACGCCGTCCACTCGGCCGTGGCGCTGCTGACCCTGACCACCGAGCGGTCCCGGGCCCTGCGGGAGGCCGAGCAGCGGCTGGGCACCGCCGTCCTGCGGATGCTGCTCGCGGGGGAGCCGGACCACGCCCGGGCGGTGGCCGGGCGGCTGTACGGGGGGCTGCTGGACGCCCCGTTCCGGATGCTGGTCGCCGAGGCGGTGCCGAGCGCGGGTGCGCACCCGTCGCGCGCGGCGTACGCGACGGACGAGACAGCGGCGGAGACGTCCGCGGACGCCGATACGGACACCGGTGCGCCGGGCGACGCGGACCGCGCCGACCCCCTCGGCGTGCTCGTGGACGCCATGGAGGCAGCCGCCGCCCGCGCCGGGGAAGCGGTGCTCGTGGTGCCCGACGGTGAGCGGCTGATCGTCCTCGCCCCGGACGGCGGGGCCGCCGTCGCCGTCTGCACGGAGCACGCCGAGGAGATCGAGAGCCGCCACGGTGCGGCGGCCCGCCCCCGCGATCGCGCCGCCCAGGGCGGCGGCCTGGTCGTCGGCCTGTCCGCCCCGGCGGGCCCCATCGCGGCCGCGGCCGCCTACCGGCAGGCGGAGCAGGCCCTGTCGGTGGCCCGGCGGCGCGGCCGGGTGCTGGTCGAGCACGAGCACGTCGCGGCGGGTTCGCTGCTGCCGCTGCTCGCCGACGACGCCGTACGGGCCTTCGCCGACGGCATGCTGCGCGCCCTCCACGACCATGACGCGACGGGCCGCGGCGATCTGGTCGCCTCGCTGCGCGCCTGGCTGTCCCGGCACGGCCAGTGGGACGCGGCCGCCGCCGACCTGGGCGTCCACCGGCACACGCTGCGCTACCGGATGCGCCGCGTGGAGGAGATCCTGGGGCGCTCCCTCGACGACCCGGATGTCCGCATGGAACTCTGGCTGGCCCTGAAGGCCACGGCCCCGGCGACACCCACGCTGAAGTCCTGAGCCATCCCCCACACCGCACGCCACGCCATTGCGGTGCGCTGCGGGCGCCGACTGCGCCGCCTCGGACAAACGCGCCGCGTGTCCCGCGCGCCTACGGTGGGAGGCAGAGAGACATCCGCACCATCACCCCACCACTTCAGAAGGGTCGGGATCCGCTGTGCCAGACACAAACGAAGCTGTCACCCATGCGTTCTGGCTCGCCGGCCGCGAGGCGACGGGCGAGAGCACGCTCGAGGTCACGTCGCCGTGGGACGGCCGGCGCGTCGGCGCGGTGAGCGTTCCCACCGAGGCGCAGATCGAGGAGGCCGTGGCGGCCGCCGAGGCCGTGCGCGGGGAGTTCGCCGCGACGCCCGCGCACGTACGGGCCGCCGCCCTCGACCACGTGTCGCGACGGCTCGCCGAGCGCACCGAGGAGATCGCCCGGCTCATCTCGGACGAGAACGGCAAGCCCATGAAGTGGGCGCGCGGTGAGGTCGGCCGCGCCGTCTCCGTCTTCCGCATCGCCGCGGAGGAGGCCCGCCGGTTCAACGGCGGGGAGGCCCAGCGCCTGGACACCGACCCCGGCGGCGTGGGCCGTCTCGCACTGACCCGCCGCTTTCCGCGGGGCACCGTGCTCGGCATCGCGCCGTTCAACTTCCCGCTGAACCTGTGCGCGCACAAGGTCGCCCCGGCCCTCGCCGTCGGTGCGCCGATCATCCTCAAGCCGGCGCCCGCGACCCCGCTGTCCGCGCTGGTCATCGGCGAACTGCTCGCCGAGACCGACCTTCCGGCGGGCTCCTGGAGCGTGCTGCCGGTGCCCAACGACCAGATGCCCGCACTGGTCCAGGACGAGCGGCTGCCGGTCATCTCCTTCACCGGTTCGGACAAGGTCGGCTACGCGATCCAGGCGTCCGTGCCGCACAAGCACTGCACCCTGGAGCTGGGCGGCAACGGCGCGGCGGTCGTCCTCTCCGACTACGCCACCGGCCCCGACCTCGACTGGGCGGCCACCCGCATCGGCACGTTCTCCAACTACCAGGGCGGCCAGTCCTGCATCTCCGTGCAGCGGGTGATCGCGGACGCGTCCGTGTACGAGCGTCTGCTGCCGAAGATCGTCGCGGCCGTCGAGGCGCAGGTCACCGGCGATCCGTCCGATGACACGACCGATGTCGGCCCGCTGGTCAGCGAGGACGCGGCCAAGCGCGTCGAGTCCTGGGTGGACGAGGCGGTCCGGGCCGGGGCGAAGCTGCTGACGGGCGGCAAGCGCGAGGGCGCGAACTACGCCCCGACGGTGCTCGCCGACGTCCCGGCGGACGTCACGATCTCCTGCGAGGAGGTCTTCGGCCCGGTGCTGACCGTCCAGAGCGCGGCGGACGAGGACGCGGCGTTCGCGGCCGTCAACGACTCCAAGTACGGGCTCCAGACGGGCGTCTTCACCCGCGACGTGCAGACCGCGTTCCGCGCGCACCGCGCGCTGGAGGTCGGCGGCGTGATCGTCGGCGACGTGCCGTCGTACCGGGCCGACCAGATGCCGTACGGCGGCGCCAAGAAGTCCGGCGTGGGGCGCGAGGGCGTGCGCTTCGCGATGGAGGACTACACGTACGAGCGGGTCATGGTCCTCACCGGGATCGACCTGTAACGAACACTCCCTGCGGCCCGCCTCGGCTTCCTCCGGACCCCACCCCTCAGAAGCCGAGGCGGGCCAGCCTGAGGGCCCCGCGCAGCGTGACGCGGAGGTCGTGCACCCCGGCCGGGGGCGTGGACAGATCGGCGCGGACCGTGGCGTAGGCGTAGCGGCCGCCGGTGGGCGGCACGGCGACGGCGGCCAGCGGCGTGCCGTCGGCGAGGTGGAGTTCGACCACCGCCTCGCCCGTCCCCTCGTGGGCCGCCTCGACCGTGACCGCCGTCGCGCCCGCGCCGAAGTCGCAGGCGCGGAAGAGCAGTCGGCCGACCGTCTCGTCGCCGCAGGCCACCGCGTCACCGCGGGCCTTGGTGCGGTCGACGAGCACGGTGCCGTCCGCCGCGTCGTGGTCCGCGGCCTCCAGCCCGCGCCGCAGCACCGGGCGCGGGGCGGGCGGCGGGCCGTCGAGGGTGAGGGCGGCGGTGCGGCGGATGTCCGCGCTGGAGGCGCCCGCGTGGATCTCGTACGGGCCCGGATCGACCGTCCAGCGGCCGTGCGCCACGTCCCAGAACCCCAGCGCCTCCTCCACCGGCACGGTGAAGAACAGCCGTACCCGCTCGCCCCGGCGCAGGGACACCCGGCGGTGGGCGATCAGCAGGCGGTGCGGGCGCGGCACGCGCGCCCCCGGGGCGCTCGCGTAGATCTGCACCACCTCGTCCCCGTCGCACGGGCCGGAGTTGATGACCGTGCACTCGACGGCCAGCGCCCCGGCGGCATCCCCGTCCCCGTCCTGCCCCACCTGCCGCACCAGCAGGCCGTCGTAGTCGAAGCGGGTGTACGACAGGCCGTGGCCGAAGGGGAAGAGCGGGGCGCCGTCGAAGTAGAGGTAGGTGGCGCGCGAGGCGATGATGTCGTAGTCCAGCAGGTCCGGCAGGTCGTCCTCGGACGCGTACCAGGTCTGCGGCAGCCGCCCGGCCGGTGAGACGTCGCCGCACAGCACCCGGGCCAGCCCGGTGCCCGCCGCCTGGCCGCCGTGCGCGGTCCACAGCAGGGCGGGCAGCGCGTCGGCCGCGTCCCCGACGGTGTAGGGATAGCTGCTGGTCAGCACCAGTGCGGTGCGGGGGTTGGCGGCGTGGGCCGCGCGCCACAGCCGGTCCTGCCCGGCGGGCAGGGCGAGGGTGGTGCGGTCCTCGGTTTCGCGGCCGTTGATGTGCGGGTCGTTGCCCAGGACGACGACGACCGCGTCGGCGCCGGCGGCGGCGCGCGCGACGGCGTCCTCGCCGCGTTCGACGACCTCACGGTGGAAGACCTCGGCCCGGGACCGGTCGGCAACCTTCAGGCCATCGGCGGCGACACAGACATACCCACCCGTCCCGCCGTGTCTGAGGAGATGTCCGTCGCCGTGCCGCTCCAGCGCGAACGTCTCCCGGACCACCCAGCCCCCGGGCTGCTCGGCGGCGGCCCGTACGAAGCCGTCGTCGGCGACCGTCAGATAACGCCCGGAGGGGGCGCGCAGCGTGAACACGCCCCCGCCCCAGTCGGCCAGGGCCAGGTCGGTGGGGGTGTCGCCGATGGTCAGCGGCGGCAGATCGGTGCGCCCCGTCGCGTGCGCCGGGTTGAGCGCCGCCTCCCGCGCCGCCTCCCGCCCCCGCTCCTCCGCCACGACACCGGGCGGCACCCGCACCCAGCCCGCCGCGGTGCGCAGCCGTATCGTGTCCGTCCCCTCCACGAACACCACACGGTCCGCGCCGAGCCGCGTGGCCAGTCCCTCGCGCGGCGAGCTGCGGCGCAGCAGACTGCCGCTGTACCAGTCGAGCTTGCACTCGTCGGCGAGCGGGCCGACCACCGCCACGGTGCCGGTGGCGGACGGCGACAGCGGCAGCAGCCCGTCGTTCTTGAGCAGGACGACGGCCTGCTCGGCGGCCTCCAGGGCGAGCGCCCGGTGCGCGGGCGTGTCGAAACCGGCGCCCCGCGGGTCGGCGTACGGATCGTCCTCCCCGTCGAAACCGTCGAACTCGCCCAGCGCGCACCGCATCGTCAGCAGCCGCCGCACCGCCGTGTCGACGACGGACGCGTCGATGAGCCCGCGCGCCAGCGCGCCCCGCACCCGGCCGATCGTCTTCGAGGAGTCCTGGTCGTGGTCGGTGAAGCTGTCCACCCCGGCCAGCAGGGCAGCCGCCACGCCCTCCTCGTGGGTGGCGAAGTAGCGCTCGGAGTCGACCAGATTGGAGGGCGCGCCCGCGTCCGAACAGACCACCAACTCCTGGTCGGTCCAGGTGCGCAGGTGCTCCCGCAGATACGGGGAGACATGGTTGGGCCGCCCGTTGACCAGGTTGTACGCGGGCATCACCCCGGCCACCGCGCCCGCCCGCACCGCCCCGCGGAACGCCGCGAGGTCGTACTCGTGCAGGACGCGCGGGCGCACGGAGGACGACGTGGTGTCGCGGTCGGTCTCGTTGTTGTGCGCCAGCCAGTGCTTGAGCACCGGGGCGGTGCGCCAGCGGTCCGGATGGTCGCCGCGCAGCCCGCGGGTGTAGGCGGCGGCCAGGGCGGAGGTGAGGTACGGATCCTCGGCATACCCCTCCTCGTTGCGGCCCCAGCGCGGATCGCGCAGCAGATTGACCACGGGCGCCCACACATTGAGCCCGACCCGCGGGTCGCGGGCGCGCATGGCCCGCGCCTCGGTGCCGACCGCCTCGCCGATCCGCCGCACCAGGTCCGGGCTCCAGGTGGCGCCGAGCCCGACCGCCTGCGGGAACACCGTCGCAGGACCCATCCAGGCGACGCCGTGCAGCGCTTCCTGTCCGGTGCGGAAGGCGGCGAGGCCGAGCCGCTCCACCGCGGGGGCGTACTGGTGGAGCATCGCGATCCGCTCGTCGGGGGTGAGCCGGGTGAGCAGGTCGTCCACGCGGGCGCCGAGCGGCAGCCGCGGATCGCGGAAGGGCGGACGGGTCGTCGGCTCACCGGGCTCGCAACCGCTCACGGGTCTCCTCGCGGAGGTCGGAGGTGTGATTCGAAGCGCTTCGATGCTGGGGGTCCAGGTCCCGCCCTGTCAAGGCTCGACGACTCAACGCCCCTTTCCCGCCATCCGGTTGTGAAAAGGCGAGAATCAACGGAACGTCGACCACTGCTTCCCGCCCGGCCCTTGCGCGACCTGACCCTCCGACTTAATCTCGGCGCAATATCGAAGCGCTTCGACCATCGATCGTACGGCGGGCTCGCCACGAAGGGTTGACGCAATGCCGAACTCCCAGGCTTCGGCCTCCACTTCCCCTCCCAGCCGGAGAACCTTCCTGGCCTCCACGGCGATCGCCGCGGCGGCCGTGACGGGAGGCGTTCCGCTGTTGTCCGCGTGCTCCACGGAGAGCGGCGGCAACAAGAACGGGACCACCTCCGGCAAGGAGCTGAAGAAGCTGCTGCCGACCTATGTGGCCTCGAAGGTGGCGGACCCGGATATTCCGAGTGTCAACGGCTCCAGCCCCGGCTACACCAAGGCCCCGCCCCCCGCCGAACTGGTCGCCTCCGTGCGGGGCAAGCCCGGCCACGGCGGCAGCTACACCATGTTCGAGCCGCTGTGGGGCACTCCGCCGCCCAAGAACAACGCCTACTACAAGGCCGTCAACGAGGCGCTCGGCGCGGAGATCAAGTTTCAGCCGCAGGACGGCAACACCTACGGCGAAAAGCTCAGCGCGGTCCTCGCCTCCGGAGACATAGCCGACATCGTGATGATTCCGCTGTGGGAGATGGGCGGAAAGATCCACGGCGCGGTCAGTGCCAAATTCGCCGACCTCGGCCCGTATCTCTCCGGCGACAAGGTCAAGAAATACCCCAACCTGGCCGCCATTCCCACCGCCGCCTGGCAGATGTCCGTCTTCGGCGGCAAGCTCCGCGGTCTGCCGATGCCCTCCCGCCCACTCTCCGGAGTCATTCCGTACTACCGCGAGGACCTGTTCAAGAAGAACGGATATCAGGTCCCGAAGAGCCCGGACGAATTCCTCGCCCTCGCCAAGGAGATCACCCGGCCCAAGAGCAAGGTCTGGGCGTGCGACGACATGTGGTGGTCGGCGCAGCGAATCTTCGGATGCCCGGGCGAGAAGCCGTACTACTGGGTGGAGAAGGACGGAAAGCTCGTCCACAAGGTGGAGACCGACAACTATCTGGAGGCCCTGGAGTGGTGCCGCAAGCTCTTCGCCAAGGGATACGTCCACCCCGACGCGGTCGCGGGCAAGGCCAATGACGCGCTGACCCGCTTCACCTCCGGACAGACCCTCCTCTACAACGACGGCGACGCCAAATGGTACGGCGCCACCTTCGAACAGGCCGGGCCCCACCCCGACTTCAAGATCCAGGGAATGGACTATTTCGGCCCCGACGGCGGCGACCCGGTCATCTACCTCGACCCGCCAGCCGCCATCTGGTCCTTCCTCAACAAGAACCTCGGCAAGGAGCAGATCGAGGAGATCCTCGCCCTCGCCAACTTCATCGCCGCCCCCTTCGGCACCAAGGAGCAGCGCCTCATCGACTACGGCGTCGAAGGCGTGCACCACACCCTGAAGGACGGCCTCCCGGTCAAGAACGCCACCGGTGTGCGGGACGTCCAGGACACCTACCGCTTCATCGCGTCCCCCCAGGCGAGCGTCGCCTACCCGGACTTCCCGCAGATGGTGAAGGACTACTGCGGCTGGATGCAGCGCATGGGCAAGTTCGCGAAGAAGCCGCTCTTCTACGGCATGCAGATCCAGGAGCCCAACCGGTACGCCTCCCTCTACACCCCCTTCGAGGACCTGGCCAAGGACGTCACCCGCGGCCGCAAGACCATCAAGGACGCCCAGCGGGCCATCAGCGACTGGCGCAGCGGCGGCGGCGACCGGCTCCGCGACTGGTACGCCAAGCTCCTGGAAGAGAACGGCAGCGGCGCCTGATGGCGGTGCACCTCCGCGACCGCGACCAACCCCGCGGCCGCCCCGCGGACCGCGTCCGGTGGTGGCACCGGCTGCGCCGCGACCGCACCCTGCTGCTGATGACGGCCCCCGCCGTCGGACTGCTCGTGCTGTTCACCTACGTCCCGCTGCTGTGGACCACGGTCGCGTTCAAGGACTACGACCCGTTCACCCAGGGGCTGTGGACCAGCCCCTGGGTCGGGTTCGAGAACTTCACCCTGCTCTTCCAGGACAGCCGCTTCTGGGACGCCTTCGCCAACACCCTCAGCATCACCTTCATCCAGCTGGTGCTGTTCTTCCCGGTTCCGGTCGCGCTCGCGCTGCTGCTCAACAGCGTGCTCAGCGATCGGCTCCGGGGCCTGGTGCAGTCGATCCTGTACCTGCCGCACTTCTTCTCCTGGGTGCTGGTCATCACGATCTTCCAGCAGATGCTCGGCGGCGCCGGGCTCCTCGCCCAGCAGCTGCGGTCCCACGGGTACGAGGGCTTCGACCTGATGACCGACCCGGGCGTCTTCAAGTTCCTCGTCACCGCCCAGCTGGTGTGGAAGGACGCGGGCTGGGGCGCGATCGTCTTCCTCGCCGCGCTGTCCGCCGTCAAACAGGACCTGTACGAGGCCGCCGCCGTGGACGGGGCGGGCCGTTGGCGCCGCATGTGGCACGTCACGCTGCCCGCGCTGCGCCCGGTGATCGCCCTGCTGCTGGTGCTGCGCGTCGGCGACGCGCTGACCGTCGGCTTCGAGCAGATCCTGCTCCAGCGCGACGCGGTGGGGCCGGGCGCCTCGGAGGTCTTCGACACCTATGTGTGGTGGGTCGGCATCGCCAACACCGACTACGGGATCGCCGCCGCGGGCGGCCTGATCAAGGGCGTTTTCAGCCTCGCCCTGGTCCTGATCGCCAACAAAGTCGCCCATATGCTCGGCGAGCAGGGGGTTTACCGGAAATGACCGTGACCGAGCGGCCCGCTGCCCCGGCCGCGACACCCTCCGCCGAACCGCTGCGCCGACGCGGCCGGGAGAAGCGCCCGGTGTGGGAGGAGGAGCCGGGCACGGTCGGTCAGGGCATCAAGGGCATCACCCTGACCGGGGTGTGCCTGGCGATCCTCGGCCCGCTGTGGGTGGTGGTCGTCACCAGCCTCTCCGACCAGAAGACCATCACCGAGGCGGGCGGTCTGGTCATCGTCCCCAAGACGATCACCTTCCGGGCCTACACCGAGCTGCTGAGCGGCGGGACGGTGACCCGCGCGACGCTCGTCAGCCTCGCGCTCACCGCGGTGGGCACGGCGATCAGCACCGCCGTCTCCGTGCTGTGCGCCTACGGACTCTCCCGCTCCGGGTCGTTCCTCCACCGCCCGATCCTGATGCTGCTGCTCGTCACCATGTTCTTCAACGCCGGGCTGATCCCCACGTATCTGCTGGTCACCGGCGTCGGCCTGGAGGGCAGCTACTGGTCGATGATCCTGCCGAGCGCCATCTCGGTCTTCAATGTGCTGGTGCTGCGCGCGTTCTTCCAGGACACCGCGCCGGAGCTGGTCGACAGCGCCCGCATCGACGGCGCGGGGGAGTGGCGGATCCTGTTCCAGATCGTGATGCCGCTGTCCAGGGCGGTGATCGCGGTGGTGTCGCTGTTCTACGCGGTCGGCTACTGGAGCCAGTGGTTCAACGCGATGCTCTACCTCAACGACCAGCAGATGTGGCCGCTCCAGATGATCCTGCGCCAGCTCGTCATCAAACAGCAGGCGCCGCAGGGCATGTCCCAGATGATCTCCACCCAGCAGATCCCGAGCCTGGCCGTGCAGATGGCCGTCATGGTGCTCGCGCTGATCCCCGTCGCGGTGCTCTACCCGTTCGTCCAGAAGCACTTCACCAAGGGCATGCTCATCGGCGCCGTCAAGGGCTGACCGAGCCGCCCGCCCGTTCCACCCGCCAAGTCCCGACCCGAAAGAGCAGGTATGCCCGACCTGAACGACGCCACCCGCGGCCGCATCCTCTACGGCGCCGACTACAACCCCGAGCAATGGCCGGAGAGCGTCTGGCACGACGACATCCGGCTGATGCGCGAGGCGGGCGTCACCACCGTCACGGTCGGCGTCTTCTCCTGGGCGACGCTCGAACCCCGCCCCGGGGCCCGCGAGTTCGACTGGCTCGACCGGGTCCTGGACCTGCTCCACCAGGGCGGCATCGAGGTGTGCCTGGCCACCCCGACCGCCTCCCCGCCGCCCTGGATGGGTGCCCGCCACCCCGAGACCCTGCCGCGCGACGAAACCGGCGGAGTCGTCTGGTACGGCTCGCGGAACCAGTTCTGCGCCTCGTCCCCCGTCTACCGCGACTACGCGCTGCGGATCACCGAGGACCTCGCCGACCGCTACGGCGGCCATCCCGCCCTGCGGATGTGGCACGTGGGCAACGAGTACGGCACCCACTGCTGGTGCGACACCACCGCCGCCCACTTCCGCCGCTGGTTACGCGCCAAGTACGGCCGCCTCGACGCGCTCAACGAGGCGTGGGGGACCGCCTTCTGGAGCCAGCGCTACGACTCCTGGGAGGAGATCATTCCGCCGCGCCGGGCCCAGTACCTGGGCAACCCCGCCCAGGCGCTGGACTTCCGCCGCTTCACCAGCGACGCGCTGCTGGAGTGCTTCACCGCCGAGCGCGACGCGCTGGCCGCACGCACCCCGCACATCCCGGTGACCACCAACTTCATGCCGCTGTTCATCGGCCAGGACGGCTGGGCCTGGGCCGCCGAGGAGGACGTCGTCTCCGTCGACGTCTACCCCGACCCCAAGGACCCGCACGGCGGCGCGTACGGAGCGATGATCCACGACCTGACCCGCTCCCAGGCGGGCGGGCCGTGGGTGCTGATGGAACAGGCCGCGGGCCCGGTCAACTGGCGCGGCGTCAACCACCCCAAGCCGCGGGGCCTGATGCGGCTGTGGTCGCTCCAGGCCGTCGCCCGCGGCGCCGACGGCGTCTGCTTCTTCCAGTGGCGGCAGTCCCGGCAGGGCAGCGAGAAGTTCCACTCCGGCATGGTCCCCCACGCCGGGGAGCGCAGCCGAACGTATCGCCAGGTGCGCGAACTCGGCGCCTCCTTGCGCGAGCTGGGCGCCGCCGCGGGCAGTGACGTCCCCGCCCGGGCCGCCATCCTCCACGACTGGCACGCCTGGTGGGCGAGCGTCCAGGACGGCCGCCCCTCCTCCCGGCTCCACTACGACCAGGTGCTGCGCGCCTGGCATCAGGCCCTGTGGGAGCAGAACCTCACCACCGACTTCGCCCATCCGCACGCCGACCTCGCCGACTACGCCCTGATCGCCGTCCCCCATCTGTATCTGCTGACCGACGAGGCGCTGGAGAACCTGGCCGGTTACGTCCGCGGCGGCGGCACCCTCGTCTGCGGCTTCTTCACCGGCGTCGCCGACGAGGACGACCGGGTCCGCCCCGGCGGAGTCGACCGGCGGCTGCGCGACATCCTGGGCCTGGGCACGGTCCACGAGTGGTGGCCGCTGGACGAGGACGAGACCGTGACCGCCGAGAGCTCCTGGCTCGGCCGGTTCACCGGCACCCTCTGGTCCGAGGACCTGGAGACGGCCACCGCCGAACCGGTCGCCCGGATCCAGGGCGGCGAACTGGACGGCCTGCCCGCCGTCACCCGCAACGCCTACGGCGACGGCACCGCCTGGTACGTCTCCACCCTCCCCGAACCCGCCGCCCTGCGCGCCCTGCTGGGCCGCGCCGCCGACGAGGCCGGGCTGGCGCCGCCGCTGCCGGGCATCCCCGAGGGCGTCGAGGCCGTACCGCGCGGCGACCTCCTCTTCCTCCTCAACCATGGCCGCTCCCCGGCGGTCGTCCCCCTCCCGTCCGCGCGCACCGACCTCCTGACCGGCCGCGCGTACGACACCCAGGTCAGGCTGGACCGCTTCGCGGTCGTGGCCCTGGCGCCGCTCTGACGCCATCCATTCCCGCAATCCCCCCACCCGAAAGGAATCGGCATCGTGCCAAGACGAGCCGTGCGTTCGCTCCTCCTGACGCCGTTACTGGCGCTCCTCGCCGTGGTCGGCTTCGCCGCCGCCCCCGCCCAGGCCGCCACCTGGTCCTCCTCCGACCAGTGGGGCAACTGGTCCACCGGGGGCTACACGCTCTACAACAACATCTGGGGCTCCGGCGCGGGCTCCCAGACCATCTGGGCCAACTCCGCGAGTGACTGGGGAGTGTGGGCCAACCACCCGAACACCGGCGGCATCAAGTCCTACCCCAACGCCAAGAAGGTCGTCGGCAAGAAGATCAGCGCCATCAACAGCCTCACCAGCACCTACAGCGTGACGGTCCCGTCCTCCGGCGCGTACAACACCTCGTACGACATCTGGGACAGCAACTACGACTACGAGATCATGCTGTGGGTCAACAAGACCGGCGCGGTCGGCCCCCTCGGCACCTCCCAGGGCACCGTCACCCTCGGCGGGCACACCTGGACCGTCTACAAGGGCAGCAACGGCGCCAACCAGGTCTTCTCCTTCATCCGCAGCTCCAATTCCAGCTCCGGCACCGTGGACATCAAGTCCATCGTGAACTGGATCAAGAACACCAAGGGCTGGTTCGGCGATGTGACCATCGGTGACGTCCAGTTCGGCTACGAGATCACCTCGTCGGCCGGCGGCCTGGACTTCCGCACCAAGAGCTTCGGCGTCAGCGCCGGCTGAGGCCCGCGTACCGCCGCCGCTCCCCGTGGCGGCGGTACGCCCCTGCGGCGGTCAGTCCCGCACCGGCAGCCGGGCGCCGTTCCGCAGGAACAGCGGGATGCGGTCCAGGGGAGCGGGGACGGTCACCGGCCGCCCGCCGTCGTACTCCTCGCCCGTCCAGGCGTCCGTCCAGCGCGCGCCCGCCGGAAGGTACGCCGTCCGCTCGACCGCGCCCGCCTCCAGGACCGGGGCGACCAGGAGGTCCGGGCCCAGCAGGTAGGAGTCGGCGATGTCCCAGGCGGCCGGGTCGTCGGGGAACTCCAGGAAGAGCGGGCGCAGCGGCGGCAGGCCCTCCTCGTGGGCGGTGCGCATCTGCTCCAGCAGATACGGCTTCAGCCGCTCGCGCAGCCGCAGATACGAGGCCAGGATCTGTGTCGTCTCCTCGCCGTACGACCACACCTCGTTCGGGCCGCCGGTCATCCGCGGGCCGAGCGGCAGCCCCGGGGCGCGGTAGCCGTGCAGCCGCATCACCGGGGACAGCGCACCGAACTGGAACCAGCGGATCAGCACCTCGCGGTAGGCCGGGTCGTCCGGGTCGCCGCCGTGGAAGCCGCCGATGTCGGTGTTCCACCACGGGATGCCGCACAGCGCCACGTTGAGCCCGGCGGCGATCTGGCGGCGCAGGGTCGGGAAGTCGGTGCCGATGTCGCCGGACCACAGGACGGCGCCGTAGGCCTGGCTGCCCGCCCAGGCCGAGCGGATGAGGGTGACGACGTCCTCCTCGCCCGCCGCCCGCATCCCGTCGTACAGCGCGCGGGCGTTCTCGCGCGGGTAGAGGTTGCCCACTTCGAGACCGGGACCCGCGTGGTAGCGCAGGTTCGCGGAGAAGCCGGGCTTCAGTTCGGGCTCGCAGGCGTCCAGCCAGAAGGCGCGGATGCCGTACGGCTCCAGATAGTTCTGCCGCACCCGGGACCAGACGAACTCCCGCGCGTCCGGGTTGGTGGCGTCGTAGAAGGCGACCTGGATCCGCTCGCCCTCCCGCCGGTCGGGCCAGTCGGCGTGCGCCACGGGGCCGTACTCGGTGCCGATCAGGAAGCCGCGCTGCTCCATGGTGGCGTGGTTCTCGCTCAGCGGCGAGACCGACGGCCACACCGACACCACCAGCCGGATGCCCAGCTCGTCCAGCTCCCGCACCATCGCGGCGGGGTCGGGCCAGGCGGCGGGGTCGAACCTCCAGTCGCCCAGATGCGTCCAGTGGAAGAAGTCGCACACGATGACGGAGATCGGCAGTCCGCGCCGCCGGTGCTCGCGGGCGACGCTCAGCAGCTCCTCCTGCGTGCGGTAGCGCAGCTTGCACTGCCAGAACCCGGCCGCCCACTCGGGCAGCATGGGGGCGCGGCCGGTGACCGCGGTGTAGCGGCGCTGGGCGGTGGCCGGATCCCCGGCGGTGATCCAGTAGTCGATCTGGCGGGCGCTGTCGGCGACCCAGCGGGTGCCGGTCGCGCCCAGCTCGACGCGCCCGATCGCCGGGTTGTTCCACAGCAGCGTGTAGCCGCGGCTGGAGGTCAGGACGGGGATGGTGACCTCGGAGTTGCGCTGGACGAGGTCGACGACGGCGCCCTTCTGGTCGAGCAGCCCGTGCTGGTGCTGCCCCAGCCCGTACAGCTTCTCGCCCTCGTACGCGCGGAAGCGCTGCTCCAGGCGGTGGTAGCCGTTGCCGGTCGCGGTCCGCAGCCGTGGCCCCGGCCACCAGAAGTGGGCGCGCTCCTCGGCCAGCAGCTCCGCGCCGTCCGCGGCCCGTACGAAGCGGATCATGCCGTCAGCGGCGACCTCGGCGGTGAGCGCGCCGTTGGTCAGCGTGGCGTGCCCGTCCGCCACCTCGACGGACGCGGCGGACGGTGGCGGGGCGTCCTGAAGCGCGCCGGGCAGTCCGTCGAGGACGGGTCCGCCGAGCCGGGCGCGCACCCGGATCGCATCGGGCCCCCACGGTTCGAGCCGTACGGTCTCCTGGCGTCCGCTCCACTCCAGGGCGCCGTCGCGCTCGGCGAAGGCGCCGACGGTGGGGGAGGACTGGGCGAGCGCGGAAGAGACCGACGTGACGGAAGAGGCGGGCGGGTCGGGGACGAGCGGCGACGGGTTCACGGAGGCGCTCCTCGGGGGTGCGGCGGTGAGGGGTCGTACGGCGGGTGCGTACGGGTCGCGGCGTCAGCGGTTCCGGTGGTGTCAGAGGTGTCAGAGGTGCCAGCGGTGCCGGTGGCGTCAGGACGGCGGCGGGCCCGAGCTGGCCCGTACGGTCAGCTCCGGGGGCAGCAGCGCGACCTGCTCGGAGGCGTCGCCCTGGAGCTTGGCCACCACCAGCTCGACGGCCCGCCGCCCCATCTCCTGCGCGGGGATGGCGACCGAGGTGAGCCGCACGGACGCACTGGTGGCCACCTGGTCGGGGCAGATGGCGACCACCGAGACGTCCTCGGGGACCGCCCGCCCCTGCCGCCGCAACAGGCTCAGCAGCGGATCGATGGCGGCCTCGTTCTGGACGATGAAGCCGGTGGTGCCGGGGCGCTCGTCGAAGATCCGGGACAGGGTGCCGTCCATCGACTCGTAAGAGCCCTCGCACGGGCGGTGCAGCAGCCGCAGGCCCAGCTCGCGGGCGGCCGCGCGCAGCCCGTCCAGGGTCCGTTCGGCGAACCCGGTGTGGCGCTCGTAGACGGCCGCCGCCTCGCCGATCACGGCGATCTCCCGGTGACCGAGGGCGGCCAGATGCTCCGCGCACAGCGCGCCGGTGGCGGTGAAGTCGAGATCGACGCAGGTCAGGCCGATGGTGTCGGCGGGCAGCCCGATCAGCACGGTGGGCTGGCGGGCCGCGTGCAGCAGCGGCAGCCGCTCGTCCTCCAGCTCGATGTCCATCAGGATCATGGCGTCGGCGAGTCCGCTGCCGGTGACCCGGCGCACCGCCGCGGGACCCTCCTCGCCGGTGAGCAGCAGCACGTCGTACCCGTGGGCCCGGGCGGTGGTGGCGACCGCGATGGCGACCTCCATCATCACCGGTACGTAGATGTCGGTCCGCAGCGGCACCATCAGCGCGATGATGTTGGAACGGCTGCTGGCGAGGGCGCGGGCCCCGGCGTTCGGGTGGTAGCCCAGCTCCTTGATGGACCGCTCGACGCGCTCCCGGGTGGGCGCCGAGATGGAGCGCTTGCCGCTGAGGACGTAGCTCACCGTGCTGGCGGAGACTCCGGCGTGGCGGGCGACCTCGGCGAGAGTGGCCATGCGGGGACTCCGTCCGGCGGGAAGGGGCAGCGAAGCGCTTCGACGCAGACAGTAGACCTGTCCAGCACGAGCTGTCCAGAGACTGTCGAAGCGCTTCACCAGCACGTCACCGTGCCGCACCACTTTGCCGACCCGGCCCGCCGGAGGCACACTGAACAGCGGTACGTGCCGGTAATGTCACGAGATCGTCATTTGCGGCAAGGGAGCACCGATGACCGCATCATCCGTCAGGCCGGTGTCCGAGCGTGAAGCGCGCCAGGTCGCCGAGGCCGCACGCGAACAGGTATGGCACAAGCCGAGCTTCGCCAAGGAGCTGTTCCTCGGCCGCTTCCGCCTCGATCTGATCCATCCGCACCCCGCGCCCGCACCGGACGATGTGCGCCGCGGCGAGGCGTTCCTCGCCAAGCTCCGCGAGTTCTGCGAGACCCGGGTCGATCCCGCCCGCATCGAGCGCGATGCGCAGATCCCCGACGAGACCATCCAGGGCCTCAAGGAGATCGGCGCGCTCGGCATGAAGATCGACGCCAAGTACGGCGGCATGGGCCTCACCCAGGTCTACTACAACAAGGCCCTCGCGCTGGCCGGGTCCGTCAGCCCCGCCATCGGCGCGCTGCTCTCCGCCCACCAGTCCATCGGCGTGCCCCAGCCGGTCAAGCTGTTCGGCACCCAGGACCAGAAGGACCGCTTCCTGCCGCGCTGCGCCCGCACCGACATATCGGCCTTCCTGCTCACCGAGCCGGACGTCGGGTCCGACCCGGCGCGGCTCGCCACCACCGCGGTCCCCGACGGGGACGACTACATCCTCGACGGCGTCAAGCTCTGGACCACCAACGGCGTGGTCGCCGACCTCCTCGTCGTCATGGCCCGGGTGCCCAAGTCCGACGGCCACAAGGGCGGGATCAGCGCCTTCATCGTCGAGACGGCCGCCGAGGGCGTCACCGTCGAGAACCGCAACGCGTTCATGGGGCTGCGCGGCATCGAGAACGGGGTGACCCGCTTCCACCGGGTCCGGGTCCCCGCGGCCAACCGCATCGGCCCCGAGGGCGCCGGTCTCAAGATCGCGCTGACCACGCTCAACACCGGGCGGCTCTCGCTGCCCGCGATGTGCGCGGGCGCCGGGAAGTGGTCCCTGAAGATCGCCCGCGAATGGTCCGCGGCCCGTGAGCAGTGGGGCAAGCCGATCGCCCGGCACGAGGCCGTCGGCGCCAAGATCTCCTTCATCGCGGCGACGACCTTCGCGCTGGAGGCGGTCATCGACCTCGCCTCCCAGATGGCCGACGAGGACCGCAACGACATCCGCATCGAGGCGGCGCTCGCCAAGCTCTACGGCAGCGAGATGGCCTGGCTGATGACCGATGAACTGGTCCAGATCCGCGGCGGCCGCGGCTTCGAGACCGCGGCCTCGCTCGCCGCCCGCGGCGAGCGGGCGGTCCCCGCCGAGCAGATGCTCCGCGACATGCGCATCAACCGGATCTTCGAGGGCTCCACCGAGATCATGCACCTGCTGATCGCCCGGGAGGCCGTGGACGCGCACCTGTCGGTGGCGGGCGACCTCATCGACCCGGACAAGTCCCTCTCGGACAAGGGCCGGGCGGCCGCCAAGGCGGGCGGCTTCTACGCCCGCTGGCTGCCGGGCCTGGTCACCGGCCCGGGCCACCTCCCGCGCGCGTACGCCGAGTTCGCCCCGCCCGGCCACCGGGACCTGTCGCCGCATCTGCGCTACGTCGAGCGCTCGGCGCGCAAGCTCGCCCGGTCCACGTTCTACGCCATGTCCCGCTGGCAGGGCCGGATGGAGACCAAGCAGGGCTTCCTCAGCCGGATCGTGGACATCGGCGCGGAGCTGTTCGCGATGAGCGCGGCCTGTGTGCGCGCCGAGATGCTGCGCAGCCGCGGCGACCACGGCGCCGAGGCGTACCAGCTGGCCGACGTCTTCTGCCGGCAGGCCCGCATCCGCGCCGACGAACTCTTCGGCCGGCTGTGGACCAACACCGACGACCTCGACCGCAAGGTCGTCTCCGGGGTGCTCTCCGGCTCGTACGAGTGGCTGGAGGCGGGCATCCTCGACCCCAGCGGCGAAGGACCGTGGATCGCCGACGCCACCCCCGGGCCCTCGACGAGGGACAACGTCCACCGCCCCGTCCACTGACGGCGCCCGGCGCCGCTCCCGCCGTGCGCGGGGGCGGCTCCGGTTTAGGCGCACGAAGCGGCTGACGCAACAATGGGCAGATGACGGATTCCCTGGCTGACCCGCATCTGCGCCCCCCGGCAGCCCCCGCCGACCCCGGCAGCCCCCGCGACATCGTGATCCTGGGCTCCACCGGATCGATCGGCACCCAGGCCATCGACGTGATCCTGCGCAACCCGGACCGCTTCCGGGTGACCGCCCTGTCCGCCGCCGGAGGGCGGGCCGACCTGCTCGCCGAGCAGGCCCACCGGCTGAAGGCGGCCACCGTCGCGGTCGCCCGCGAGGACGCGGTGCCCGCGCTGCGCGCGGCGCTGTCCGGGCGGTACGGCGCGGGCGAGCCGCTGCCGGAGATCCTGGCCGGGCCGGACGCGGCCGTCGAGGTGGCCCGCTCCGCGTGCCACACCGTGCTCAACGGCATCACCGGCTCCATCGGCCTCACGCCGACCCTGGCCGCCCTGGAGGCGGGGCGGGTGCTGGCGCTGGCGAACAAGGAATCGCTCATCGTGGGCGGCCCCCTGGTCAAGGCGATCGCCAAGCCCGGCCAGATCATCCCCGTCGACTCCGAGCACTCCGCCCTCTTCCAGGCGCTGCTCGGCGGCACCAGGGCGGAGGTCCGCAAGCTGGTCGTCACCGCGTCCGGGGGCCCCTTCCGGGGCCGTACCAAGCAGGAGCTGACGAAGGTCACCCCCGCGGACGCGCTGGCCCACCCGACTTGGGACATGGGGCCGGTGATCACGATCAACTCCGCGACCCTCGTCAACAAGGGGCTGGAGGTCATCGAGGCCCACTTGCTCTACGACATTCCCTTCGAACGGATTGAGGTGGTCGTCCACCCTCAGTCGTATATCCACTCGATGGTTGAATTCACCGATGGCTCGACGCTCGCCCAGGCGAGCCCGCCCGATATGCGGATGGCGATCGCGCTCGGTCTCGGCTGGCCCGAGCGGGTGCCGGACGCCGCCCCCGGCTGCGACTGGACCAGGGCCCACACCTGGGAGTTCTTCCCCCTCGACACCGAGGCCTTCCCCTCGGTCGACCTCGCCCGGCACGTCGGCGGTCTCGGCGGCACAGCCCCGGCCGTCTTCAACGCGGCGAACGAGGAGTGCGTGGACGCCTTCCTCGACCGGAAGCTGCCCTTCAACGGAATTGTCGATACGGTCGCGGAAGTGGTGGCCGAGCACGGCGCCCCCTCCGCGGGAACTCAGCTCACCGTCGCGGACGTCCTCGAAGCCGAGACGTGGGCCCGTGCCCGCGCCCGCGAACTGGCCGCCCGCGCGGCGAAGGCGACCCCGGAGGGTCACGCATGACGACATTGATGACGGTCCTCGGCATACTCGTATTCGCCGTCGGCCTCGGGATCTCGATCGCCTGGCACGAGCTCGGCCACCTCTCCACCGCCAAGCTCTTCGGCATCCGGGTCCCGCAGTACATGGTCGGCTTCGGGCCGACGATCTTCTCCCGCAAGCGGGGGGAGACCGAGTACGGCATCAAGGCGATCCCGTTCGGCGGCTTCATCCGCATGATCGGGATGTTCCCGCCCGGCGACGACGGCAAGGTCACCCAGCGGTCCACCTCCCCGTGGCGCGGCATGATCGAGGACGCCCGGTCGGCCGCCTACGAGGAGCTCCAGCCCGGCGACGAGACCCGCATGTTCTACACGCGGGCGCCGTGGAAGCGCGTGATCGTGATGTTCGCGGGGCCGTTCATGAACCTGGTCCTCGCCGTGGTGATCTTCGTCGGCGTGATGATGAGCTTCGGCGTCAACACCCAGACGACCAGCGTCGGCACCGTCTCTGCCTGTGTGGTCCCGGCCTCGTCCTCGACCGACAAGTGCCCCAAGGGCGCCAAGGACTCCCCGGCCAAGGCCGCGGGACTCCAGCCCGGGGACAAGATCGTCGCCTTCAACGGTCACCGCGTCGCGGACTGGAGCGCCCTCCAGCAGGACATCCGCAAGACCACGGGACCCGCGACGATCACCGTCGAGCGGGAGGGCGCCCGCAAGACCCTGAACGCCAACCTCATCACCAACAAGGTCGCCAAGTCCGACGGGAACGGCGGCTACGTCGAGGGCCAGTACGTGAGCGCCGGGTTCCTCGGCTTCACCCCGGCCAACGGCGTGGTGAAGCAGTCCCTCGGCCAGTCCGTGGACCGCATGGGCACCATGGTCGAGGACGGCGTCCAGTCCCTGGTCGCCCTGCCCTCCAAGGTCCCCGACCTGTGGAACGCGGCCTTCGGGGACGCGCCCCGCAAGGCGGACTCCCCGATGGGCGTCGTCGGCGCCGCCCGGGTCGGCGGCGAGGTCGCCAACCTCGACATCCCGCCCTCGCAGCGCGTCGCGACGATGCTCTTCCTGGTCGCCGGGTTCAACCTCTCACTGTTCCTGTTCAACATGCTGCCGCTGCTTCCGCTGGACGGCGGCCACATCGCGGGCGCGGTGTGGGAGTCCCTGCGCCGCCGCCTCGCGCGCCTGGTCCGGCGGCCCGACCCCGGTCCGTTCGACGTGGCCAAGATGATGCCGGTCGCCTATGTGATCGCCGGCATCTTCATCTGCTTCACGCTGCTCGTTCTGGTGGCCGACGTGGTGAACCCCGTACGAATTTCCTGATGATCTGACCTGTCCCGAAGTTCGCCTTTGGGTGGACTTCGGGCCCGGAGTGTGCTGGGGCGCCACCCGGTGCCGTAATCTCGGACCCGGAGCCCGCCGATCTCGGGCCACTCAAACACCTTCTTGGGGCTACGAACCAGATGACTGCGATCTCACTCGGAATGCCGTCCGTACCGACCAAGCTCGCCGACCGCCGGGCCAGCCGGAAGATCCAGGTCGGGCCGGTCGCCGTGGGCGGCGACGCACCGATCTCGGTGCAGTCGATGACGACGACGGTGACCGCGGACATCGGGGCGACGCTCCAGCAGATCGCGGAGCTGACGGCGTCGGGCTGCCAGATCGTGCGGGTCGCCTGCCCGTCGCAGGACGATGCCGAGGCGCTGCCCGTGATCGCCAGGAAGTCGCAGATCCCGGTCATCGCGGACATCCACTTCCAGCCGAAGTACGTCTTCGCCGCGATCGACGCCGGCTGTGCTGCCGTGCGGGTGAACCCGGGGAACATCCGGCAGTTCGACGACAAGGTCAAGGAGATCGCGAAGGCGGCCTCGGACGCGGGGACGCCCATCCGCATCGGCGTCAACGCGGGATCGCTGGACAAGCGGCTGCTGGAGAAGTACGGCAAGGCCACGCCCGAGGCGCTGGTGGAGTCGGCCCTGTGGGAGTGCTCGCTGTTCGAGGAGCACGGCTTCCGGGACATCAAGATCTCGGTGAAGCACAACGACCCGGTGGTCATGGTCAACGCCTACCGCCAGCTGGCCGCCCAGTGCGACTACCCGCTCCACCTCGGCGTCACCGAGGCCGGGCCCGCGTTCCAGGGCACGATCAAGTCGTCGGTGGCCTTCGGCGCGCTGCTGAGCGAGGGCATCGGCGACACGATCCGGGTCTCGCTGTCGGCGCCGCCGGCCGAGGAGGTCAAGGTCGGCATCCAGATCCTGGAGTCGCTGAACCTGCGGCAGCGGCGGCTGGAAATCGTCTCGTGCCCGTCGTGCGGGCGTGCGCAGGTCGACGTCTACAAGCTGGCCGACGAGGTCACGGCCGGGCTGGACGGCATGGAGGTCCCGCTGCGGGTCGCCGTGATGGGCTGCGTCGTCAACGGCCCGGGCGAGGCCCGCGAGGCGGACCTCGGCGTGGCGTCCGGCAACGGCAAGGGGCAGATCTTCGTGAAGGGCGAGGTCATCAAGACCGTGCCGGAGTCGAAGATCGTGGAGACCCTGATCGACGAGGCGATGAAGATCGCCGAGCAGATGGAGAAGGACGGCATCGCCTCCGGCGAACCGCAGGTCTCCGTCGGCGGGTGACGGCAGCCGGGGGAGGGCGTGCCCCCGGCGGGGCGCCTCCCAGCGGTAGCCGGGGGAGAGAGCCATATCAGAGGGGGCGGTACAGTGCGGGGAATCGAGTCCCCTCCGGCCCGCAGGCCCGCAACCGGTGAGGCAAACCGACACGTGCTGACGACGTCCACCACCAGGGTCCTCGAGCCCCAAGAGCTCGACTCGGCCCTCGCGGTGCTCAACCGTGACCCCGTCTCCAACGCCTTCGTCGCCGCCCGCGTCCAGGTCGCCGGCCTGGACCCGTGGCGACTGGGCGGCGAGATGTGGGGCTGGTACAGCGGCGGACGGCTCGAGTCGCTCTGCTACGCCGGGGCCAACCTGGTCCCCATCTGCGCCACTCCCGAGGCCGTGCGCGGCTTCGCGGAGCGCGCCCGCCGGTCCGGGCGGCGCTGCTCCTCGATCGTCGGCCCCGCCGACACCACGGCCGAGCTGTGGTCCCTGCTGGAGCCCAGCTGGGGCCCGGCCCGTGAGGTCCGCGCACGTCAGCCGCTCATGGTCACCACCTCGATGTCCGCCGACGTCCCGCCCGATCCGCGGGTGCGGCGGGTCCGCAAGGACGAGATGGACGTGATCATGCCCGCGTGCGTGGCGATGTTCACCGAGGAGGTCGGCGTCTCACCGCTCGCGGGCGACGGCGGACTGCTCTACCAGGCGCGGGTCGCCGAACTCGTCGCCGCCGGACGCTCGTTCGCCCGCGTCGAGAACGGCCGCGTCGTCTTCAAGGCCGAGATCGGCGCCGCCACCCCGCACGCCTGCCAGATCCAGGGCGTCTGGGTCGCCCCCGAATACCGCGGCCGCGGGCTCTCCGAGACCGGCATGGCCGCCGTGCTGGGCTACGCGCTGAACGAGATCGCGCCGGTGGCCAGTCTCTACGTCAACGACTACAACACCGCGGCCCGCGCCGCGTACCGCCGCGTCGGCTTCCAGGAGGTCGGCGCGTTCATGAGCGTGCTGTTCTGATCGCCGGACCGGGCCAGTAGGGTGCCGCCCATGCTGGAGATGCCCGGGGACCACCCCCCGGACCCCCGAGGTGTCGTCGTCGGCCCGCTCGACCTCGCCGCGCGCGTGGACGACGCGCTGGCCGTGCAGGCCGTGGCCTTCGGGCTGACGGACGAGGAGATCGGCGTACGACGGCACATCGTGCTGCGCCACCTCACCAGCCCCGGCGCCCGCGCCCTCGGCGCGACCACCCCGGAGGGGCGGCTCGTGGGCTTCGTCTACGGCATGCCCAACGACCGCACCCACTGGTGGTCCACCATCGTCCAGCCCTATCTGCGCGCGGCCGGGCACGAGGACTGGCTGGACGACGCCTTCGTGATCACCGAGTTGCACGTCCACCCCGGTTACCAGAACCGCGGCATCGGCCGCCGGCTGATCACCGCCATCACCGACGGCGCCGTGCAGCCGCGCTCGATCCTCTCCGCCATCGACACCGACAGCCCGGCCCGCTGCCTCTACCGTTCGCTGGGCTACCGCGACCTGGCCCGCCCGGTGCTCTTCCCGAGCGCACCGAGCCCGTACGCCGTCATGGGCGCCCCCCTGCCGCTGCGGCTCCCGACGCCGCGGTGACATCAGCCGCTGCCGCGGCGGGCGGCATCTCGCGGCCCCGCGCTCGTCGCTCCCCCAGCTACCGCTGGGCGGTGCCCCCTCGCGCCTCGCCCAGCTACCGCTGGGCGGTGCCCCCTGACGCCGCTCGCTGATCCGGCCTGATCGACAAGACACCCCCAGCGTGCGCTCACGGAGCGCATTTCCGGGTTGCGTCCCCGGGCGGCTAACCTCCTGACATCCGTCTCGTACGCAGGAGAAGACCCCATGGCCAACGCCGCCCACGTCCAGCGCATGTCCACCTTGATGCTGAAGACACTGCGCGAAGACCCGGCCGACGCCGAGACCGCCAGCCACAAGCTGCTCGTCCGGGCCGGCTACGTCCGCCGCGCGTCCGCGGGCATCTGGACCTGGCTGCCGGTCGGCAAGAAGGTCCTGGAGAACGTCTCCCGGATCGTGCGCGAGGAGATGGACGCGATCGGCGCCCAGGAGGTGCTGCTGCCCGCGCTGCTCCCCAAGGAGCCGTACGAGGCGAGCGGCCGCTGGGAGGAGTACGGCGACCTGCTGTTCCGGCTCAAGGACCGCAAGGGCGGCGACTACCTTCTCGGCCCCACCCACGAGGAGATCTTCACCCAGACGGTCAAGGACCAGTGCACGTCCTACAAGGACCTGCCGGTGATGCTCTACCAGATCCAGACCAAGTACCGGGACGAGGCCCGGCCGCGCTCGGGCGTGCTGCGCGGCCGCGAGTTCCAGATGAAGGACTCGTACTCCTTCGACACCAGCGACGAGGGCCTGGCCGAGTCCTACCGGCTGCACCGCGAGGCGTACCAGCGGATCTTCGAGCGCCTGGGCCTCGACTACCGCATCGTCTCGGCCGTCTCCGGCGCGATGGGCGGCTCCGCCTCCGAGGAGTTCCTGGCCCCCGCGGCGGCCGGTGAGGACACCTTCGTCGACTGCCCGAACTGCGACTACGCGGCCAACACGGAGGCGGTCACCACCGCCGTCCCGGCCGTCGAGGGCGCCGAGCACGGGCCGGTCGAGGAGCTGGACACCCCCGACACCCCCACCATCGAGACCCTCGCCGAGCACCTGGGCGTCCCGGCCTCCGCCACCCTCAAGAACCTCCTGATCAAGGTCGACGGCGAGATCACCGCGGTCGGCGTCCCCGGCGACCGCGAGGTCGACCTCGGCAAGCTGGGCGAGCACCTGGCCCCGGCCGAGATCGAGCTGGTCACAGCCGAGGACTTCGAGGGCCGCCCCGACCTGGTCCGCGGCTACGTCGGCCCGCAGGGCCTGGCGGGCAAGTCCTTCCGCTACATCGCCGACCCCCGGGTCGCCCCCGGCACCGCCTGGGTCACGGGCGCCAACAAGCCGGACACCCACGCCCGCAACGTCGTCTGCGGCCGCGACTTCGAGGTCGACGACTACCTGGACGTGGTCGTCGTCGAGCCCGGCGACCCCTGCCCCAAGTGCGGCACGGGCATCGCGCTCGACCGGGCCATCGAGATCGGCCACATCTTCCAGCTCGGCCGCAAGTACGCCGACACCTTCCAGCTCGACGTGCTCGGCCAGAACGGCAAGCCGGTGCGGGTCACCATGGGCTCGTACGGCATCGGCGTCTCCCGCGTGGTCGCCGCCCTCGCCGAGCAGACCCACGACGACTCCGGCCTCTGCTGGCCCCGCGAGGTCGCCCCGGCCGACGTCCACATCGTCGCGGCGGGCAAGGCCCTCCAGACCGAGCTGGCCCTGGACCTCGCCGAGAAGCTGGGCACGGCGGGCGTCCGGGTCATGGTCGACGACCGCGCCGGCGTCTCCCCGGGCGTGAAGTTCACCGACGCGGAGCTGATCGGCGTCCCGACGATCCTGGTCGTCGGCCGCGGCGCGAAGGACGGCGTGGTCGAACTCAAGGACCGCCGCACCGGCGACCGCGAAGAACTCCCGATCGACGAGGCCCTGTCCCGCCTCACCGCCTGAGCCGGGCACAAGCCCCCGCCCCCCACCGGGCGGGGGCTTCGCCTTTGGGCTCGGGGAGGGGCGCGGGGGACTACAGCCAGCCCGCGAACTCCAGCAGCAGCTCGGCCCGGCGCCGGTCACCGGCCGCCCCGTGGCGCAGGCCCGCCTCCACGGCGCGGAAGAGGGACCAGCCGCGCAGGCGGTCGCGGTCGACGTCCAGGGAGTCGGCCAGCTTGGCGATCCGGCGCCGCGCGGCCGCGGCCGGGCCGGGGCCCGCGGCGAGGTCCTCGCAGCGGTCGAGGACCAGCCGCGCCAGGTCGTACGCGCGCTCCCCGACGACCGGTCGCGGGCCCACCGCGAGCCACGGCGTCCGCTCCCCGGCCAGCACCTTGCCCTGCCGGAAGCCGCCGTGCAGCAGCAGCCGCTCGGGCGGCCGGGCGGTCAGGCCTGACCGCAGGTCAAGGGCCTCGTCGGCGAGCGGGCGCACGTCGGCCGCCCAGGCCCCCGAGGCGAGCGTCGGCAGCAGCTCGGCGGCCGCCTCCGTCCGCTCCTCGACGGTGCCGAACGAGTCGGCGGGCGGCGGCACCCACAGCCGCCGTACCGTGCCCGCCGCCTCCAGCAGCGCCTTCGCCTCGGGCAGGGAGCGCAGCGACACCGCGGACTGGAGCCGTTCGAGCAGCAGCGCGCCGTCCTCCGGGGAGGCGCGCAGGAGCCGGGCCGCGCCCCAGCCGTTCCAGTGCGCGAGCGCGGCCGCCTCATCGCCCTCGCCCGGGCCCGGCACGGGGAACTTGAGCGCCGCCGGGGCGCCGTCCGCCTGCCGCACGAGCACGACCAGGCCGCCGCGGCCGCCGGGCGTGACGACCCGCTCGGGGGTCAGCTCCCATGCGCTCAGCCGCCGCGCGGCCAGCTGCGGCAGGCTGTCCAGCCAGCTCCGTACGGGCTCCGCCGGATCGTCGCCCACCGCGTCCAGCAGCCGCTTCGGCACCTGGAGAGGTCTCGGGTCCCCCGTGTCCGCTGCCATTCCCGCGCTGCCCCCTGTCGCCTACGTCCTCTTCGACCATCAGACCCCGTCGGCGGCTCCGCTCGCCGACGGGGACGGGGCGGCCGGCGCGGCGCGCTCGGTGAGCCCAGGGAAGGCTACGCCGCCGCCCCGCCAGCGCACCGACCGGACCGCCGCCTCGCGCAGCGCCCCCGCCGCCTGCCGCCGCAGGGCGCCGTCGGAGGTCCGTACGAGGTCGGCGTAGACGGCGGCCACCCGGTTCTCCAGCTCGGCGGCGAGCCGGACGGCGGCGGCCGAGTCGGGCACCGCGAACGGCAGCGCGTACGCGGGGGCCGCGCTCTGCGGCGTGCCGCCCATGTCGCGCACGGTGCGCACGAGGTCGTCGCGGCGCGACCGGTGCGCGGCGTACCCCTCGCGCGCCTCGGCGAGACGGTCGTCGCCGATCCGGCCGCCGACGACGCCGTATCCGTACACGGCGGCGTGCTCGGCGGCGAGCGCGGCCTGGGTGGCCTTGAGCGTCGCGGAGCGGTTCATCCGGGTACTCCTTCCGCGCGGAGGGTGCTGAAGGCGGTGTCACAGGGGCTGACGGCGGCCGTCATGAGCCCGGGCCGCCCTGGGTGAGCAGATACACATGGGCGGCGCCGCAGGCCGCGACGGAGGCCAGCAGCCGGGCCAGCTCGGGCGGTGCGCCGACGAGCGCCGTGGTGCGGCTGTCGGCGGTGTGCCGCTCGGCCTGGGCGAGGGCGCCGAGGGCCTTCTTCTCGTCCTGGGGTACCGCGGGCAGCCGCCGCCCGCCCGCGGCCGGTGAGCGGGACGCGGTCGCGGAGGCGGACGCGGAGGGATCCTTGGAGCCGAAGGCGGCCATGTGGGCCGCCGTCTCCGCCCGCAGCGGCCGCAGCCGCTCCGCGAGCGCGGCATGGGCATCGATGGTCGCGTCGTAGCGCGCGAGGAGCGCGGCCGAGTCCCGTACGCCCCGGGCGCGCAGCGCCGCGGCGTCCGCGGAACCGGATGACCGGGGTCCGTCGTCCGAGTCACCGGAGCAGCCGGTGAGCAGCGCGGCGGCGCCCGCCGAGCCACCGGCCAGCAGCAGACTTCGCCGCCGCGGGGACGCGGTCCGCGGGGCGTCCTGGGGGAGGGACGGGGACGTGGGGCGAGGTGGGGGATTCGTGATCGACACGTTCCTCTTTCCGGGCTGCGGCAGCTCCCGGCCGCCGTTAGTGATCACAGCAGGCGAGCGTACCCGCGCGGGGCCGGAAAGCCGGGCAGCGGCCACCGAATCGTCAGCCCGGCGCCGGAACAGATAGGCTTTGAGCTGACACGCGACCTTCCCACAACAGCACACGCGGCCGAGGAGTCACCCGGATGAGCACGACCCAGAGCGAAAGGCTGCGCGGACTGCTGGAACCGCTCGTCAGCGCACGGGACCTGGATCTGGAAGAGGTCGAGGTGACACCGGCCGGGAAGCGGCGCGTCCTTCGCATCGTGGTGGACTCCGACGACGGCGTGCAGCTGGATACGTGTGCTGAGCTGAGCCGGGCGATCTCGCAGTCGCTCGACGAGTCGGACGCGATGGGCCAGACCCCGTACGTCCTGGAGGTCACCTCCCCCGGCGCCGAGCGCCCCCTGACCGAGCAGCGCCACTACCGCCGGGCGACCGGGCGGTTGATGAAGGCGCAGCTGGTGGAGGGCGGCGAGCTGATCGCCCGGATCACCGCGGTCGATGACGAGGGGCTGGATCTGGAAGTCCCCGGAGTGAAGGGGCGCAAGCCCACCGCCAGGCGGCTGGCCTTCGAGGAGATCTCCAAGGCACGTGTGGAGATCGAGTTCAACCGCAAGCCCGAGGGCGACGAGAGCAAGGAGGAGGCGTAGCCGTGGACATCGACATGAGTGCCCTGCGGGGTCTGGTGCGGGAGAAGGAGATCTCGTTCGACCTGCTGGTCGAGGCGATCGAGTCGGCTCTCCTCATCGCTTACCACCGCACCGAGGGAAGCCGTCGGCGGGCCCGGGTGCAGCTGGACCGCAACAGCGGCCATGTGACGGTGTGGGCCCGGGAGGACGCCGACGATCTCGAGGAGGGCGAGGAGCCCCGCGAGTTCGACGACACCCCCTCCGGCTTCGGCCGGATCGCCGCCATGACCGCCAAGCAGGTCATCCTCCAGCGGCTGCGGGACGCCGAGGAGGAGATCACCTTCGGCGAGTACGCGGGGCGGGAGGGCGACGTCGTCGCGGGCGTCGTCCAGCAGGGCAAGGACCCGAAGAACATCCTGGTGGACATCGGCCGGCTCGAGGCGATCCTGCCGTCGCAGGAGCAGGTGCCCGGCGAGGACTACGCGCACGGCACCCGGCTCCGTACGTACGTCGTACGGGTGGTCAAGGGCGTGCGCGGGCCGTCGGTGACCCTTTCGCGTACGCATCCCAATTTGGTGAAGAAGCTCTTCGCGCTCGAGGTGCCGGAGATCGCGGACGGCTCGGTGGAGATCGCGGCGATCGCCCGTGAGGCGGGTCACCGCACCAAGATCGCCGTCCGGTCCACCCGTTCGGGCCTGAACGCCAAGGGTGCGTGCATCGGCCCGATGGGCGGCCGGGTGCGCAGCGTGATGGCCGAGCTGCACGGCGAGAAGATCGACATCGTCGACTGGTCGGACGACCCCGCCGAGCTGGTGGCGAACGCGCTGTCGCCCGCCCGGGTGAGCAAGGTCGAGGTCGTGGACCTCGCGGCCCGGTCCGCGCGGGTCACCGTGCCGGACTACCAGCTGTCGCTGGCGATCGGCAAGGAAGGGCAGAATGCCCGGCTCGCGGCCCGGCTCACGGGCTGGCGGATCGACATCCGGCCGGATACCGATCAGTCCGCCGATCAGGCCTGAACAGGGTCGATCAAGGCTGATTCAAGCCGCGGACACCCGGGATCCAGCCGAAAACGTGTGACGGTTCGATCACTCCCCCCAAGGGGTGAGGTCGGCACAGGGAGGTAGACTTAAGCAGTGTCTGGCCGCACGCGCGCCCGTGCCTGCCCTGAGAGAACCTGTGTGGGATGCCGGGATCGGGCGGCCAAGAACGATCTGCTGCGCATCGTGGCGGTCGAGGGCGTTTGCGTCCCCGATCGGCGCGGTACGCTGCCCGGTCGGGGAGCTTATATGCACCCCACACGGGGCTGTTTCGACCTGGCGGTTCGCCGCCGGGCCTTTCCCCGGGCCTTCAGGGGACCGGGGGCGCTCGACACCACGGACTTGCGCCGCTATGTCGAGCACCAGGGTGACCAGTCACCCCAGTAAGAAGCTGGAAGAACGGCACGGGACAACCGTGCGGTCAGGTACCTCGCGAGTCGGAAGTAGGTCGAGATTGCGATGAGCACTCGATGAGTACGCGATGAGTACGCCCATGAAGTAGCGACGGTCCGGCGGTAACCCGGACCTAAAAGGAGCGAAGTGGCTAAGGTCCGGGTATACGAACTCGCCAAGGAGTTCGGCGTTGAGAGCAAGGTCGTCATGGCCAAGCTCCAGGAGCTCGGTGAATTCGTACGTTCGGCGTCCTCGACGATCGAGGCGCCGGTAGTCCGCAAGTTGACTGACGCTTTCCAGGGCGGCAACGGCTCCGGCCGTGCCTCCGGCAAGCCCTCGGCGCCGCGCAAGGCGACGCCCAAGCCCCCGACGCCGGGTCCGGCGTCGGCGGCCCGTCCCGCTGCCCCCAAGCCCCCGACGCCCGGCCCCAAGCCGGCCGCCGCCGAGGGCCCGCGCAGCACGCCGTCCGCGGCGCCCACTCCGGGCCCGCGCCCGACCCCGGGCGCCCGCCCGACGCCCGGCCCCAAGCCGGGTCCGGCGCAGCCCGCGACTCCGGCGCAGCCCGAGTTCACCGCCCCGCCGGCCACCCCCGGCCCCAAGCCCTCCCCGGCCAAGCCGGGCCCGGGCGGCCCCGGCAAGCCGGGCGCCACGCCCGGTCCGCGCCCCGGTGCCCGTCCCGGCCCCGGTGGCCAGGGCGGCCAGGGCGGCCAGGGCCAGGGTGGTCAGGGTCAGGGCGGCCAGGGCGGCCGTTCCGGCGCCCCGCGTCCCGGCCAGGAGCGCCCGCGTCCGGGCGGCGGCCGTCCGGCCGGTCCGCGTCCGGGCAACAACCCCTTCACCTCCGGTGGCTCCACCGGCATGGCGCGCCCGCAGGCGCCCCGTCCCGGCGGCGGCGCCCGTCCCGGCCCCGGCGGCCAGGGCGGTGCCGGTCCGCGTCCGCAGGGCGGCGGCCAGGGCGGTCCCGGTGCCGGTCGCGGCCAGGGTGCGGGCGGTCCCCGTCCCACTCCGGGCTCGATGCCGCGTCCGCAGGGCGCCCAGGGCGGCGGGCAGCGTTCTGCCGGTGGCCCTGGCGGCGGCTCCGGCGGCCCGCGTCCGAACCCGGGCATGATGCCGCAGCGTCCGGCCGCGGGTCCGCGTCCGGGCCCCGGTGGCGGCGGCGGTCGTGGCCCCGGCGGTGCCGGTCGTCCCGGTGGCGGCGGCGGTCGTCCGGGTGGCGGCGGCGGTTTCGCCGGTCGTCCCGGTGGTGGCGGCGGCGGTCGTCCGGGTGGCGGCGGCGGTTTCGCCGGTCGTCCCGGTGGCGGCGGTGGCCGTCCGGGCTTCGGCGGCCGTCCGGGTGGTCCCGGTGGCCGTGGCGGCACGCAGGGTGCGTTCGGCCGTCCCGGCGGTCCGGCGCGTCGTGGCCGTAAGTCGAAGCGGCAGAGGCGCCAGGAGTACGAGGCCATGCAGGCCCCGTCGGTCGGCGGCGTGATGCTGCCGCGCGGCAACGGCCAGACGGTCCGGCTGTCGCGTGGTGCGTCGCTCACCGACTTCGCGGAGAAGATCAACGCCAACCCGGCGTCGCTGGTCGCCGTGATGCTCAACCTCGGCGAGATGGTCACCGCGACCCAGTCGGTCTCCGACGAGACCCTCCAGCTCCTCGCCGACGAGATGAACTACGTCGTCGAGATCGTCAGCCCGGAGGAGGAGGACCGCGAGCTTCTCGAGTCCTTCGACATCGAGTTCGGCGAGAACGAGGGCGGCGAGGAGATGCTCGTCGCGCGTCCGCCGGTGGTGACCGTCATGGGTCACGTCGACCACGGTAAGACGCGACTGCTGGACGCGATCCGCAAGACCAACGTGGTCGCGGGCGAGGCCGGCGGCATCACCCAGCACATCGGTGCCTACCAGGTCTCGACCGAGGTCAACGAGGAAGAGCGCAAGATCACCTTCATTGACACCCCGGGTCACGAGGCGTTCACCGCCATGCGTGCCCGTGGTGCCAAGTCGACCGACATCGCGATCCTCGTGGTGGCGGCCAACGACGGTGTGATGCCCCAGACGATCGAGGCGCTGAACCACGCCAAGGCGGCCGACGTGCCGATCGTGGTCGCGGTCAACAAGATCGACGTCGAGGGCGCGGACCCGACCAAGGTGCGCGGTCAGCTGACCGAGTACGGCCTGGTGGCCGAGGAGTACGGCGGCGACACCATGTTCGTCGACATCTCCGCCCGTCAGGGTCTGAACATCGACGAGCTGCTCGAGGCCGTGGTCCTCACCGCGGACGCCTCGCTCGACCTGCGCGCCAACGCGGAGCAGGACGCGCAGGGCATCGCGATCGAGGCCCACCTGGACCGCGGCCGCGGCGCCGTGGCCACCGTGCTGGTCCAGCGCGGCACCCTGCGGGTCGGCGAGACGATGGTCGTCGGCGACGCGTACGGCCGCGTCCGGGCGATGCTCGACGACAACGGCAACCAGCTCCAGGAGGCGGGTCCCTCGACCCCGGTCCTGGTGCTCGGTCTGACCAACGTGCCGGGCGCGGGCGACAACTTCCTCGTCGTCGACGAGGACCGCACCGCCCGTCAGATCGCCGAGAAGCGCGCCGCGCGCGAGCGCAACGCCGCCTTCGCCAAGCGCACCCGCCGGGTCTCCCTGGAGGACCTGGACAAGGTGCTCAAGGCCGGTCAGGTCCAGCAGCTCAACCTCATCATCAAGGGCGACGCGTCCGGTTCGGTGGAGGCCCTCGAGTCCTCCCTGCTCCAGCTCGACGTCGGCGAAGAGGTCGACCTGCGCGTCCTGCACCGCGGTGTGGGTGCGGTCACCGAGACCGACATCGACCTGGCGACCGGCTCCGACGCCATCGTCATCGGCTTCAACGTGCGCGCCGACGGGCGTGCCACGCAGATGGCCGAGCGCGAGGGCGTGGACGTCCGCTACTACTCGGTCATCTACCAGGTGATCGAGGAGATCGAGGCGGCCCTCAAGGGCATGCTCAAGCCGGAGTACGAAGAGGTCGAGCTGGGCACGGCGGAGATCCGCGAGGTCTTCCGCTCGTCCAAGCTGGGCAACATCGCGGGTGTCCTCATCCGCTCCGGCGAGGTCAAGCGGAACACCAAGGCCCGCCTCGTCCGCGACGGCAAGGTCATCGCGGAGAACCTCAACATCGAGGGCCTGCGCCGCTTCAAGGACGACGTCACCGAGATTCGCGAAGGCTTCGAGGGCGGTATCAACCTCGGCAGCTACAACGACATCAAGATCGACGACGTCATCGCGACGTACGAGATGCGCGAGAAGCCGCGCGGCTGACGCGCGCCTCTCATCCGGGGCCGGTCGGCGGAGAATTTCCGTCGATCGGCCCCGGCCCTTGCGTGTACGGTTCGAGAAGCCTCAACCTCGAAGGCCCCACGGGTGGCTTGACCCGGACCGCATGTATGTAGGGACGTTGTCCTTTGACCTGCTTCTCGGCGACGTACGGTCGCTGAAGGAGAAGCGCTCCGTCGTCCGCCCGATCGTCGCCGAGCTGCACCGCAAGTACGCGGTGAGCGTGGCGGAGGTCGGCGACCAGGACCTCTACCGCAGGGCCGAGATCGGCCTCGCGGCGGTCTCCGGGGACGCGGGCCACGTCACGGACGTCCTCGACCGCTGCGAGCGGCTGGTCGCGGGGCGTCCGGAGGTGGAGCTGCTGTCGGTGCGACGGCGGCTCCACGGTGGCGACGACGAGTGAGGGCCGGGGAATCGTCGGCCGGTCGATGACCGTCCCTGTTCATCGATGACTGAAGCGAAGAAGAGAGAAGAAGACGCATGAGCGACACCGCGCGGGCACGCAAGCTGGCGGACCGCATCCGGGTCGTGGTCGCGGAGACCCTCCAGCGGCGGATCAAGGACCCGCGGCTCGGCTATGTGACCATCACCGACACCCGGATCACCGGTGATCTGCGGGAGGCGACCGTCTTCTACACGGTCTACGGCGACGACGAGGAGCGCGCGGCCTCGGCCGCCGCCCTGGAGAGCGCCAAGGGCGTGCTGCGGTCGGAGGTCGGACGGCAGACCGGGGTGCGGTTCACTCCGACCCTGACGTTCGTCCCGGACGCCCTGCCGGACAACGCCCGCACGATCGACGACCTCCTCGCCAAGGCCAAGGCGGCCGACGCCGAGGTCCGGGAGGCGTCCTCGGGCGCCACGTACGCCGGTGACGCCGACCCGTACCGCAAGCCGGGCGAGGAGGAGGCGGACGAGTCTCCTGCCGACGGCGACGACGAGTCCCCCTCCGCCGGCAAGGGTGCCGCGGACGCATGACACGCAAGGGCAGGGCCGGTTCCGGTGCGCCGGACGGCCTGGTGATCGTCGACAAACCGGCCGGGTTCACCTCGCACGACGTCGTCGCGAAGATGCGCCGCTTCGCCGGTACGCGCCGGGTCGGGCACGCCGGGACGCTGGACCCGATGGCCACGGGCGTGCTCGTGATCGGCGTCGAGAAGGCGACCCGGCTGCTCGGCCATCTGGCGCTGACCGAGAAGGAGTACACGGCCACGATCCGGCTCGGCCAGACCACGGTCACCGACGACGCCGAGGGGGAGATCACCTCCTCCGGCGGGGCGGCCGGGACCGCGCTGAGCGCCGTCGAGGCCGGGATCGGCGAGCTGACCGGGGACATCCAGCAGGTGCCGTCCAAGGTCAGCGCCATCAAGATCGACGGTAAGCGGTCCTACACCCGGGCCCGGGAGGGCGAGGAGTTCGAGATCCCGGCCCGGCCGGTGACCGTCTCGTCCTTCGTCCTCCACGAGGCCCGCGAGGCGAAGGCCGAGGACGGCACGCCCGTCCTCGACCTCGACGTCACGGTCGTGTGCTCCTCGGGTACGTACATCCGCGCCCTGGCCCGCGACCTCGGCGCCGGGCTCGGCACCGGCGGCCATCTGACGGCGCTGCGCCGCACCCGGGTCGGCCCGTACGGGCTGGAGGCCGCGCGGACGCTGGAGCGGCTGGAGGAGTCCCTCCAGGTCATGCCCATCGCCGAGGCCGCGGCCGCCGCCTTCCCGCGCTGGGACGTCGACGCGCACCAGGCCCGCCTGCTGGGCAACGGCGTACGGATCGACATGCCGCCCCGCGAGGGGGCCGCGGCGGGCCCGGTGGCGGTCTTCGGTCCGGACGGGCGCTTCCTGGCCCTGGTGGAGGAGTCGAAGGGCCGGGCCAAGAGCCTCGCCGTCTTCGCATAGGCGTTACGCGAGCCCCCGCCGACCGGCCTCCGGTGCACGGCGGGGGCGGGCGGCATGGCAGTCTTAGACCTGCGAAAGCAAAAGCGAAAGCGATAAGTCGGCAGTCGAAGGTTCGGGCGAGGAGCGGGCATAGTGCAGCGCTGGCGTGGCTTGGAGGACATCCCCGAGGACTGGGGGCGCAGCGTCGTCACGATCGGTTCCTACGACGGAGTGCACCGAGGGCATCAGCTGATCATCGGCCGCGCGGTGGCCCGCGCACGGGAGCTGGGCGTACCGGCGGTCGTGGTCACCTTCGACCCGCACCCGAGCGAGGTCGTGCGGCCCGGCAGCCATCCCCCCCTGCTCGCCCCGCACCAGCGGCGCGCGGAGCTGATGGCGGCGCTGGGCGTGGACGCGGTGCTGATCCTTCCGTTCACCCAGGAGTTCTCGCGGCTCACCCCCGCCGACTTCGTGGTGAAGGTGCTGGTCGACAAGCTCCACGCGCGGGTCGTGGTGGAGGGCCCCAACTTCCGCTTCGGCCACCGGGCCGCCGGGAACGTCGACTCGCTGCGCGAGCTGGGCACCACCTACGACTACGAGGTCGAGGTGATCGACCTGTACGAGCGCGGCGAGGCGGGCGGCGGCGAGCCGTTCTCGTCCACCTTGGTGCGCAGGCTGGTCGCCGAGGGGGACGTCACGGGCGCCATGGAGGTCCTGGGACGGCCGCACCGCGTCGAGGGCGTCGTGGTCCGCGGCGCGCAGCGCGGCCGCGAACTGGGCTTCCCCACGGCCAACCTGGAGACGCTGCCGCACACCGCGATCCCGGCCGACGGGGTCTACGCGGGCTGGCTGACCGCCGAGGGCGAGTCCATGCCCGCGGCGATCTCGGTCGGCACCAACCCGCAGTTCGACGGGACCGAGCGGACCGTGGAGGCGTACGCGATCGACCGGGTCGGTCTCGATCTGTACGGGCTCCATGTCGAGGTGGACTTCCTCGCCTTCCTGCGCGGCCAGGAGAAGTTCGACTCGATCGAGGCACTGCTGGAGCGGATGGCGGCCGATGTGAAGCGGGCCAGCGAGCTGGTCGAGGAGTACGACAGCCACCGCTGACCGCGGTCGTACAACGGCGATCGCCCCGCAGGTCCGGTTCATCCGGTCCGACGGGGCGATCGCCGTTCGTACGGGGCTACTGCTGGGGCGGGGGCGGCGGCTGGTGCTGCCACGGCTGCCCCTGCCGGCCCTGTTGGCCTTGCTGCTGGGGCGGCTGCTGACCGGGCTGCCCCTGCTGGGGCGGCTGTCCCTGGTGCGGCCCGGGCTGCTGCCAGGGCTGGCCGGGCTGGGGCTGCTGCTGTGCCTGGCCCGGCTGCTGCGGCGGGTACCAGCCCTGCTGCGGGCCGGGCTGACCGGGCTGCCCGGGGTGGCCCGGGTGCTGCTGCGGCGGCCCCTGCTGCGGATAGCCGTACCCGTATGGCGGCTGCTGGCCCTGCTGCGGTGCGTACGGCCCCGGGTAGGGCTGCTGGCCCTGCCCGGGCAGCGGCGGGGCCATCTGCGGCGGCTGGGCGCCGCCGTCGGCCGTCCACAGCCCCTGCGCCTGCTGCGCGCGGGAGAAGTCCTCGGCGACCAGGGCGGAGAGGTTGAAGTACGCCTCCCGGGTCTTCGGGCGCATCATGTCGAGGTCCACCTCGGCACCCGCCGAGAGATGCTCGTCGAACGGCACGACGACCACCCCGCGGCAGCGGGTCTCGAAGTGCGACACGATGTCCTCGACCTTGATCATCTTTCCGGTCTCGCGGACCCCCGAGATGACCGTGATGGAGCGCTGGACGAGGTCGGCGTAGCCGTGCGCGGACAGCCAGTCGAGCGTGGTGCTCGCGCTGCTCGCACCGTCCACGGAGGGCGTGGAGATGATGATCAGCTGGTCGGCGAGGTCGAGCACCCCGCGCATCGCGCTGTAGAGCAGACCGGTGCCCGAGTCGGTGAGGATGATCGGGTACTGCTTGCCCAGGATGTCGATGACGCGGCGGTAGTCGTCGTCGTTGAACGTCGTCGAGACCGCCGGGTCCACGTCGTTGGCGAGGATCTCGAGACCGGACGCCGCCTGCGAGGTGAACCGCCGGATGTCCATGTAGCTGTTGAGGTACGGGATCGCGGTGACCAGGTCGCGGATGGTCGCGCCGGTCTCGCGCCGCACCCGGCGGCCGAGCGTGCCCGCGTCGGGGTTGGCGTCGATCGCGATGACCTTGTCCTGGCGCTCGGTGGCCAGCGTCGAGCCGAGCGCGGTGGTCGTCGTGGTCTTGCCGACGCCGCCCTTGAGGCTGATCACCGCGATGCGGTAGCACGAGAGGACCGGCGTACGGATCAGCTCCAGCTTGCGCTGCCGCTCCGCCTCCTCCTTCTTGCCGCCGAGCTTGAACCGCGAACCGGCGGCGTTGTTCTTCTTGGGCTTCTGCTTCCCGCGGATGAGCCGGTCCGAGGACAGCTCGACCGCCGCCGTGTACCCGAGCGGGGCGCCCGCGTTGCCCTGTCCGGCGCTCGGGCGCTGCTGCCGCTGGTCCGGCGTGGCGACGGGCCAGCCGCCGGTACGGGGATCGGCCGCCGGGGCACCGGCGTCGGGGCGCGGGTAGCCGTACCCGTCCTGCGGCTGGGGCGGCTGAGGGTGAGGCTGCTGCTGATGCGGCGCGGGCGGCGGGTACGGCCCCTGGCCCTGCTGAGGCCCGGGAGCGGGCGCGTCGGGGCGGGGGTAGCCGTAACCGTCCGGCCCGGGCACCGGGGGCTGCTGCCCGGCCTGCGGATAGCCGTAGTGCGGAGCCTGGGGTGCCTGGGGGGCTTGTTGGGCCTGGGGTGCCTGCGGGGCCTGTGGGGCCGGAGGAGGGGCCTGAGGCCCCTGCGGAGCCTGCGGGTGCTGGGCACTCTGCGGCCCCTGGGGTCCCTGGGGTCCCTGCGGGCCGGGCGCGGCGGGCCCGCCCTGGGGGTAACCACCCTGCGGGGCACCTTGGTTCGGCGCCGCGGGCTGCGGCCCCGGCGCCCCGGCGGCCGGACCGGGAGCGGGCTGACCCTGCCCGCCCGTGGCCGGCGGCGCCCAGGGACCGGCCTGCGGCGGCAGCGGCCCACCGGCCGCGCCGGGCCCGCCCGTGCGCTGCTCCGGAACCGGGGCCGGGCCCCCGCCCGTACCGCCCGACTCCGGCGCGGCGGGCTGGAAGTCCGGCGGCAGCGGCGGCAGTCCGGACTGCGGAGCCGCGGGCGGCGCCCAGTTGCTGTTGCCGGTCTCCTGCGGCGGCGCGGCGTCGGCCGCCCCCTCCTGGGGCTCGCCCTCGGCGCTCGCCGCCTTGGCACGCTCCTCGGCCTCCCGGCGCAGCGACGCCGCGGAGAAGCGCATGGTGCCCTCGCTGCGCACCTCACCGGTCCGGGTGTCGGAGTCGCCGTCGGCCCCGGCGGCGCCGGATTCCGCGTCGGCGGCCTGCTTCCGCTCCGCGATCTCGCGCCGCAGCGAGGCGGTGGAGAACCGCACCGTGGAGTTGCCCTCCACGGCGCCGCTGTCGTCGCGTTCGTCGGCGTCGGCGCCCGCCTCGGGCGCTTCGGGGGAGGCGACCGGCGGGGCCGGGGGCGCGGCGGGCGCCAGCGCGTAGTCGTCGTCCTCAGCCGAGGCGTCGGGAAGGTCGGACGCATGCTGCTCGACCCGGCCGCCTCCCGGCTCGCCGTCAGCCGGGGCCGGAGCGGCCGGGCTTGCGGCGAAGCCGGACGAAGAGGGTGTCCCGTCGGCCTCGCCGCCCCGCGGCCTGGCCTCCGCCTCCGCATCCCCCGCGTCCTCCGCGGTCCCGTCCGGCGCGGCCTGGTGCACGGAAGGCTCCGCGGGCGCGGGCTCGGCGGAAGGCGCCGGGGGCGGAGGCGTCCACGCCCCCTGGAACCCGTTCGGGTCCGGCGGCCCCGGCACGGACACCGGGTCGCCCGTCGGCGGCGGAGGCGGCGGGGGAGGCGTCGCCCCGGCCCCCGTGTCCGCCCCGGGCCCTGCGGCGGGTGGTGCCGACGGCGAAGCGTTCTGCGTGTACCAGGCAGGTGGGGTGTAGTCGATGGTGAACTCGCCCGTGTGCTCGGTCTCGGCGTCGGACCGATCATCGCCGGGTGTGGTTCCGCCCGTGCGGATCTCGTCCCGATCGCTGCTCACAATGCCTCCTGGTGTGGTCGAACACCCTTGAAATTCATGGCGAGGCCGATCTGTTGCCGATCGCTACTGTCGTCCGACCGTTCGGCTTTCCCCTTTTGTGACGCCGGGGACACCTGATCAGGTTCGTCACCGTGCGCATACCAAGCCTAATCACGAGAACCACCCGGACGGCAGGCCCGTCCCGGCGCTCGCAAGCGTCCGATAGGTCACGTCTCCTCGCCGTACCGACAGATGATCAGTACGGAAACCCCCCGAATCGCCCCAAGGGTGGACTAGTCGACTCGGCGCGGCGATCCCAGCAGCCCCGTTTCGGCGTCGGTCGGCTGGAGCGCCACGGCCTGCCGTGCCTCACGGGTGCACCACAGGGTGACCCAGTCCTGGAGGGTTGACAGCGCCGTGACATCGGGGCGGGGGAGGGCCATGATCCTGCCTATCTCCTCCGCCTCGTCGGGCGAGACGCGCTGGATCCCGACCAGTCCCGCGTGCTCCAGGAGCCGGGGCGCGACCGGGCTCAGGTACGGCAGCAGGGTCAGCACCGACTGCCACGGCAGGGCGGACACCCGGCCGCGCGGCGGGCGCATGCCACAGTCCCGGATGACCAGCACCGGGCTGCCCACCGACGGCCCTTGGGGCGGGACCCGGCCCACGTCGAACACGGTCATGCACTGCTGCCCGCCGCCCGCGACCTGCACCAGGTTGGCCCACAGATGCGGCCGCCCGGTCTCGATGGCGACCCGGGCGCCGGTGGCCGCCGCCCGGAAGGCCAGCACCTGCGCGGTCCACAGCCCCCCGACGAGCACCACGTCGAACGGCTCCGGCCGGTTGAAGCCCAGCACGGCGGGCTGGTTCTGGCCGTCCACGCCGATGATGACGCCGTCGTCACCGACCGGCAGGGCGAGCGCGTCGAGCTGGTCCGCGGTGAGCGTCTGGCGGCCGCGGCGGGGCCCGATGAGCCCGAAGCCGGGGCGTGTCCGGTGCCCGCCCGACGCGGCCGGGGGGTTGGGAGCGGGGGTGGACGGAGAAGAGGTGGACGGAGTGGAAGTGGCCATGGCCATCAGCGAGTACCTCCCAGCGGAAGCGTGGCGAGCACGCCGGGCAACTGCTCGCGATCGAGACGTACGAGCCCGACCCGTACCCCGCGCGCCGCGCGCTCCAGCGCCTTGCGGGCGGTGATCAGATCGGTGTCATTGCGGCCGGTGATGCGGATGTGTCCGTTGACGGTGGAGGTGTTCCGGCCGCCCTCGCCCTGGGTGAGCGTCAGGCTGAAGGTGCTCGCGAGGGCGGGCATCGAGGTCAGCAGCGCCACCAACTGGGGCAGCGGCACGGCTCCCGTGCCCACCTGCGGCCACCGGCCCACCCAGTAGGTGGTGTGCCAGCGGTCGTCGCAGCGCCAGGCGCGCGAGGTCTCCGCGGTCCGGCGCGCCGGAGTGCTCGCGCGCCCCGCCTGGGTCGTCGCGTTCGGGTTGACGCACGCCGAGGTGGCGATGGCCGTGGCCAGTTCGCCCTCGGCCAGCGGCCTGGCCGCGAAACCGGCGCCGGTGAGGCGGCTGGCCAACTGGTCGACCGAACGCAGCAGACAGCGCTGGACGCCCTCCAGGCCGCCGCCGCGCGCCTCGATGGCCTCAGGGCACAGCTCGGGGTGGAGCTTGAGCGCCACCCAGGTCAGCCGGACGGCGGGCGCCCCGGCGTGCTCCTGGAGCGGGGCGTAACTGCGCGCCGCCGCGGCCTGCTCCGGCAGATGCGGCGCGGGCGCGGGCTGCGCGTGCTGGACGACCTGTACGGACTCCAGCCGGATGCCGTCCACCTCCAGCGCGTCGTGCAGCAGCGCGAGGGGAAGCGGCCGCTTGTCCCGCATCGGCCGCAACGGGGTGTCGTGCGACTGGACCTGGAGAATCGCGGTGAGGAACGTGCCGTCGCCGATCATGCCGATCTCGCGCCGGTCCCGGGAGAGGTACGCGTACGTCCGCAGCGCGGGATCGCATTCGACGGCGGGGGCGAGCGAGGGGTCGAGACCGGCCGGAACGGGCTCCTTGGCGAGCCGCTGGCGGGCCCGGAGCGCGCTGATGGAGATGAGCCAGTCGGTGAACGGCTGCTGCCTGCGGCGCAGCACCGCGAGCAGCACGAGCACCAGGGCGACCACCCCGGCGGGCACGAGCAGCAGCGAGTCGACGGTCCAGGCGACGACGAGGACCGCGGCGGCGACCTCCACCAGCACGAGTTGGTGCAACCGTACGGGGCCGAAGCTCCCAGTGCGTGAGGGCTGGCGCGGTGCGGCGGTGCGCGCTTGGGTGGCAGAGCTCATCAGGGAGGCCGCCCCTTGTCCTGGTCTCGTCCTGGTCGATTGTGTGATTACGGTATCGGAAAGGCCGCGTGAGGGTGGCGCGGGTATCAGCTGGGCCGAGTGGGTGAGTAATCTCCCCTGTGGCGACCAGGCGCAGGCACGTGCGCAAGAACAACACGGGGAGAAGCGGGCTAAGACATGGCATCGCGGCGGGATGAGCTCAGCGCCTACACCTTTGCGAAGAAACGAATGGTTGCCTCGTTTGTGCAGCCATCGCCCACCGTCATGGACGACGGCGCCCCGCGTCCGGTGCGCGCCTTTCTTCCCGGCGTCATCGTGGGCGCGCTGGTCCTGGCGGGTTTCGGGGCCTGGGGGATGATCAAGCCGACCGCGCCGAAGGGCTGGGACGACACCGCGGCCCACATCATCGTCGGCAACGAATCCACGTCGCGTTACGTGATTCTGTCGACGGACGGAAAGAAGCAGCTGCATCCCGTCCTGAACCTGGCCTCCGCGAAACTCGTCCTCGAGTCCGGCAAGTCGGGCATCATTCGCGTGAAGGACTCGCAGCTCGACAACGGCGACATACCGCGCGGGCCGACGATCGGAATTCCGTACGCACCGGACCGCATGCCGGCATCCGATGACGCCGTCAAGCAGAAGCGCTGGGCGGTCTGCGAGCAGCCCGGTGGCGGGCAGGACAAGGCCACGCAGAAGGCGGTCTTCCTCTTCGCCGACCGCGAGGCGTCGAAGGTCCAGGGTGCGCAGCGGCTGCGCGGCAGCCAGGCGATGTACGTCGAGGGCAGCAAGGGCCGCTACCTGGTGGACCCGTCCGGCAAGAAGTACCTCCTGGGCGGCCCCCAGGGGGAGAAGAGCATGACCCCGGAGCAGTACGACCTCCTGCTGCGGACCCTGTTCAAGCAGGGCGCCGAGCCGCAGAAGGTGACGGACGACTGGCTGGACACGCTGAAGGACGGCGCGCCGGTGGAGTTCCCCTCGGTGCCGGGACAGCCGGGCGCGTCGGCCGGGGTCGACTCCCTGCCGGACGAGGCCGACAAGGTCGGGACGGTGCTCCAGGCCCAGACGGGCGGCGGAACCCAGCACTACGTCGTGTTGCAGGGCAAGGTGCAGCCGGTCTCGGGCTTCGTCGCCAATCTGCTGCTCAACAGCGAGCAGCTGTCCAGCCTCAACCAGCTCGGCAAGCCGATGAAGGTCAACGCACAGGACTTCGTCTCCGACTCCGAGGTCTTCGCCGAGGACACCGCCTGGCCCGACGAGGCCCCGCGCCAGGTCAACTCCGCGGAAGGGACGGCCGGTTCCCAGGCCAGGGACACTGTCTGCAACGTCCTCACCAAGGTCAGCGCCAACGGCACGCCCACGCTGGAGACCTGGGCGGGCCCGGACTACCCCGCGCCCGTCGTGGACGGTGGCAGCAGCGCGTACGTCACCCCCGGCACCGGCCTGTTCTACCGGCAGTACCAGGGGCGGGCCACGAACACCGGCCAGACCTTCCTCATCACCGACACCGGCCTGCGCTACCAGGTGCAGTCCAACAGCGACAGCAGCGCGGGCAAGTCCAAGATCGGCGGTTCCGCCGACGAGCAGAAGGCCATGGCCGAGGGGCAGAGGCAGGCCAACGAGGCGCAGACCAGGCTGGGTTACGGCGACGTGAAGCCGGTGCCGGTGCCGCAGAACTGGTCGCAGTTCCTTCCGATCGGGCCCCGGCTCGATCTCAACAGCGCCCGACAGCCGCAGGGTTCGTGACCATGGGAAACCGACACATGAGGCGGGCGGCCGCGCTGTCGTCCGCGACCGTACTGGCGTGCCTCACCGGGGCGACGGGCGCGACGGAGCCCGTCGCCGCCGCGGCCACGTCCGTGGACGGCAACGGCCAGTGCACGTTCCCGATGAAGAAGCAGATCAAGGGAACGCCCTGGTCGCTCCAGCGGCTGGTGATGGACCGGCTGTGGGAGGACACCAAGGGCAAGGAGAAGGACGGTGACCCGGTCAAGGTCGCCGTCATCGACACCGGTGTGGACAACACCAACGTCCAGCTGAAGACCGCGGTCGACGCGTCGAGCGGCGCGAACTACCTGTCCGTGCCGAAGGACGTCTCCGGCGCCGACCGCAAGCGGGCGCAGAGCCCGACGTACGACGAGGTCGGGCACGGCACCAAGGTCGCGGGCATCATCGCGGCCCGGCCCCGTCCGGGCACCGGTTTCGTCGGCCTGGCCCCGGAGGCGAAGATCATCCCGCTCAAGCAGAACAACGCCGAGGGCAAGGGCACGCCGGAGATGATGGCGCGGGCCATCCGCAAGGCGGTGGACGAGGGCGCCCGCGTCATCAACATCTCCCAGGACACCAAGGGCGCCCGCTCGCAGCAGGACTTGGAGCTGGCGATCGCCCACGCGATCGACAGCAACGTGGTCGTGGTCGCCTCCGCCGGGAACGACGGCGCCGACGGCAAGTCGAAGCGCACCTACCCGGCCTCCTACCCGGGGGTCCTCGCCGTCGCCGCCTCCGACCGCAACAACGAGCGCGCGTACTTCTCGCAGAGCGGCGACTTCGTCGGGGTCGCTGCGCCGGGTGTGGAAATGGTCTCCACCGTGCCCAAGGGCGGCCAGTGCGTCGACAACGGCACCAGCTTCGCCGCCCCGTACGTGGCCGGTGTCGCCGCCCTCATCCGCGCCAAGCACCCGGACTGGAAGCAGAACGAGGTCGTCGCCCAGATCGAGCAGACCGCCGAGCGCGGGGTCAACGGCCGTGACCGCTACGTCGGCTGGGGTGTGATCGACCCCGTCAAGGCCCTCACCGACGACGAGCATGCGATCCAGAAGCCCACCGTCGACAACGGCTCGGCCAAGAACATCCCGAAACCCGAGCCGGGCAAGCTCATCCTGGGCGAGACCCCCCACGAGCGCAGCGTGCGCCTGGCCACGTACGCCCTGGGCGCGGGCGTGGTCGTGGTGGCCATCACCGCGGGCGGCGCGATCGTCCTCCGCGATTGGCGGCGCCGACGGACAACGTGAGTCACGGGTTCCACTCACTCGTCCCATCCGTGTAACAACCGGGTGGCCCGTGGTCATGAACACGGAGACGATGACTAGAGTGGTTTTTGACAACTTCGGTCCGATGCACACGGGAAGACGTCGAGCAGGACATCCCGTTGCGTCCGATTCATGGGGGAAGGTGTGCCATGGCGGAAAAGCTCCGCGTAGAAGGACATGATTTCAAGACCCTGGAAAGCGCCATCGACTGGATGGAGGGTCAGCTCACCGAGCGGATCGGCAAGCTCAACGGTGTGATCGACCACATCGAAGGGCACTGGAAGGGCATCGCGGCCGGCGCCTACAACAACCTCCAGACGGAGGTCAACAACGACGTCCGCCGGGTCAACCAGCTGCTGAGCTTTACCCGTGAGCTGGTGAAGGCGAGCCGGGACGGCTTCGACCAGGAAGAAATGGATCAGCTCAAGAACATCAACAGCGTTGGTGGCGGCGGCGCCGGTGGCCAGAGCGGCATTCTGGGCTCCTTCCACGCTTCTTGATCCTTCTTGACCCGTCCGCTTCGCATCAGGAGTTAGATCTCGATGGAAATCACGTACGAAGTTGTCGTTGAAGCCTCGACCACGGTCAAGAGCGAGGCCGACAAGCTCAAGACCGACCTCGACACCATCATGAGGCAGTGCAAGACCGTCTCCGAGTCGTGGACCGGTGAGGCGCAGCGGGCCTTCAATGAGCGCCAGCACGAGTGGAACACGCGCGTCAACCACCTTCACTCGACGCTTCTCACCATCTCGAAGAAGCTGCTGGAGGCAACGGAGGGCTACAAGGCCAATGACCACCGTCAGGGCCAGCGCTTCGCGCAGGGGTAAGAGACGCAGCGCACAACCTGCGGTCGTGTCGTGGGTGCGGGACATCGCGGCCCTGGCCGCGTGTCCCGCACCCACGACTGCCGTATGCCGATACACGGAGGAGGTGTTTCATGGCTGAGTCGGTACCGGATGGGGGGAGCTCTGCTAAGTCTCCTTCGTCGCCGAAACTCGACGCTCCCAGTGAGTCCTTGCAGGAATTCAAGAAGCGCGTCGACAGACTTCTGACAGAACTGGACAAGTCGACCGCCGCGCACGGGAAGCTGGGCGAACAAACGGTGGCGCCCACCGCCTACGGTGAATTCGATCAGGCGAAGACGCTGGCCAAGGCTTACGAGAAGGCGCACAGCCAACTCCAGCTGCTCTCCCGCACCCTGGGTGAGCAACTGGAGGCGATGGGGATCACGGTGGCCGCGGCCGACGGCGACTACCAGGAGATGGACCAGGAGCACGCGCGGCGTCTCAAGGCAATTCAGGCGCGTACCAGCAAGTACTACAAGCAGTATCAGAAGGAGCACGGTCATAAGGGTGGCGAGAAGCCCGATGACGGTGCCGAGACCGGCAACGGTAAGCAGGCCGAAGACGGCGGCATTTGATCGGGAACGGGGGATCAGGGCATGAGCGAACCGAAGATGTGCTACGCCATCACGACTTTCGACGGAATGTCCTTCGAGAAGATGCTCAGCTTGGTCGCCGGTACGGATGAAGAAGAGATCATCCGTAAGGGCAACGCCCTCACAAGCGCGGGGGCTGAGCTGGACAAGATCGGCGACGAGCTCAAGAGGCGTGTCGGCAGGGTTACCTGGGACGGCGAGGGTGGCGACGCCTTCCGCGAGTGGGGCGACGACTTCGCCAAGCAGGCGCTGAAGCTGGCGAAATACGTCGGTGACGTCGGCAAGGCCATGGAGCACTCGGGGGAGGCGCTGACCCAGGTCAAGAAGGCGATACCGAAGCAGCCGGACGGCACGGGCGTGTGCTACGCGGACGCGGACAAGGAGAAGGAACGCCTCGAGACTCTGAAGAAGCTGGAGCCTGAGACCCGCCAGCAGTTGTTGAGGCTGGCGGGCAGCTACGGGACGCAGGCGGGGGCCATAGAGCTCTCCGCGCAGGACGAGCCGGTCTTCAAGCCGCTGCCGGCTGCGGCGATGCCCACCGGTGTGGACGATTGGCAGCAGAGCTACGGCTCCTCCGATGGCGGTGGCTCCGCAGGAACCGTCTCCTCGGCAGGGGGCGGGGCGCCGAGTGCCCAGCATGCAGTCCAGGGCTCGACGTTCTCCCCGGGGGATGTCACCAACCCATCCGCTCCGGGTGGAGGTGGCCATGTCACCGTTCCGGACGCGACCCACACCAACATCGACGGTGTGAAGGACCTGCCGCGCACGGATCCCGCACCGGCTCCCTCTGCGCCCCCACCCTCACCCACCGGGCAGCAGGGCCCCGGCCGCGAGATCACGGGCCTGCCGGTCACTCCGCCCGTCTCCCCCTCCCCCGGGTTGGGCAGGTCCGTTCCACCGGTGAATCCGGTCGGGCGGACGGGCGGCCCCAGGCTGGGAGGCGGCAAGGGGCTCGAGTCCATCAACGCCCGGCCCGTCACCAATCCCATGCGCGCCGACAGGGAGGTAGTCGGCGGCATGCCTCCCCGCCAGACGCCGACGAGCGGCGACGCACGGACCGCCCGCGGCCCGGTCATCGGTGGCGAGCAGGGCCGTACCACTGGCCGGACAGGGGTCCCGACGACCACGGGCCAGGGTGTCGTGGGCGGACGGCCCGTCACGGGCGCCCCGTCCCGCGGGTCGGCGTCCTCGGCGGCTCGTCCGGGCAGGATGGCGCGTTCCGCGAGCGAACTCAGGGTCAACGGGGAGTTCACCCAGGGAGGGAGTGGCCTCGTCCGGGGTGCCACCGGAGTGTCCGGTGTGCCGTTGGCGCAGAATTCGCGTCGGTCCACGAAGCGTGACGGCGGAGAGACCCCCGACTACCTGACCGAGGACGAGGAGACATGGACCGGGGGAGAGCGCCGAAACGTGCCTCCCGTGATCGAGTAAGGGCCCGCCGCCCGCATAAGCCTCTGATGACGAGCACAGGACGAACAGGCACTATGGAACAAACGCTCACTCAGGTCCGGAGCCGGGCATCAGCAGTACTTGCGCTGCTGGCGTCCTTGCTCGTCATCATGGGGCTCGTCGCGCCCTCCGCTTTGGCGGAGGGCATGCGGGAGCGCCAGTGGTACCTGGACGGCATGCAGGCGGAAAGCATGTGGAAGGTCAGCTCCGGCAAAGGAATGACGGTCGCCGTGATCGACAGCGGTGTCGACGCTTCCACGCCGGAGCTTCGAGGGAAGGTTTTGCCGGGGAAGAACTTCGTCGAGCCCGGTAAGGACGCCCGTACCGACATGGACGGACACGGCACGGCCATGGCTGCGCTCATTTCCGGAAACGGCGTCGGCGGTCAGGGCGTCAAGGGACTCGCCCCTGATGCACGCATTCTGCCGCTCACTGTGTCCGGTACCAGCAAGGAGGCCGCACGCAGCAGCACTCCAGCCCTCATCAAGGCCATCCGGTACGCGGCCGACAGTGACGCAAAGATCATCAACATGTCTCTCGCCTTCCAGGACTACTTGCTCGAAAAGAACGAGCCGGAAGAGCTCCAGAAGGCGGTCGACTACGCGATCGGGCGCGGCAAACTGCTGCTGGCGGGGTCGGGGAACGACGGAAACACCTCGAACGACCTCACCTATCCCGCGGCCAGCGACGGCGTGGCCGGTGTCGGCGCTGTCGACAAGGACTTGGCGCATGTGAAATTCTCGAATTACGGCTCTCAAGTAGCGCTGGCCGCCCCGGGTGAGGACATTCCGATCAATTGCATCGGTAAGTCCGGGTACTGCCGCAGCGGGGGCACCAGTCAGGCCACCGCCATCGCCTCCGGCGCCGCCGCCCTCATCTGGGCCAAGCACCCCAAGTGGACCGGAAACCAGGTACTGCGGGTCATGATGGAAACCGCCGGCAAGCCCGCCGACGGCAAAATCCCCAGCCGCTACCTCGGCTACGGCACGATCCGCCCGCGCTACAACGTCCTGGAGAACAAGGGCGACCCGGGCCCGGCCGATATCAATCCCCTCATGGCTGCCAAGAAGCCCGATTCCCCCGCCCCGTCCAAGGGCGACCCCTCCACCGCCCCGAAGGGCGACGCCGAGGCCGGTGCCGCCGCCAAGAGTTCCGAGGACGGCGGCAGCGCGATGCCCTGGATCCTGGGGGCGGCGGCTGCGGTGGTCGTGGTCGGCGGTGGAGCCTTCGTCTTCCTCCGACGCCGTAGCGCTCAGCATTTCTGACTGTTCCTCAAAAGTATCCGGTGACGAGCTGAATTCGTCATGCGTGCGTTCACCCACCCATCATCGAGGTCGCTTTCGGTATGCCTTGAACCGTGGGCGTGCTAGCGTGCACGACACGTTTGAGCCACGCGCTCTGCAAACGCCTCGTAAACGGTCAGATAGGGGGAAGCGTGACTGACGAGATCTTTCGAGGAATGCAGGAGTTCCAGCAATATGCGGAGAAACTCCAGCAGCTCATGACGGATATGCAGGATCAGGTTCCGCAGCACGCCACGGGCGAGGACGCCCAGGGTGCCGTCACTGTGACGTTGGGGCCTGATCGGCTGCCCGAGTCCATCAAGGTCGCGTCCGACTGGCAGCGTCGGCAGCCTCCCGAGAACCTCGGCCCGGCTGTCGTCGACGCGTACAGCTCCGCCATGAGCGAGCAGATGGAAGGCTGGGCGCGCACGCTCGAGCAGTCGGGCTGGGAGGAGCGGGCCGCGGAACTCGAGGGCATGCCCGACGTCCCCGGTTCGGGAGCCGGGCCCGTCGCGCCCCCGGAGGTGCCCCGGCAGGATCGGGACCCCGTCCGTCCGAGGCCCATGGAGGACGTGGTCGAGGACACCCTCTCCGGGCTCGATGCCCTGGACGGGCTGGACGTGGACTCCTTCCGGGCCCCGGAGGTCAGGGGAGAGGCGGCCGCCCGCCGGGTCGTCATCGGCCTCACCGCGCACTCCCTGGTCTCCTGCGACGTGGATCCGCAGTGGGCCGCCCAGCAGTCGTCCGTCCGGTTGAGCCAGGCGCTCAACGAGGCGCTGAGCCATGCCCGGGCCAAGCTGGAGGACGTCCGGAGTCCCGGCGCGGCCCAGATCGCGGACCTGAACCCACAGGGCCTCATGAACGAGTTCCTGGCCATACTCAACGACCCGCAGCGGCTGCTCTGACGTGTTCACTGGCTCGGAAAGGAACTGAAGCCCCATGGCGAAGGACCGTCTCAAGGTCATCACGGACGCCATTCGCTCCGAGGCCGGCATGTGGGACAAGCAGGCCACGGCGATCGGCGAAGTCGGCACCATGATCAAGTGCCTGCGGCCCACTCGGCTCGAGTACGGCATGTACCAGATATTCGTCGGCGCCTATCAGGACGTCATCGATCACTTCTCGGCTCGTTGTGCCGAGGGGGAGAAGCGGATGACAGAAATCGCCGACGCCTTGGTCAAGAACGCGAAGGCGTACGACAACCACGAAGCCGACACCAAGAAGTCCGTGGAAGAAGCCTACTAGTACCGAACGGTGCTCGGGGAACGGGGAGAGCAATGGCATTCACTCAATCGGCATTCGACGACCTCATCGAAAAGATCAACGAGAAGTTGAAGAAGGTCGGTGAGCTGCTGGACAAGATGGTCGACGGAGTCAACAGCTTCGCGGACCACTGGTACGTTCCCGACGCTGTGGCGAAGCCGATCATCGCTGCCGCGAACAAGCTCGTCGACTTCGTCAACTGGATCCTCAAGAAGATCGGCGAATTCTTCAAGGGCGTCTTCGCCCCGGTGGTGCTCTTCCTGGACTCCCTCGACTGGCAGGACAAGAAGATCCGCGGCAAGGCGAGCACCGCGTCCTCCACCACGGCGAAGGGAAACCTCCAGGCCCCGAAGGAGTGGAAGGGCGAAGGAGCCGACGCCTATACGAGCGCCATCTGGACCCAGTCCTCCGCCGCCGGCCAGGTCAGCAGCGCCGCCGACTCGATCGCCACCAGTCTCCTCGTCGCCGCCGGAGCGGGACTCGTCTTCTACGGGGCCATCGCCGCCTTCCTGGTGCAGTTCGTCCCCGCCATGATTGCCTGCTCGGCCGCCGGAGTGACCGGCGTCGGTCTGGTCCCCGCCGCGATCGCCGCCATCGGGGAAGGCACCGCCGGATGGGTGCTCGTCACCACCGCTTCGGTCGCTCTGGTGACCGTGCTCGGCGACCAGGCGAAGACCCTCGCCGAGATGAAGGGCCAGGCCGGCGACAACAGTGCGTTCCCGAACGGCCACTGGCCGATCGGCACCGCCTGACCGGACCACTTTTGGAGTGAACCTGTGTACGGACCTCGTATCGCCGGAGTGAGCATCGCCGTACTCGCGTTGCTGTGGCTGATCATGCCGGTCCTCACCGACTGGGCGGTCGTACCGTCCAAACCGGTGGGGGTGATCCTCTGCGTGCTCGTCGTGGCGTGTCCGGCGATCGGCGAGGTGTTCACGAAACGGCAGCAGCAGCGCAACCGCCGCTGACCACAACCGCACAGCGGTAGGGGCTCGTCGATGGTTCGACGAGCCCCTACCGCTGTCCGGTCCCGCTGTGCGCGACCGCGCTACTCCTCCGGCAGCCACGCCGTCTGGATCAGCGACGCCCCGCCGCGCCGCGAGACGAACACGCCCCGTCCCGGCGGCAGCGGACGCGCCTTGACCTGACCGAGCAGCTCGCCCTCGCCGGGCGAGCCCGAGAGAACGACGCCCTGCGCGCCCAGTTCCTTGAACCGCTGCATGAACGGCTCGTACGAGGAGCGCCCGGCGCCTGCCGTCGTCCGCGCGACGATGATGTTGACGCCGGCGTCCCGCGCGTAGGGAAGGTTGTCCACCAGCTCGGACATCGGGTTCCCGGACGACGTGGCGACCAGGTCGTAGTCGTCCACCACGATGAAGGCCCGCGGCCCCGACCACCAACTGCGGTTGCGCAGCTGCTGCGGGGTGACGTCCGTCCCCGGGATGCGCTGGCTGATGAGGGTGTTCATGTCGGCGATGTACTTCTCGAACGCGTCCTGCGTCGTGCCGTAGCCGACCAGATGGGACTGCGGCGCGACCTCCAGCAGGCTGCGCCGGTAGTCGCCGATGACGATGAGGCCCTCTTCCGGCGTGTACCGCTCGGTGATCTGCTTGATGAGCAGGCGCAGCAGCGCCGTCTTCCCGGACTCCGTCTCGCCGTAGACGGCGAAGAAGGGGTCGCTGTCGAAGTCGACGAAGACCGGCTCGAGGTTCATCTCGTCGATGCCGATCGCGACGCCCCGCTGCGGCTGCTCGTGCCCGCCCGGGATCTCCCGTACCGACAGCATCCGCGGCAGCATGCGCACCTGCGGTGCGTGCGGGCCGGGCCAGTTGTCGACCGTCGCCTTGACGAACTCGGAGGTCGCGTCGGCCAGGTCGTCGGGGTTGCCGGTGACGCCGTCGATGCGCGGCAGGCTGCTGAGGAAGTGCAGCTTGTCGGGGGTGAGACCGCGGCCCGGATTGCCCACCGGCACGTTGGCGGCGACCTTGCGGTTCAGCTCCGAGTCCATCGGGTCGCCGAGCCGCAGCTCCAGCCGCGCGAGCAGCTGGTCCTTGAGCGCCGCTCGCATCTCCATGTAGCGGGTGACGGTGACGACCAGGTGCACCCCGAGTCCGAGGCCGCGGGTGGCGATGTCGGCGACGACCGGCTCGAGCATCTCGTAGTCCGTCTTGAAGGACTGCCAGCCGTCGATGACCAGGAAGATGTCGCCCCACGCCTCGCCCGGCAGCTGCCCGGCCGCGCGCATCTGCCGGTAGGTGCCGATCGAGTCGATGCTGTTGTCCCGGAAGAACTCCTCGCGCCGGTTCAGTACGCCGGTCACCTCGGCGATCGTACGGCGGATCTTTTCCGGGTCCAGCCGCGAGGCGACCCCGCCCACGTGCGGCAGCCCCTGCACCGCGACCATGCCGCCACCGCCGAAGTCCAGGCCGTAGATCTGCACCTCGTGCGGGGTGTGGGTGAGTGCGAAGGCACCCATCAGGGTGCGCAGCAGGGTCGACTTGCCGGAGCGCGGGCCGCCGATGATCAGCATGTGGCCCTGCGCGCCCGAGAAGTCGTGGTAGAGGATCTCCCGGCGCTGCTCGATCGGCTTGTCCACCATGCCGAGCGGCACGCACAGGCCGCCGCTGCGGGCGTAGCCGCTCGCGTGCAGCCCGCGCTCGGTGGAGACCGCCAGCTGGGGCACCAGCTGGTCCAGCGGGGACGCCTCGGTCAGCGGCGGCAGCCACACCTGGTGCGCCGCCGGGCCGCGTCCCTCCAGACCGCGCACGATGACGTCCAGCACGGTGTCGGCGAGCGCGTCGTCGACGCGGTTGCTCTCCGGGGTGTACGTGTAGTCCGGCTCCGGCTCGGCGAACCGGACCGGCACCGGGGAGGCGGTGAACAGCACCGGCCGGCGGTCGGTCGGCAGCGGTCCGCTGCCCGTGATGGTGGTCGTCGTGGACCGGTAGACCCCGGACACGTACGCCGCCTTGAAGCGGACCATCTCCTCGGTGCCGAACTTGAGGTAGCCGGAGCCGGGCACGGACGGCAGGTGGTACGCGTCCGGCACCCCCAGGGCCGTACGGGACTCCGCCGCGGAGAACGTCCGCAGACCGATGCGGTACGACAGGTACGTGTCCAGACCGCGCAGCCGCCCCTCCTCCAGCCGCTGAGAGGCCAGCAGCAGGTGCACACCCAGGGACCGGCCGATGCGGCCGATCTGGATGAACATGTCGATGAAGTCGGGCTTCGCCGTCAGCAGCTCGCTGAACTCGTCGATGACCAGCACGAGCGAGGCCAGCGGCTCCAGCGGACTGCCCGCGGCGCGCGCCTTCTCGTAGTCGTGCATGTTGGCGTAGTTGCCCGCGGAGCGCAGCAGCTCCTGGCGGCGCTGGAGCTCACCGGTGATCGAGTCGCGCATGCGGTCGACCAGCGTCAGGTCGTCCGCGAGGTTGGTGATGACCGCGGCGACGTGCGGCAGTTCCGCCATGCCGGAGAAGGTCGCGCCGCCCTTGAAGTCGGCGAGCACGAAGTTGAGCGTCTCGGAGGAGTGGGTGACCGCCAGGCCCAGCACCAGCGTCCGCAGCAGCTCCGACTTGCCGGAACCGGTGGCGCCCACGCACAGCCCGTGCGGGCCCATGCCCTCCTGGGCCGCCTCCTTGAGGTCCAGCATGACCGGGGCGCCGCTCTCGCCGACGCCGATCGGCACCCGGAGCCGCTCCGCCGTCGAGCGGGGCCGCCAGGTGACCGCGGTGTCGACGGCCGCCGCGTCGCCGAGCCCGAGCAGGTCGGTGAACTCCAGGTTGGTCAGCAGCGGTTCGTCGTCCCCGCCGCCGCTGGACACCCGCATCGGGGAGAGCTGCCGGCTCAGCGCCTCGGCCGCGGGCAGCGGCAGCGCGTCCGGCACGCCCTCGTACACCGCCGACGCCGACTCCACCTGAAGCAGCCCCGGTCGCACGATCAGCGACAGGCCGCCGCGCAGCTCGTCCAGCTCGCCCCGGATGACCTCCAGCACCGTGACGCCCTGGAGGCCCTCCTGGGCGGCCAGCATCGAGTCGGGCGGTACGAAACCGCCGTCCAGGATGACGACCACATGCGGCTGGTCCAGCAGCGGCTGGCCGTCCCGGTTGAACCGCGAGCGGCCCTCCAGATGGTTCTTCAGCAGGTCCTCGACCTCGGCGAGGTTGTCGCCGAACAGCCGCTTGGTGCCCGCTCCGTCCACCGTCCCCGGCACCTGCGTATGCGGCAGCCACTTGACCCAGTCCCACTCGTCCGTGGCGCCCGAGGCGGCCACCACGGCGATCACCAGGTCCTCCGGCGAGTGCAGCGCGACCAGGCTCGCCACCAGCGACCGCGCGGTGCCCAGGGTCGTCTCGGGCTCCCCGGAGACCGTCATGTGGTAGAAGGCGCGCAGGCTGACCGCCATCGGCATGCCGTCGAGCGTCTGGTGGGCCGCTATGAACTGCTGCATCGCGCCCGCCGACAGCGGCTCCAGCTCCTCCACCGGGGCCGTCTCCGGCGCCACCAGCGGCGTCCACAGCTCCTGCGGGCCGAGCCCGATGCGCACCTGGACGAAGTCGTCGTCGGTGATGCGCCGCTCCCACAGCCGGCTGCCCTCCGCCACGAGCGACCAGAGCTGCTCGGGGGAGGGGTGCAGAAAGAACTGCGCGTCCCGCTGCTTGCGCGCGGTGCGCTGTACTTGGCGCCGCGTCTTGGTCAGGTACTTGAGGTAGTCGCGGCGGCCCTCCACGGCCTCGCCCTGCGCCCCCTTGCGGTACCGGATGAGCTGAGCGATGGCCATCGCGACCGTCGACAGCAGCATCATCACGCCCATGATCTTCATGAACGGTGCCGAATTCGGCATGAAGAAGAAGACCACCGACGAGCCCATGCCCAGCATCGGCAGCAATTGCATCGCCATGCCCTCCTGATCGCCGCGAGGCAATTCAGGAGGTGATTCGAGCCGGAGCTCATCCGCGGACATCCCGGGCGGAGTCACCCGAGGCGGGCGTTTCACGATGATGTGGCTCATCGGCCTATCTATCCCCCGATGCGGGCTGAACGATTGACGACCGGTCGAGGCCGGCACCCACGCTTCAGGGCGCGTCCTGGTGGCGCCTGCCCGGCAATGTGCTGATCCTACGTGCACGGACGACAAACGGCGCCGGGTAGGGTGACGTTCCGCACGCGCAGCCACAATCGCGTCCGACAATCGGGTCCGCGAAAGAAGCGGAGACACGGGGAATGAGAGGGTTCCGCAGGTGAGTTCGACCACAGCGACCGGTTTCTGCCGAGTGACGGTCGTCGCACCCGACAGTCGCATAGATGTCGCTTTGCCTGACGACATTGCCCTTGCCGACCTGTATCCGGAAATACTCCGACTGACCGGCCAGACACAGCCCGCCGGCGCACCCGTCGGCTACCACTTCGTACGCCGCGACGGCACCGTCCTGGACGGCGCCCGCTCCCTCGCGGCCCAGCGCGTGCTCGACGGCGACGTGCTGTCCATGCGCCCCTTCGCCCAATCCCTGCCGCCCGTCGTGCGCGACGACGTCTCCGACGCCATCGCCTCGGCGGTCTCCGGCGACCGCACCCTGTGGAACGCCGACTACCTTCGCGTCAGCGGCCTCTTCGGCGGGGCGCTGCTGCTGGTCTTCATGGGCTTCGTGCTCTGGTTCGCCGACCCGGTGCGGCACGACATGCACAGCCTGCCCGGCATCATCGCCGGCGCCGTCGGCCTGCTGCTCGCCGTCTTCGCGGGCGTACGGGCCCGGGTGTACGACGACCGGGGCTCCGCCATCGCCCTCGGCCTCGCCGCACTCCCGCACGTCATGATCGGCGGATCCGGGGTGCTCGCCCTCGACCGCGGCGAGGGCATCGGGCGGCTGCAATTCCTGCTCGGCTGCGTCGCCGTACTGGTCGTATCCGTCGCGCTGGTCGCCGCCATGCCGTCCGGTGACGCCCCGTTCGTCGCCGCTGTCGTCCTCTCGGCGTTCGGCACGGTGGCCACCTTCTGCCAGATCCTCGCCGAGATCGACGCCTCGGGCACCGCGGCCGTCTGCGCGGCCGTCGCCATCGCCACCATCGCCTTCCTGCCCGGCCTGTCCGCACGCGCCGCCCGGCTGCCCATCGGCTACGTCGCCCCCCGCGACTCCGCGCGCAACGACTACGGCGGGGGCACCGACCCGGACACCACCGCGGCCGCCTCCACCCCGGTCGACAGCGAGCGCATCGCGATCCAGGTCCGGCGCGGTCACGAACTGCTGCTGGGCCTCGTCGGCGGCTGCGCGGCGGTCGTCGTCGGCTCCGCCGCGGTGCTCGGCTTCTCCGACAACGCCTGGGCCCAGGTCCTCGCCCTCGCCGCCGGTGTCGCCATGCTGCTGCGCGCCCGGCTCTTCCGCTACACCTGGCAGGTCGCCTGCGTCCTGGTGTCCGGCATCGTGTCGCTGGCCCTGCTCGTCCTGGGCCTCGCGCTCAACCCGCCGACGAGCGCCGTGGTCGACCTGCTCAGCGGCGACAGCGGCCCGCTCGACATCCGCACGGTCTGGCTGTCGGCGTCCGTCGCCTTCGGCTCCCTGCTGCTCATCGCCATCGCGTTGATCGTGCCGAAGAAGAGCGTGACGCCCTTCTGGGGGCGCTTCGGCGACCTGGTGGAAGGCGCCATGCTGCTGGCGGTCACGCCGCTCGCACTGGCCGTCCTGGACGTCTACGCCACGGCACGGGGTCTGATCAGCAAGTGACTTGCTCCTCGGGGTGGATCCCGAGGATTCCGGCCTTCTCTCTCGAAGCCTGTGCCGCTACGCGGTACGGGCTTCGGGAGGGAATCCGTGGCTTCCTGGTTCGTTGCGCTGTGCCAGGACGAGTTCTGGTCTTATCGGCGCTCCACAGGCTGATACCGCCAGTCCGGCGGCCTTTTTCACGTTGCGTGCGGAGTTGGTGTCCCGGTCGAGGAGAGCTCCGCAAGCGGGGCAGGTCCATTGGCGGATGTGGAGAGGCTTGGGGCCATCCACGTGGCCGCAGTACGAGCAGGTCCGGCTGGTCGGCACGAACCGGCCGACCTTGATCAGGTTCCGTCCGTACCGGTTGGCCTTGTAGACGAGCATGGCCACGAACTGTGCCCAGCCCGCATCGTGCACACTCTTGGCCAGTTGGGTGCGTGCCAGTGCGTTCACCGCCAGGTCCTCCACGCCGATGGCCTGGTTCTCGCGGATCAGCTTCGTGGAGAGCTGGTGGTGAAACTCACGGCGCGCGTCGGCGACTCGGGCATGCGCCCGGGCGACCTTCAGACGGGCCTTCTCCCGGTTCCTGGACCCCTTCTGCTTGCGGGACAGCTCCCGCTGGGCCTTCTTCAGCTTCTTCTCCGCGCGGCGCAGGAACCGCGGAGAGTCGATCTTCGTGCCGTCATCCAGGATCGCGAAGTGTGTCAGTCCCAGGTCGATGCCGACGGTCCGGTCGCTGTCGGGCATCCGGACAGCGTCGGCAGCCGGATCGGTGTCGATGACGAAGGAGGCGAAGTACCTCCCGGCCGCGTCCTTGACCACGGTGACGGAGGTGGGGGTGGTGGGCAGGGTGCGCGACCACTTCACCTTGACGGCCCCGATCTTCGGCAGGCTCAGCCGTCCGCTGCCGGTGACCGACCAGCGGGCGTTGGCGGTGAACCGGATGGACTGCCGCGCATCCTTGCGGGACTTGAATCTCGGCGCCCCCAGCTTGGGCCCCTTACGCTCGCCCTTGAGGGAGGCGAAGAAGTTCTTGTAGGCCGTCTCGGCATCGCGCAGGGACTGCTGGAGCACGACCGCGGAGACCTCGCCCAGCCAGGAGCGGGCCTCGGTCTGCTTGGCCTGGGTGATCAGGCGCGTGGACAGCTCCCCGGCTTTCGGGAACGGGCCTCCCACCGCTCTGGCGTCCTCGCGGGCACGCACGGCGTCGTTGAACACGACGCGGGCGCACCCGAATGCCCGAGCCAACGCGTCGCGTTGGGCGTGATCCGGGTACAGGCGAAAGCTGTACCGAAGCCGCATGAAAGCCACCGTACGGACGTGAGCTACGGGGGGATGCAGGAGATCAGAACTGGTCGACACTGCGCTTTCGTGATGCAGGCGCACGTGGCCTTCGTGACAAAGCTCCGGCACAACGTGCTCACAGACGATCACCTGCGTCAAGGGCGTCTCCTCACGTCACCTGCGTCAGGAGTTCCCGGACCGGGTCCGCCATTGCTGGGGATCAACAAGTTGTGGTCGAGATTCTCCTTTGCCGGGACTGTCGGCGGCGCCCCGCTCTCCGCGGTCTGGCAGTTCATCGAGCAGCAGAACCGGCTGGTGTGAGCCCTGTCCGGCTCCGCCGGACCAGATCCGGCAACACTCCATGCCGCCACCCTTAGACTCGCTTCACCCCGTGGCCGCACATGGCAGCGGAATGGTTCGACCCGCGCGTGGTCGCCGCCCTGCTGGCCCTGCACCGGGGGTGCCAAAGGGACGCCTGGGCAGGGACATAACAATCCAGAGCACCGCGTCCAGCATGCCGCCCTATGCCCGGAAATCGCCGGACCCATGCTCACCACAACGTAGTTGGGAGCTGCACGCTCCGCGACTAGAGTGGTGCCGATCGCCGTATACGCCGTAGGGGGAAGACGATGAGCGAGGGGCGTCAGGTCTCGGCGACCGACGCGAGCGCGAGCCGAGTGCGCACGGGGAGCGGCGAAAGCGGTCGGGGCGGCAAACGTGCGGACCTCAAGGTCGAGGCCGAGACCCTGGCGAGCTTCAAGAGCAGGATCGACAAGATCCTGCTGGACCTCGAAGAATCACCGGCGGCCCGCAGCAAGATCAGCGACCAGACGGTCGCGCACGCCGCCTTCGGCGCGGAATTCACCGCGGCCGCCGACCTGGCAGGCGCCTACGAGAAGCTGCACGCCCGCCTGGAGAAGTTCTCCAGGACCCTGGGCGACCAGCTCGAAGCCCTGGGCATCGCCGTCCAGATCTCGGACCGCGGCTACGACAGCGTCGACGCCGAACAGGCCGCCCGCCTCCGCGCCATCCAGAAGCGCACCGCCGAGTACTACGGCCCGCACGCGGACGACCGGCCCGGCACCGGCCACGACAAGAACACACCGAAGCCCGGCACGGGCAAGTCCGGCACCGCCGACTCGGACTTCAGCTAGGGGGGAACCATGGCGAACGGAGAGTTCGACGGCCTGTCGGTGGACAACCTACGGGCCATGCTGGCCGGCGCCGACGCAGACAAACTGACCGCCGCCGGCACGGCCCTGGGCGACGCGGGCCCGAAGATCCTCGACATCGGCTCCGACCTGCGCCACCACGTCTCGCGCGTCGAATGGACCGGCGAGGGCGGCTCCGCCTTCCGCGAGTGGGCCCACGACTTCGCCCTCGAAGTCATGCGCTTCGGCCAGTTCACCACGACCGTGGGCAAACACGTCGCCCAAGCCGGCCAGACCCTCTCCGAAACCAAGTCCGCCCTCCCTGCCTCCCGGGACCCCCGAGCAACCCACGAGGACCCGGCCGCCCAGAAGGCCGCCACCCAGGAGGCCGAAGAGGCCCGCCACCAGTTGGAGCGCCTCTCCTCGGCCTACCGGGCGGCGCAGCAGACGATGGAGGCGGAGCGGGAGCCGCAGTTCAAGGTGCTGCCCATCGAGGGCGATTCGATCTGGGGCCGGGAAAGGGGGTATGGCTCGGAGGCTCGGGAGGCCGCTGCCAGCGCGGGCACTGATGCGAGCCGCGCACAGCAGCAGGAAGCGGGCGGATCAGCTCCTTCAAGGCAAGTGGCAGATGAGCAGAACCCTCGCCAGGCCACGGGTACCCACATCGACTCGACCACCACACTGCCCAAGCCGGAGGTCGGTCCGCCGGCCGAGGGCCCGACGGCACCCGCAGATCCATCCCGGCAGCCAAGCCCTGTCACGACGCCGTCGGTACCGCATGTGCCGAGTGCAGGAAATCAGCGAACCGTATCGCCTGAGGCTGGGAGGAGCGTTCCTCGTCTTCCCGCAATGAGAGGTGGGGGCGAACCCGTACTCCGTTCACCCGCTTCTCGGGCGCCGGTGAACGATGACGTGGCGGGAGGCCAGCAGCGCCGCCTCGGTTCGTCGTCCCGACTCCCGCGTGGGATGGTCGTTGGGGAAGACACTCCAATGTCGCGCGGCGTTCCGGGCGGGGGCGGTTACCCCGCGGCACGGGCAGGCGGTGTGCCGGGCTCTGAAACGGCGCCTGTTGGGCGACGGTTTGCCTCAGAACCGGGGGGACAGGTCAGCGGCCCACGCACATCGAACCCAAGCTCTGCCGGTGGACGTCAGCGTGGTGCGGTCATCGGTGATGAAGGCGGATCACCTCTACGGGGACCCGGACCGGGAACCGCTTCCCCCGGCACTGCCGGAGCTGTAAGCGGCTCATCGACTGAAGCACGCAGAGGAAACAGAGTCGCCTCAGAACCTGGAGGGTCGATCGCAGACCCTCACACCTTTTCCAGGAGAGGGGCAACTTTTACCCGTGGAGGCACCGGACTTGTACGGTCCGATCACGCTGAGGGGCCAGCGCCTTCCCGCACTGGAGAGCTGGGCACGAGCCGAAGCGGGGCCGACCGTGGATCTGTGAATCCTGCTGACAACCAGGCAGGCTGGGAGTTGGGGCGCCAGGACACCCTGCCTCCCGTCATCGAATAGTCGTCTAAATCAAGAATCTCAGGAGACTCTGCAGGGATGTCAGTCTTGTCCGGTGGAAGCGGTCGGCGCTGGGCACGTGGCCTGCCCTTGCTCACTGCCCTGGTCATGTGTACGGGAACTTTTGCCGCTCCGGCAGCTGCTCAGGACATACGTTCGCGACAGTGGTACCTCGATGCCATGAAGGCTGGCCAAATCTGGCAGCACAGCACAGGTAAAGGCGTAACAGTGGCTGTGCTGGATACCGGCGTTGACGACTCCACCCCTGAACTGCGTGGGCAAGTCCTGGAGGGGAAGGACTACTCCCACGACGCGAAAGGCGCGGACATCGATACGGACGGTCATGGCACGGAAATGGCTGCCCTTATCGCGGGCAGAGGAGGTGCTGACGGCGTCCAGGGTCTTGCTCCGGGAGTCAAGGTGCTGCCTGTGAGAGTCCGCACAGGCAAGGAAATCATCGGTGATGGAACGCCGGCCCTGCTCAGGGCAATTCGATACGCCATTCAGCGAGGCGCTCGCATTATCAATCTTTCAGAGACCATCACGGGCTATCTGACCAAGGGCGCCAAGAAGCGATTGAAGACAGGCATTGACGAGATCAATTCCAGTGGCTCCTTGATATTTGCAGGCACCGGGAACGACGGCGCCTCTTCAAACATTCCAGGGTATCCATCGATCCTCGCTGGTGCTGTCGGCGTGGGCGCTGTTGATAAAAGCGGCACTGTTGCGAAATTTTCCACCCATGGCCCTCAGGTGGCACTCGCCGCTCCTGGGGAAGGCATTCCCGGGCGCTGTAAGACGGGGAATGGGTGGTGTGAACAGACGGGCACCAGCCACGCCACGGCCCTCTCCTCCGCATCGGCCGCCCTCATCTGGTCCGCCCACCCCAAGTGGACCGCGAACCAGGTCCTGCGCGTGATGATGCAAACGGCAAGCAAGCCCAAGGGCAAGGTCCCCAGCGAGTACATCGGCTACGGCATCATCCGTCCCGCCCAGGTGCTGCTCGACGGAAAGGGCGACCCCGGCCCGGCGGACGTGAATCCGCTGTTCCCCAAGTACCAGCCCGGGAAGGCGTCCTCCGCGTCGCCGTCCTCACCCGCGAAGGGTGACGCCCCGTCGGGTGCTGCGGACACAGACAGCAAGAGCCCTGCGTCCTCCGCAACGGGTGGCGACGACGGGAGCGACAACACGCTCGTCTACGCCGGAATCGGCGTCGCCGCAGCCCTGGTCATCGGAGGAGGGGCGTATGCGCTCATTCGCCGGCGCAGGCGGGCCTGAGAGGGCGAGGCGTTATGAACGGTGTGGGCCTGGATAACGTGGAGTCATGACCAAGTACGACCCTCCAGTGTACGAAACATACCTGACGCGCACTCCCCTCCAACTCCTGCTTGGAGTGGGCTGGAAGCGCATCGTGATGCTCCGGGTCGACCAAGATGGCGTGACTCTTGGTGGTACTCCCAAGCAAACGGCTCTCGTCCCGTGGCAGGACATCACTTCTGTAGTGCTATGGCGAAGGTATCTGCGGGATGTCGCCACACTTGGTAAGACTCACTCGCTCGTGCCCACGGACGACTGGACAGACTTCGTTGGCCTTCGTCGTCGCCCTGGTGCGCCGCCTCTGCCTGGACCGAATAGCAAGTTGAGCGCTGAGCAGACGGCGAAGCTCGCCCGGCACATCGATCACGATCTCTTTCTTGCCAGCCGTGCGATCCGACTCTGGAAACTTGATTCGGAACGTCTTCAGGCTGCCGTGGCGGCCTTTTCCCCTCGTGTGCCCGTGCATGATGAGCGACACGCACGGTAGCAGCTTGGGGCGCGATCATTCGGCATCCAAGTTTGCCGGTCACCGGAAATAATGAAAGCAGAAGGTGCTCGGATGCCGCCATCGCGGCGGGGTACCTCCGATATGAGCTCGAAAAATGCCGTAAGTAGCGGCACGGGGGAAAGGAGACACAGGTGGTGGGCAACCATGGTGAATTGAAGATCACCAAGGAGGCCGAGGAGCGAATCACCAGAAATCTGCGGTCAGCTTTGCATGGTCTGGAGGGAGCCGGAAAGGGCAAGGGTTCCGCGCAGAACAGCAGCCTGAGCACCATGAGCCTGTCGGCAACTGAGGCCAGTGGTGAGGGACTTTCCGATACTTTCTCGAATTTCTGTGAGTTCTGGCAGTTGGGCATCAACATGCTGGAGCAGACTGCCAACTCGCTGGGAACCCAGCTGAGTCAGGCCGCCGGTGCCCTGTGGGAGGAAGACCGGAACCGGGCGGGCGCGTTGAGGGTCGGCCTCGGCAATGCCGCCGTGGGTGCCGCGGCGGGCCCAGGCGGGGCAGGTGTCAGTGGCATTCTCGGGAACTTCGGTGGCCCTTCTGGCTCCGGCGCGTCCGGCTACCGCGCGCAGCCCTCCCCGCAGACCGGACCGCAATCATCGCTTTGGGACTACGTCGGTACCGGCGGGAACGGGACCGGGCGGCATACGGGCCCTGGCGATGCTGAGGGGAGCGGGAGCTGATGCCGACGAACACGAAGGATGTGAGCTGGGGCCAGGGCGAACTGGAGTTGGGCCAAACGGAGGAGCCCAAAGAGCTGATCCATGGCGACGCGTCCAAGCTTCGGTCGAACGCCGCGCAGCTGAGAGGCCTGGCCAAGGGCCTTGAGTCGGTCGGTGAGGGGATACGGAAGCTGAACTCCCACGAGATCAAGGGGGAGACGGCAGAAGCCTTCCGCAAGCGAGTGTCCACTGAACCGAAGAAGTGGTTCCAGATCGCGCACGCGTGTCATCGAGCGAGTGGGGCGCTGACGGACGTCGCTCACACCGTGGAATGGGCTCAGCGCCAGGCCCGGGAGGCGATCGATACCTTTGCGCGGGGCAAGCGTGCCTCGGACAGGGCTCGCGGGGTGCACAACGACAAGGTCAAAGCCCATGGCCAGGCTGTTGACGCCTACGACAACAAGCCTGCCGTCGACGACGCGGAGTGCGCGGCTCCGCCTAAAGCTCCGGGCGCATTCCACGACCCGGGCGCTGCGTACATGGAAACGGCTCGAGAGATCCTGGCCGAGGCTCGCCGCCAGCGTGACACGGCGCACGACAGGGCCCAGAGTGCGGTCAAGGGAACATATGACGAGGACCAGGCCGGGCAGAGGGCTGCAACAACGGAGCTGAATTTCTTGGAAAAGATCCAGAATAGCGAGCAGTATAAGAAGTACAAGGAATTTAAAGAGAGTTATAACAAAGTCAAGAAGATCTCCAAGATCCGGGGGTCCATCAGCGCCACCATGGCCCTTTGGCAACAGTGGACGAAGGGCGGCCAAGCTGCCGAGGAGTGGCTGAAGAAGATGGGGAAGGGCCCGGCCTGGCTCTCAGATGCTGCGGCCGGTGAAGGAAGGCTTGCGGGTCTCGCCGCCCGCGGGGTCGGTGCGGCTGAGGCCATGGGGAAGATCAGCAAGGCCATGATGCCCTTGGCCGTCGTCGGCGGACTCAAACAAGCGATAAGTCCAGACCATGGCGGAGGCCGTGGTGTGGCAGACCGAATTGCCGGGGGCGCACAGGCGTTGGGCGGGGGAGCGGTGCTGTCAGAAACCGCTTTGAGCGGCGGTCTCCTCGCTTCGGAGGCTGTTGCTGCCAGTATCCCGGTCGCTGGCTGGGCAGTGGTGGGTGCCACAGGCGCGTATTTCGCGGGCAGTTATATCTACGACAAGTGGGGCGACGACATCGCCGCAGGCGCCAAAACCGCGTGGAACGCCACGTCAGATGCCGTGGGGAGCGCGGTGGACAGCACGGTGGACACGACGGTCAACGCTGCCCTCCACCCCTCGCACGCGGTGAAGACCGCGGAACACGCCGTGAACGGCACAGTCGACTCGGTCAAGAAACTGAAGTTCTGGTGAGCAAGAAAGAGGTCTTTCCCGTGCCACAGTCCCACGAAGGCGGCGCAACGCTCGAGGAGATACGCCGGGATCTCGGCAAGGCCCTTGCCGAAGAGGGATCGCGGCCGCTGCTCCGGTTGACCGACGAAGAGCTCGCCGTGCTAAGTCCGGCGACGGAGGGCGGAAGCGCGATCGTTGCCGCTCCCCATCTGGAGGGGATGCCCGCGCAGGAGCGGGACTGGGTGCTCGCGACCGCGCTGCGGTCGCTGGTGTCGAGGGACCTGGTGGAGATCGCCAACATCGCTGAACTCGACGCGGCCCTGCGGCAGGAGAACCGGTCCGCCGACGTCGAGATGGACATGCGTTTCTCCCCGGACCTGGAGTTGGCGCTGACTCTGCGCAGGACTGCGGAGCGCGTCCTGGCAGTGGAGCGGACCACGTCCGAGGACACCTCGTATGCCTATGTCTTCGTCCACGGCGCCGACGTGCTCCTGATCGAGGACGTCACCGGCGGCGGTATGCATGCGTTCACTCTGGTGGCCACGGTGCCTGAGGCGGCGGAATCCATCCGCCGACTGGTCGACCCGCACGAGACCGCCGGACACGACGGACCCACCCAGGAGCTGGATCCCGAGGCTCTCGAACGGGACTCGATGGCTCCCCCGATGAAGGACGTCATCGACAACGCCCTTGTGGTCGGCCAATTGGTGCTGCTGGCCGACACCCCTGGACCCCTGCTCATGACGTACGCCACCGCGGAGGAGCTGTGGACGGTGAACGTCGACGCGCCGCACGCTCCTTCGGGTATCACGGCGCGGAGCGTGGGGGAGCAGACTCTCGTCGACAGCGTTTCTCGCCTGCTGACGCCGACTGCTGTGGCGGCATAGCGGGGTTGGGTGAGCCGGGGGCGTGGCGCCGGCGCCCTCGGCCGCCTCAACGGGCCGCGACGGTGACTTCCTCCGGGGCGGGGTATGTGATCTTGTTCTGGCAGGACAGGCGACCTTCCAGATCGGTGAACCTCTGCGCGGATTTGGTCAGGATGCTGACCTCGGCGCGGTTGGAGAGGCCGACGTTGTCGGTGAGCGTCACCTGGAAGGCGAGCATCTTCTTGTCCTTGGTCTTCTGGGCCAGGTCGGGGCGTTGGCAGTCGACCAGGAGCTCGGCGCGCTTTCCGTTGCCGGTAGTGCGCACGTCGAACGAAGTAGTTTTTCCGGCCTTCCTGTCAACTGAGGGGAAAGAGCTGGGCCCCCAGTTCACTGTAACGACGAATAATTTCTTCTTGCCTGACTTGTCGAGGATGCCACACGGTGAACCTGCTTCTGGTTCGAGAGTCGTCATCTTCTTGTTCATGCTCAGGCTAATCTTGATGGAGAAATCCTCCCCGTCTCGGGGGGCAACCACCTGGGTCAGGTTGTGATCTCGATCTGCTTCGGCTACGGCTTCTTTGTCGAAAACACCAAGGCAGGTCCTCTCACTGAGACGAGCAAGGTAAGGGTTTGTGGTCTCGTCCTCGTCCTTTCGCTTCGAATCACCACTACCTCCACCGCAGGCGGTGACGGTGAAGGCGAGTAGGCAGGTGAGTGAACTGGTGGACCGGAAAAATCTCACCAGTGAATATGGCAGGCGCATAGTCCCTCTTGGGTTTCTACTATTTTCCACTGTCGGTGAGGCTGCTGTTGCCGACGCCGCGATCGTATCCGTTCTTGATGGCCTCGTCGGCTCTGGCATACCAAGGAGAATTATCGGCGCCGGGGTTGACGGCCACATATGCATCGAATGTCACCGCTGACCTGCGTTGGCTCTTCTCGATGAACTCCTTCTTGAGATCGCTTGCGTCTCTGTCGACTTTCATGTCGTACTCTTCTTGGCGGCGCTCCATCTCTCTGTCGATTTGAATGCCCAGGTGTGTCTCGATAGCTCCTGTCCCTGCTTCGATGAACGGCGTGACGAAGGGGGCGTATCTTGCTGCTTCGAGCGGCATGGTGATGAGGCTTGTGGCACCGCTGATTCCTTGGGTCACGTCATACTTCTTCCATTCCGCCGCCTCGGAAAGCTTTCTGGCCTGCCCGGTTTTGCTGTCCTCGGCATTTGACGTGATGGCGTCAGCGCGAGCCTCATCGAGAATTCCCTGAGTTTCGGCGCCGGCTCCGAAGATGGTGATGAGGGAATCGTCGGCTCGGGGGTGGGCCTTGACGGCGCTGATGGTGAATTCTTGCTGTGCCGTGGAGAGGATCTTGTAGCTGTCATCATCGCGGCCGACTGCGGAGAGGAAGTCCTTTGCTCTCTCGTGCGTGACCAAGATGCCACTGTCTCCGATGCTGCCGAAGGCTGCATCTCGGATTCCTTGGCCAGAATATTTGTCACCGAAGTTCGTGGTGGCCGAGTTCAGGTTATCGATATACCCTGCGCCCATTCTGGCCAAGCTGTCGCTGAGCCCCGGCTTATCCGCAACCAGTCCGGAATTCTCGGCGACCATGACAACTGTCTGGGTCATCACGTTGGCGCTTTCCGGCGTCCTGTGCAGTCCCAGTTCGGGCTGGTCGTACGGATGGCCGAGGGTGGCTGCCTCCAGAGCGTGGCCCAGTTCGTCGTAGGCGTAACCTCGATCGTTGGCGGCGAGGGGATTCCCATTGGGCCAATTCCGGTCTCTCAGGAGATATGCGAGATCGGGGTCCGGGGTCGCCAACGGGTTTCTTACATAGTCTTTCTGGTGGAACAGCGCCTGCGCCGCCTCCGGATTGCGCCCCAGCGCCTCCATGTACCCCGCCATGGGATCCATGCCCTGGTCGCTTCCCTTGCCGAAATTGAGGTAGGCCGCATACCCCCTGGGGCTCCACAGGCCCTTGAGGTCGTCCTTGTGCTTGCGGTCGAACTCGATCAAGCCTCCCGTGCGGCCGTCCTTCTCGTGGCTGCGCGGGTCCTTGTAGCCCTTGCCGTAGTCCAGCAGGAAGTTCTTGTCGTACTCTCCATACCGCAGCAGGCTGCTCATGACCTGAAAGCCGTACGGGCCCTTGCCGAACGGGCCGCCGTCGGAGTGGGTGTTGTCGAGGCGCTGGGGGCCGAGCCTGATGACGTCTCGCTTCCACTGCTCGATCGCTCTGCTGTGGGAGTGGGAAGCCGTGGCCAGGGTGAAGCCCAGGGACCTTTGTAACTTCTCCAGCGCCTTCGTTCGGTCGCCGCCCCTCTGGGTTTCATCGGCGGCGTGTTCCCAGAACCGCAGTGTGCCCTTCGCGCCGAGTTGGGTGGCGAACTTCTCCGAGAAGAGGGGGTCCCCTTCGTGGCGCGCGAGGATCGAGTTGACCTGCTGGAGCTGGGTCGTGGACAGGTTCGCTTTTGACTGTGCCAGTTCGGTGACGGTCTTGAGGTCCCGGAATGCCTGCTCGCGGCCCCGCTTGGCGCCCTTGAGGCTGTTGAAGCCGTCGCCCGTGAACCCCTTGCCCCGACCGTTGAAATCCTGGGCGAGGGCCCATTGGAGGATCTCGTCGGCCGTGGTGGCGTCCGAGATCACCTGCATGATCTGTTCGTTGTAGCCGTATACCGTTTCGGAGTATCTCTTGGCTTGCAGGCCCTGCGCCTGTACGGAGAGGTCGTCGAGGTTCGTGGGCTTGTAGGACACCAGGCCCTGCTCGTCGATCGCGAGATTCGTGTCCGCTTCGATGTCGTCCCGGTAGTCCTTGAGTTTCTTCTGGGCGCTCTTGAAGCTGGTGTGGGCGTCGCTGAGAAGGCCGTGCACATCCCTGGCCTCGAGGGCGGCCTGTTCCATCTGCTTCGCGACCGCCTTGATCTTGTCGGCGGCTGCCTCTGCCGCCTTGCCCTCCCAGTCGGAGTTGGCGATGGGGGATCCGACCTGCTTGGAGAAGGTGGTGCTGACCTGGAGGAAGTGCTCCGGCAAACCGCGCCACTTGTCGACGGCATCGGAGAGCGGCTGTAAGTTCACCGTGAGGAGGTCGTGGTAGGAGACCATTGCCCGTCGTACGCTCCATGCCCTTATGTCGATGTGGGGTAGTGCCTCGGAAGGTGCTATCTGGCGACGCGCTTATTCCCGTCGTGGTCTTGGAACGCGTCGGCCGTGTCCTTGTCGCCGAGCTGGAAGTCCGCTGCGGCGTTTCGCAGGGCGCCGGCGACGCCGTGTTCGAGCAGACCTTGGACATGGCGCATCTGGGCCCGCCAGCGATCCTCGAACGTGTCGAAGGCCGCGGCGCAGTCGAACCCCTTGAGGCTGCTCTTGACCTGGCCGGTCTCCTTCATGGCCTGGTTGTCGGCCTTCGCGAAGCTCCTGCGCGTGCCATCGGCCTTGTCGGCCATGTCGCGGAGCACCTTCGAGGTGACCTTGAGCTTCTCCTTGGGGGAAGCGGCGCCGCCGTCGTGGAAGGTGTTGATCTGCATGCGGGTCGCCTGGCGCTCGGCCGCTTGTGTGCGGAGCGCTGCCCACTGCTCGTCGAACGACACGGTCCCCCCTGGTGGCGCGTCAACTTCCGGGTGATGACAGGCGTCAATGGCCGTAAAAGTAGCGCGTTCCGTACCGGCGGCGCACGGTCGATTCAGGAACTATTCGGTCTCCAACCGCGCGGGCAGCCAGCCGAGTTGGACGAGAGGCGTGCCGCCCTTGCGGGTGATCAGGGTGGCGCGGCCCGGGGGGAGCCGGCGGGGGCGGATGCCTCCGAGGAGGTCGCCTTCACCTGGGTCGCCCGAGAGGATGACGCCTTGGGCGCCCAGTTCCTTGACGCGCTGGAGGAAGGGCTCGTACGAGGTGCGCGAGGCGCCGGCCGTGCTGCGGGCGATGATGAGGTGGACGCCGACGTCGCGGGCGAAGGGGAGGGCGTTCAGCAGGTGGTCCAGGGGGTTTCCGGCGCTCGTGGCGACCAGCTCGTAGTCGTCGACGATGACGAAGAACCGCGGCCCGCTCCACCAGTCGCGGGCACGGAGCTGCCGCGGGGTGACGTCGGGACCAGGGGCCCGGTGTTCCATCAGGGCGCTCAGGGCGTCCATGTGCATCTCGAGGGCGGGCGCGGCCGGGGCGTACTCCAGGAGGTGGGATTCCGGGACGGCCTCCAGGAGGGTGCGGCGGTAGTCGCCGACGACGATCCTCGCCTCGTCGGGGGCGTACCGCTCGCAGATCTGCCGGGCCAGGAGACGTAGCAGGGAGGTCTTGCCCGACTCGCTTTCGCCGAAGATCAGGAAGAAGGGGGCGGTGTCGAAGTCGAGGAAGACCGGGGCGAGGCTGTCCTCGTCGACGCCGATCGGCAGACCGAGGTGGGGGTGGTCGAGGGGCTTCGGGAGCTGGTCGGCGGGGAGTTCGCGGGGGAGGACGCGGACCTCCGGGGCGGCGGGACCGGGCCAGTGGGTGCTGACCGCGCGGACCAGGGCGGACGTTGCGGCGGCCGCTGCCCCGGCGGCGGCCGCCGCAACGGCAGTGGCCGCTGCCCCGGTGGTGGCCGCTGCCCCGGTGGATGTCGCTCCTCCGGCGGAGGGCGCTTCCCCGGCAGCGGCCGATTCCCCGACGGGAGCCGATGCCCCGGCGGCAGTCGGGTCGGTTCCGGCGGCAGTCGGGTCGGTCTCCGCGGTGGCGGCCAGCCGCGGCTGCGCCGCCAGGAAGTGGAGGCCTTCGGCGGTCTGGCCGCGGCCGGGGACGCCGACCGGCACGTTGGCGGCCGTCCTGCGGTTGAAGTCGGAGTCCAGGGGGTCGCCCAGGCGCAGCTCAAGGCGGTTCAGGAACTGGTCCTTGAGCGCCGCTCGCACCTCCATGGAGCGGGAGGCGGTCAGGATCAGATGGACGCCGTAGCCGAGCCCGCGGGTCGCGAGGTCCATGACCGGGCCCTCCAGCGTCTCGTGCTCCTGCTTGAAGGCGCCCCAGCCGTCGATGACCAGGAAGACGTCGCCCCAGGACTCGTCGGGAAGCTCGCCCACCGCCCGCTGCTTCCGGTACGTGGCGATCGAGTCGATGCCCCGCGTGCGGAACAGCTCCTCGCGGTCGGTGAGTACGCCGATGACCTCGGCGACCGTACGGCGCACCCGTTCCGGGTCCAGGCGTGAGGCGACCGTGCCCACGTGCGGCAGGCCCGCGATCGCGGACAGTCCGCCGCCGCCGAAGTCCAGGCCGTAGAACTGGGCCTCGCGCGGGGTGTGGGTGAGGGCGAAGGACGCGATGAGCGACCGCAGCAGGGTGGACTTGCCGGACTGGGGACCGCCCACCACCAGCAGGTGGCCCGCCGCGTCGGAGAAGTCGCGGTAGAGGACCTCGCGCCGCTGTTCGAAGGGCTTGTCGACCAGCCCGACCGGGGCGATCAGGTCGCCGGGACGGGCATAGTCCGGCGCGTGCAGACCGCGGGCCGGGGAGATGGCCAGCGGGGGAAGCAGCTCGTCGAGCGCGGGGGACACGTCGAGGGGCGGCTGCCACACCTCGTGCGCCGCCGGGCCCTGCCCCTCCAGCCGCCGGACGATGACGTCCAGCACCGTGTCGGACAAGGCGTCGTGCGACCGGGCGTCGTCCGGCCGGGCCGTGCCCCCGGAGGGGGCGGGGGAGGTGTACGAGGCCGGGACCGGCTTCGCCGTGAACAGCGCGGGCCGCCGGTCGAGCGGGGGCCCGCCGTCGCCGCCGTCCACCGCCGGATCGTAGGTGCGGTACGCGCCCGAGACGTACGCCGCCTTGAAGCGCACCATCTCGTCCGTACCGAACTTCAGGTAGCCGGAGCCGGGCAGCGTGGGCAGGTGGTAGGCGTCCGCAACGCCCAGCGCGGCCCGCGACTCCGTGGCGGAGAAGGTGCGCAGGCCGATGCGGTACGACAGGTAGGTGTCCAGGCCGCGCAGCCTGCCCTCCTCCAGGCGCTGGGAGGACAGCAGCAGATGGACCCCGAGCGAGCGGCCGATGCGCCCGATCTGGATGAACATCTCGATGAAGTCCGGCTTGGCGCTGAGCAGCTCGCTGAACTCGTCGATGATCAGAAGGAGGGTGGGCAGCGGCTCCAGCGGGGCGCCCGCGGCCCGCGCGCGCTCGTAGTCGTGGACGTTGGCGTAGTTGCCCGCACCGCGCAGCAGCTCCTGGCGGCGCTGTAGCTCGCCGCGGATGGAGTCCTCCATGCGGTCCACGAGCGTCAGGTCGTCCGCGAGGTTGGTGATGACCGCGGAGACGTGCGGCAGCTCCGCCATGCCGGTGAAGGTCGCGCCGCCCTTGAAGTCCGCCAGGACGAGGTTGAGGTGTTCGGAGGAGTGGGTGACCGCGAGGGCCAGGACCAGTGTGCGCAGCAGCTCCGACTTGCCCGAACCGGTGGCGCCCACGCACAGCCCGTGCGGTCCCATGCCGCCCTGCGCGGCCTCCTTGAGGTCGAGCATCACCGGCTCGCCGTCCTCGCCGACCCCGATGGGGACCCGCAGCCGCTCGGCCGTCGTACGGGGGCGCCAGGCCCGGGTGGCGTCCACGGAGGCCGCATCGCCGAGGTCCAGGAGGTCGGTGAAGTCCAGCTCGGCCAGCAGCGGTTCGTCCTGGTCGCCGCCGGCGCCCACGCGCAGCGGCGCGAGCTGGCGGGCCAGCGCCTCCGCCGCCACCAGCGGGAGCGTGTCCGGCTCGCCTTCGTAGACCAGCCCGGCGGCCGACCGGAGGACGAGCCGACCGGGGCGTACGTCGACCGACAGGCTGCCGCGCGGCTCGTCCAGCTCGCCCGGCACCACCTCGATGACGGTGACGCCCTGTATGCCCTCCGCGTGAGCCAGCAGCGCGTCGGCCGCGACCGTGCCGCCGTCCAGGATGACGACCACATGGCGCGCGTCGAGGACCGGCGGGCCGTCGGGATTGAACCGGGGGCGCCCGGCGAGCGGGCCTCCCGGACCGTCCGCGGACAGCAGCGCCTCCAGTTCGTCCGCGTCCCGGCAGAACAGCCGCCGCGTGCCCGCCCCGTCCAGGGCGCCGGGCACCTGGGTGTGCGGCAGCCACTTCGTCCAGTCCCAGCGCGCGACGGCGTCCGGGCCGCCCGCCAGGACGGCCACGGCCAGGTCCTCCGGCGAGTGGAAGGTGACGAGCTGGCCCACCAGGGCGCGCGCCGTGCCCTGCGCGGTGTCCGCGTCCCCGGCCACCGTGAGGTGGTAGAAGCGGCGCAGCGACACCGCCACCGGCAGTCCGTCCACCGCTCCGTGCAGCATCAGGAACCTCTGCATCGCGCCCGCCGCCAGCGGCTCCAGCTCGTCGACGGGGGCCGTGGTCGGGGCCACCAGCGGGGTCGACAGCTGCTGCGGGCCGACGCCGACCCGGATCTGGCCGAAGTCCTCGTCGCCCAGCCTGCGTTCCCACACCCTGGCGCCGTCGGCGACCATCGCCCAGAGCTGGTCCGGCGCCGGGTGCAGATACAGCAGCACGTCGAGCTGGGTACGGGCGGTACGGCGCACACCGCGCCGGGTGTGCGCGAGGTACGTCAGGTAGTCCCGGCGCGCCCCCGCCGTCCGGCCCTCCGTGCCGCGCCGGAAGCGCACGATCTGGGCGGCGACGGTGGCGAGGGCCGACACCAGCATCATCCAGCCCATGACGCGCATGAAGGGCCCCGCGCCCGAGTTGAAGAAGTAGACCACCGAACCGCCCATGCCGAGCAGCGGCAGAAGCTGCGTCAGCAGGCCGCCTTGCTCCGCTCGCGACAGCTCCGGGGGCGCGGTGAGCTGGAGTTCGTCCGTGGGCACATCGGGCGGCAGCGCCCGGGGAGGACGCTTGACGACAATCTGGCTCACCGGGCGGTCAGTCCCCCTTTTTTTCAGCGTCCCTGCACAGAGCGAGATCCGGTACACGTCACGCCGGTGCCGCGGTGACGCCGTCCCCCGAACCCCGTGAGCCTACCGCTACGCCCCGTCACCGCTGGGACGGCCCCCTGGGGCCTCGGCGGGGAAAGCCGCTGGACGCGCCGAGGGGGCGTACACCAGCCGGTGTACGCCCCCTCGGCGCGCATCGCGGGAACCGTGCTCAGCTCACGTCGAATTCCCCGTCCCGCGCGCCGAGCACAAAGGCGCGCCACTCGGCCTCCGTGTAGCGCAGCACCGTCTCGGGGTCGGCCGAGTTGCGCATGGCCACGGCCCCGTTCGGCAGATAGGCGATCTCCACGCGTTCTTCCGTGGTGCTGCCCGGCGCACTGAGCCACTCGACACCGGAGATGTCGAGGGCGTACAGCTCGGCCTTCTCTTTGGCGTCAGCCATCGGTGGAGAACCCCTTCGCATTACCGCGGGAACAATCCCGCAATCACAGCCCTTGGCGGACAGTCTCTTGCACTGGTGTGCACGGCGGCAATCGAACACCGGCAGGACGGGCCGGAAGGACCGGAAGGAGGTGTCCCGGAGCCGCCGGGTAGGGTTGGCTGCCGCGCGCATGACACGAGCAGGAGAAGCGGTACAACGAGGGGGCCTTGCACGTGAGTACGTTCGCCACGAGCGATGTCGGCGCACGCACAGCCGCAGCCGCAGGTACACGCGCAGGCGCGGACAGCGGAGTCTGAGCGGTGGCTGATGTGCTGCACCTTCCCGTCGGCGGCGGGAGGCGCTCGTGGAGCCGCTGAGCCGGGACGACCCGCGGCGGATCGGGCCCTATCACCTCATCGCGCGGCTGGATCCGGGGGCGGGGGACGTCGCGGCGGTGGCGCGGTGCTTCGTCGCGCGCAACGGCGGTGGCGATCGTACGGTCCTCCTCAGCGCGCCGCCGGTGGCGTCGGCGGACGACGCCGGGTACCGGGAGCGGTTCCGGGCGGAGGCGGAGAGCGCGCTGCTGCTGGCCGGTGCCTCGCGGTGCCGCTGGATCGTGCCCGTAGCGGAGGTCGCGGGCGACGGTGCGCGCCCGGGCGCTGGTGTGCGCTCGGGCGACGGTACGCGCGCCGGTGACGGCACGGAGCCGCCGTGGAGCGCGTCCCCGTATCTTCCGATGCTCCCCCTGCCCGCCGCGCTGGAGGTCTACGGAGGGCCGCTGCCGCCGCGCACCGTACGCGCGGTCGGTGCGGCGCTGGCCGAGGCGCTGGACCAGGTGCACGGGGCGGGGTTCACGCACGCCGGGGTCGCGCCGGGCACGGTGTACCTGGCGGGCGACGGCCCCCGGCTGGCCGGGTTCGGCGCCGTGCGCGCCGCCGGGCCGGACGGTACGGCACGGGCCGGGCTGCCGGGGCTGGACGCCGACGCCCTGCCCCCGGAACAGCTCGCGGGCGGTCGGCCCCGCCCGCTGGGGGACGTCTTCGCGCTGGGCTCGGTGCTGGCGTACGCCGCGACGGGGGAACCGCGACCCGAAGCGGACGCGCTGCCGCGGGAGTTGCGGGACACACTCCGGTCGTGCCTCGCTCCGGATCCGGCGGACCGGCCGACGGCGGGGGCGCTGCTGGACGAGCTCATGCGCGGCGTGCGCGCCCCAAGGCCCGCCGCGACCGCGCGGGCGCCCGCGGGGGCGATGCCCACGGCCGTCGACGGCGCCTCCGGCGGTCCGTCCGCGACGCATGGCGGCGGGCCGGGTTCGACCGCCATGGACGCCGGGATCAGCCGGGCCGCGGGTCTGCTGGGCCCGGGCTGGCTGCCCGGAGGGTTGATCATCGCGCTGTCCGAGCAGTCGTCGGCGGTACTGGCGGCGGAGATCGATGCGGTGCCCGAGGCCGCCACGGTGCCCGATGCCACCACCGACACCGCCACGCAGGACGAGACCGCGCAAGCGACCCCGGGCCCCGGCGGGACGACTGCCGCCCAGAAGGCCACCCGCCCCTCCCGGCGCGCTCTCCTCGTGGGCGCCGCCGGGGGCGCGGCGGGGCTGGCGCTGGGCGGCGGCGTCACTTGGGTGGCGACGGAGCCGGACCCGCCCGCGCCGCCGACCCCGGCCCAGCGCCTCGCCGCTGCCCGCCCTTCGCGGCGACGTGTGGAGGGTGCGCCGCCCACGCCCGTGTGGCGTTACGGCATCGAGGGCGCGCCCCCGGCGTACGCGCCGCTCATCTGGCGTGACGCGGTCGCGGTCATCACCGGGGAGCGGTTCGTCGCGGGAATCGATCTGCGGACCGGTAAACGGCTCTGGACGCAGGACGGGCTCCGGTCGAAGGCGCAGCCCTGGGCGGGCGGCGAGGACGCGCTGTTCGTGCCGGGAGACGGCATTGCGGCGTTGGACCCGCGCACCGGTCGTATCCAGTGGCGGTCCAAGGAGTTCCGGCTGGGCGCGTCCACATCCTTCGGGACGCTGCTCGCGGTCGACGGGTCCACGGTGTGGTTCACGGCCGGGACGCGGGAGGGGATCGGCCGCGTCGTAGTCGCCTACGACGTCGGTCGGCGCGATGAGATGTGGCGCGGCCCCCTGCCGGACGGTTTCACTGACGGGTCGCTCCTCAAGGGCGCGCTCGTGGTGATGAATCGGGGCGGCCAGGGGGCGAAGACCAAGGAGGCCGTGGCCTTCAGCCGGGATGCCGGAAAGAAACTCTGGCAGCGGGTTTATCCGGGCGTGAGCGCAGAAGGGATGGTCACCACCGACGCCGACCGCACGCTGATAGCCGCTGTCGACAGCACTCTGCGGGGATTCGACGCGGCCCGGGGCGGCAAAAGGCTGTGGTCCGTCGAGGCCCTCGGGAAGCACCGTGAAGGCCGGCGCGCCGACTTTGGTCTGCCCCGTGTGCACGAAAAGACCGCGTACGCCGCGGACGGCGGCTACGCCCTCCACGCGATCGACGCGGCCACCGGTCGGATCCGCTGGCAGCGCGGCTACGGATTCGTGATGAAGGATGTGTCGGCGCCGGGCACTCCTGACACTGTCGTCAGCCCGGCGGGGCACCGGGTGTTGACGGCCGGGGACGTGGAAGTGGACGCGTTCGACGCCGAGGACGGCGCGTTGCTGTGGCGCTTCGCCGATACCGGCGGCGACGCGGGCAAGGGCACGGAATCGGCGCGCCGCAAGGTGGCGGTCACGGATGACCGGGTCGTCGTGATCGGCCGCAAGAGCGTGTACGCGCTGCCGCTGGACTAGGGAAGGACCTATGGAACCGCCGCACGTGGACGGCTGGGGTGGTGCGACCGACGACGACGGCACGCCGCGGATCGGCCCGTACCGCGTCCTCGCCCCATGGGACGGGCGCGGGGCGCCCGAGGACGCGCGCCGCTGCCTCGCGCGCGACGACCGCTCGGGTCGCACCGTCGTGCTGACGCTGCCGCACCCGGCGCTGGCCGACGACCCGGCCTATCGGGTGCGATTCCGCGCGGAGGCCGAGAACTCGCGCCGTCTGACCGGGCGCTGGGCGCCGCCCGTCGCCGATATCGCTCCGGCCGACGCCCGGCTTCCCTGGGTGGCCCACGACTGCTTCCCCGCCCTGACCCTGCCCGCCGCGCTGGCCGCACACGGTGGCCCGCTCCCGGAGCCGGTCGTCCGCGCGCTGGGCGCGGCCCTCGCGGAGACGCTGGCGGGCGCGCACGCCAACGGCCTGGTGTTCGCCGGGATATCGCCCGGCGCGGTGCTGCTCACCGCCGACGGCCCCCGGCTGACCGGCTACGGGCTGGTCCGCGCCGCGGCCCTGGACCGGGTCGGGCGTGCGGGACTGCGGGGCGTGGACCCCGCCGCCCTGCCGCCCGAGCAGCGCGCGGGCGAACGGCCGCGGCCTCACGGCGACGTCTACGCGCTCGGCGCGGTGCTGGCCTGCGCCGCGACGGGCCGGACACCGGGCGTTCCCGACGCACTGCCGGACGGGCTTCGTACGGTGGTCACCGCCTGCCTCTCCGCGGACCCCGCGCACCGGCCCCGGCCCGCCGGGCTGATCCAGGCGCTCCGTACGACCCCCGCGGGCACGGGCGGTGGCCTGCCGCGGCCCATCGCGCATGCCCTCGCCGAACAGGCCGACCGCTACCCGGTGGAAGCGGTGCCGGACGCGGCGGAGCCCGTCGGCCGTGACCACGAAAACGGACCGTCCCGGCGTTCGCTGACCATCGGAGGCCTGGCCGGGGTGGCCGGACTCGTCGTGGGAACAGGCGCGGTGGCCACGTTCCGCGCGGCGGCGGACGATGGGCCCGGCCGACCGGCACCGCTGTCCGTGCGCGGGACCGCCCCCGCTCCGCTGTGGCGGCGCGATATCGACATCGACGTCGAGGAGCAGAGTCCGCCCGTGATCTTGGGCGGGCGATACATGCTGTTCGCCAACGCGAGCGCGGCCACGATAACGGCGGTGCGGCTGCGCGACGGCAAGAAGCTCTGGACCCGCGAGAACATGTGGTCCGCGCAGGCGCTCAGGCCGCTCGGCGGAGGGCTCTTCCTGAAGGCAAGTCAATCCTCGTTCGAGCCCGAGTTCGCGGCCATCTCGATGCGCACGGGAAGAGTCGTGTGGACCGAGCGCGCCTACGACGGGACTAAACGCCCCGCGTTCCAGGGCCCCTTGGCTACCCGCGGCAACACCATCTGGTTCATGGCGACGGAGGCCGGGGGAGGGGACGCGGACCGCGAGAAGCCGATGGTGATCGCTTACGACGCCAGGAAGCGTGAGGAACTGTGGCGCACCCCGCTTCCTGACGCGGGCTCGGGCGGTGAGGACCAACGCCCCGGGGTGCTGCGCGACGGGGCCCTCATCATCGAGAACAACGGCGCGTCGTCCGACGGCCTGCCCTGGACCAAGACCTGGTCGTACGTGGCACTCCGGCAGCGCGACGGCCGGAAACTGTGGACGCGCGCCTACAAGGGCGTTGTGCCCTCCACTTCACAGGCCTACCGGGATATCGTCTCCGGAGGCCTGTTGATCGCCTGTGACGGCAGAACCGCGCACGCCCACGACCTCACCAGCGGCACACAGCGCTGGCGGTTCACGGCCAAGGGATACCTGTACACCGAGCCCGCCGTCCGGGGCCGCATGCTGTGCGTCACCGACGAACACAGCGTCACCTACGCCGTCGACACCCGCACCGGTCATCCACGGTGGCGGCGCGAAGCCGCCTTCGAGCCGGGAGTCGGGATGCCCTACAGCTATAACGTGATCAGCGACGCGGGACGGACCGTGCTCCAGGCCAACGCCTCCGAGATCGAGGCGCTGAACGCTGCCGACGGATCGAGGCGCTGGCGCTTCGCCCCCGTCGGCAGCGGCCAGGGTGCTGGTGGCTTCGACGGCTTCGCGGGCAGTGTGCCCGGCATGGTCCTGGTCATGAACGGACGTTCCCTCTACGCACTGCCGGTGGACTGATTCGCCCATGGCCCAACCCCTCACCCACGACGACCCGCGGCAGCTCGGCGCGTACGCCCTCGTCGCCCGCCTCGGCAGCGGCGGCATGGGCACCGTGTATCTCGGCCGCTCGCCCGGCGGGCGCACGGTCGCGCTGAAGACCATGCACCGGCAGTTCGCCGCGCAGACCGAGTTCCGCACCCGCTTCCGGCTGGAGATCGACGCGGCCCGCGTCATCGGCGGACAGTACGGCGCCCAGGTCGTCGACGCCGATCCGCTCGCCCCGACGCCCTGGCTCGCCACCGAATACGTCCTCGGCCCGCCGCTCGACGACGCGGTCGCCCTCTGCGGCGCACTGCCCGAACCGGCCGTACGGGCGCTCGGCGCCGCCCTGTGCGACGCGCTCGCCCAGCTGCACCGGTCCGATGTCGTACACCGTGACCTGAAGCCGTCCAACATCCTGCTGACCGCCCGCGGTCCCAAGGTCATCGACTTCGGTATCGCCCGGGCGGCGGGCGACGACCGGCTGACCCGTACGGGCGCGACGGCCGGAACGCCCGCCTATATGTCACCCGAGCAGGCGGTCGGCGGCGAACACACCCCGGCGGGCGATGTCTTCGCCCTCGCCGGGGTGCTGGTCTTCGCGGCGACCGGCCGCCCGCCCTTCGGCAGCGGACAGCCCGCGGATCTGCTCTACCGGGTGCGGTACGCGGAGCCGGACCTGAGCGGCGTGCCGGACGGGCTGCGTCCGGTACTGGAGCGGTGCCTCGCCAAGGTCCCGGCGCGGCGCCCGGGCACGGCGGAACTCGGTGCGCTCCTCCAGGATGGAGCCCCCGACGGAACCGGCGGCATCACGGACCACCTTCCGGACGCCGTGCTCGCGGACATCGCCCAGCGCAGTGCGGCCGTATGGGAGATCCAGCCCTCCCGGCTGCCCGTACCGGATGAGGAGGAGTTCACGACCCTGACGTCCGCGTCCAGGCGACCCCGCGTCACCCGTCGCAGACTCCTCACCATCGGCGGCGGCGTGCTCGCCGCGGGCGGCGCGGCCGGCGCTTGGGGCCTGCTCGCCCGCGAGGACGATACGGCGGGCACCGCGCCGAAGAAGAAGCAGTCCCGGAGCACTCCGGGAGGAGCGCCGCGCATGGTGTGGAAAGCCACGGCGGGGGAGGTGAGCGGCGACGCCGTCGCGATCCCGGTCGGGGACGACCTGGCCCTGGCCTCGGACAGCGCGCTGCTCCACATCGACGCGCGGACCGGCAAGCGGCGCGCGGAGAGTCAGCTGATCGGGGGCGCGAAGACCGTACTGTCGGACGGCGAGCGGCTGTTCGCGCTGGACGGTGGCCTCAGCCAGCTCCGTCTGGCCCCCGTCGACCCCGCCACGGGCAGCTTCCGGGCGCCGCTCGCCGAGTTGGACGATCTCGACCCGCTGCAGACGCGCCTGGTGGTCGTGGTCGGCCGCTCCCTGGTCCTGGAAGGGGAGACCCGGAAGGGCTGGGTACGGATCGCCATCGACTCCCGCACCGGCGAGCAGAGATGGCGGCGCCCGATGCCCACCCCGGCCGACACCTACCTCGATCTGGTCGCGACCCCCGTGGGGGCGTCGTACGTCCGTACGCAGGGGGAGTCGGTCTCCCTGATCGACGCCCGCACCGGAGCGACCCGCTGGTCGGTGCGGGTCCCCCAGAAACACTCGGAGCTGGGGACGACCCATACCGTCGCCTCGGACCACCTGTTCCTCGGCAGCCGGGAACTCCTCGCGCTGCGGCTCTCCGACGGCAGGACCACGTGGAGCTTCGGCAAGGGCCGGAAGTTCGGCGACCACTACGACCCGCAGGCCCAGCATTACGGCCCGCCGGTCTTCAAGGACGATGTCGTCTATACGACGGAGCGCGACAACCGCCTCATCGCCCTGGACGCGCGGAACGGCCATCTGCTGTGGGAGGAGGACAAGTCCACCGCGACGCCCCTCTCCTTCTCCGCCACCTCCACCGTGAACGGCGGGTACTTCTACGCCTCGCCGGAGAACGACGCCCAGTGGATCGCGGCGATCGACCTGCGGACGCGCCGGGTCGCCTGGACCTTCCAGAGCCCCTTCGGTGACAAGGGCAGTCTCATCCCGGTGATCATGGCCCTTCCCAAGGCCAAACGGCTCATCGTCGTGCGCGGCCCCGCCGTATGCGCCCTTCCGCTCGACGAGTAGCGGCCGGAATCCCGCTCATCGACCATCCCCGCCCCCGTTCAGGAGCCCCATGAACCCCCTCGGCACCGGCGATCCCCTCCGCCTCGGCCCGTACCGCCTCACCGGCGTGCTCGGGGCCGGAGGAATGGGCCAGGTGTACCTCGGGCGGGACGCGGCGGGCCGGACCGCGGCCGTCAAGGTGCTGCGGCCCGAGCTGGCGCACGATCCGGAGATGGCCCGGCGCTTCCTGCGCGAGGCGTACGCGGCGCAGGCCGTGCGCAGCGGCGGGGTGGCGCGGGTGCTGGCGGCGCAGACCGAGGGCGGACGGCCGTGGATCGCCACGGAGTTCCTGGTGGGGCCCACGCTCGACCAGGCCGTCGAGCGCTACGGGGCCCTCGGCGAACCCGCCGTCAGGGCGCTGGGCGCGGCGCTGGTGACGACGCTGCGGGAGATCCACGGGGCCGGGCTCGTGCACCGCGACCTCAAGCCGTCGAACATCGTGCTGACCTCGCGCGGCCCCAGGATCATCGACTTCGGTATCGCCCGCCCCGAGCACGGCCTCACCCTCACCACCACCGGACAGTCGCTCGCCACCCCGGGCTATGCCGCGCCCGAGCAGGTGTTGGGTCGACGGACCGGGCCCGCGGGGGACGTGTTCTCCCTCGGCGTGGTCCTGGCGTACGCGGCGGGCGGGCGGCCGGTCTACGAGGGCGGGCACGTGGCCGCCGTGCAGTACCAGGTGGTGCACGGCGAACCAGAACTCGGCGCGGTGCCGGAGGACATACGGGCCCTGGTCGCCCCCTGCCTCGCCAAGGAGGCCACGGACCGGCCCGCCCTCGACGCGCTCGCCGGACAGTTCGCGCCGCCCCGCGGCGCCGGGCGGATCTGGCGCACCGGGCCGCTCGCGGAGGACATCGCGCGGCGCGAGACGAACGCCCGCCGGATGGCCACCATGCCCGGCGACGAGCCGTCCCGCCCAACCCGGCGCAGGCTGCTCATCACCCTCGCCGCGGGCGGCACGGTGCTCGCGGCGGGCGGCGGGGCCGGGGCATGGTGGCTGCTGCGCGACGACGAGGCCGCGGCGGACGGTACGCGGCCCTGGGACGCGAAGCCCCTGGCGAAGTACGACGAGGGCGTCGCGCCCTCGCCCCTGTGGGGACCCGTCGACATCGGCCCCCTGGATCGCGCCGATCAGGCCGTGCCCGCGCCGCTCCCCGTCGATGACCTCGTGGTCGTCCCCGCCAAGGATGGCCGACTGCGCGCCTATGGCGTAAGGGACGGAAAGCCGCGCTGGACCTCGAAGGTCACCGGGCTGACCGGACGCGCTCTCGCGGTCCCCGGCGACACCGGCGATGCCGACGGCAGCGCCGGCACTGTCCTCGCCGCCGACACCGAAGGCGCGGTACGGGCGTTGCACGCCGCGGACGGCAAGGAGCGGTGGAAGGCCGCCCGGGCGAACGCGCGGGCCCTGCTCGCCGCGGATGACCAGGCCGTCTACCTCGCCACCCGCGACGGCCGGATCCGCGCCGTATCGCTTGCCTCCCGCGCGACCGTGTGGACGGCGCCGGGCCCGGAAGGCCGGACCGCCCCCGCCGCGGTGGTGGCGGGCGACCGCCTGGTGGTCCACGGCGCCGACGGCAAGGTGACCGGGCACGACACCGCCAGCGGCAAGGCCGTCTGGCACCGCGACGGGCAGGGCTCCGCTCCCCTCCCCCCTGCTGCCACCGACGGCACGGTCTACGTGGGCGGGCGCACCCTGGCCGCGCTCTCGCTCGCGGACGGCAAGGAGAAGTGGGCGCGCGCCGCCACCGGCGAACTCGGCTGGAGCGCACCGGCCGTGCGCGATGGTGTCGTCCACGCCGTGGACGGCACCGACCTGACCGCCCGCCGGGCGTCGGACGGTTCGGACACCTGGACGGTGGCCGCTATGGCGTCCGAAGACCATCCCCTCGCGCCGCCGGTGGTACAGGGCAACAGCGTCTGGGCGATGATCGACGACTTCGGCCAGCGGGGCGTCGTGGCCGTGGACGCCCGCAGAGGAAGCGTCGCCTGGCCCTATGCCCAGGGCGGCGCGGGCGCATGGCGGCTGGCCGGAGCCGGAAACCGGGTCTTCCTGCTGCACAACGAGAAGCTGACGGCCATGCCGGTGTTCTAGGACAGCCGTTCCACCACGACCGCCCGATCCACCGCCACACTGACACGATCATTCGGAGACACCCTTGGACAGCGACACGCTGGACGCGTACATACGGGCCCGACTGGCACTGGCCGGGGTCGACATCGACCAGCTCCCCGACGTGGCCGACCCCGAGACCGGCACCCCCACCCGTGCCGTGATCATGGTGGCGCTGCGCGAGTTCGTCGCAACGACGCCCGGTGCGCTGGCCGAGTGGACACCGCCGACGGGCGGTGTGGGCGGCGCGCTGGGGGCGGCGTACGCGCAGCAGGAGGCCGCGCCGCTCGCGTACCCGTCGATCACCACCGCCTGGACCGGGGAGGCGGACGGCTGATGGGCCGGGACCTCAACCGCCGTACGTTCCTCGCCGCTTCGGCCGCCGCCGGGGCCGGTGGTGCCCTGGCCGCGTCCGCCGCACCGGCCGCCGCGGCCCCGGCCCGTACGCCCGACGCGCCCGCCGGCCCCGCCACGCCCGCCACGCCTGCGGCACCCGCCGTCGACGTGCCCGATCTGCCGGTGCGGGAGGCGGCGCGGCACGATCCCACGGAGGCCACGCTCGCCGAGGCCGTCGTCCTGATCCGCACCGGCCGACTCACCGCCGCGGACCTCGTCCAGGCGTATCGGGACCGCATCGAGAAGTACGACAAGACGTACCAGGCGTACGCCGAGGTGACCGGTAAACAGGCGCTGCTCTCCGCGTATGCGGCAGACCAGGCGCACAAGAACGGAAAGCCCGCACCCCTGGCCGGGGTTCCGCTGTGCGTCAAGGACAACTACTTCACCAAGGGCGTGCCCACCCGCGCCAACTCCTTCATCTTCGAAAAGTTCATCCCGGCGACCGACGCCACCGCCGTCGCCCGCCTCAAGGCGGCGGGCGGCATCCTGCTCGGCAAGGGGCAGATGGGACCGCTGGCCACCACCCGGGCCACCACCCCCAACGGCATGATCACCACCGTCAACGCCTGGACGCCCGACAACCCGCTCATCGACCCCGGCGGTTCGTCCACGGGACCGGCCTGCGCGGTCGCCGGGCGGATGGCGTCGTCCTCCATCGGCACCCAGACCGGCGGCTCCATCGTCAACCCGGCCAACCGGCAGAACCTCACCGGGCTGAAGCCCACGATGGGCCGGGTCTCCCTGAACGGCGTCATCCCGCTGTCGTACACCCGGGACCACTGCGGTCCGATCGCCCGCGACGCGATGGACGCGGCGATCATGCTGACCGTCATGGCCGGGCCGGACGACGAGGATCCGCGCACCCGGGGCCTGCCGCGGCTGCCCAACCTGGTGCGCGCGGCCACCCCCGTGGTCTCGGCCAAGGGGAAGGTACGGCTCCGTCGACCCACCCGGATCGGTGTGCCGCCGGGGTTCACCGACGGCATCGCCCGGCGCTCGGCGCTCCTGGACACCCTGGCGGACCTGCCCGGCGTCACCCTCGTGGAGATCCGTTACCCCACGGACTGGTCGCTGCTGACCGGTGGCGCGTTCAACGCCGCACGTCTGAGCGAGCGGACCGAGCCGTTCCGGCACTGGCTGCGCGAGGATCTGACGAAATTCGGCGTCTCGGTGCTGAGCTGGCTCCAGGGGCTGATGCTCTCCGGCGACGAGTGGATCACCGCACAGCGCGCCAAGCACCACTTGCTGCGCGCGGTGCTCGACGGTCCGTTCGACCACTGCGACGTGCTGCTCCAGACCAGCCCGGTACCGTTCGACATCCTGGGCCTTCCGGAGATCGGCTTCCCCATCGGCTTCACGGCCGGCATGCCGACCGGCGCGATCCTCGGCGGCGCCCCGTACGAGGAGGACCGCCTGCTGGAGGTGGTCGCCGCCTATCAGGCCGTCACCGACTGGCACCGGCGGCGTCCGGCGGATCCGGTCCTGGAGCCCGTCAAGCGGGTCGTCCGCCCGCTGCTGAACGCTGTGGAGGCCGCGGCGGCCAGTGCGTAGTGCCGCAGGGGCCAGTGCGTAGCGGTTGCCGCCGGAGCCGGGTCCGGACACTGGTACTCTGTGTGCTGGCCGTTTGCGTACGCGCCCCCGGAGCCTTCCCCGAAGGTCCTGGAGACAGCGCCCAGCGGACCCCGCCTTCCGAGTCACGGAAGATCCCCTGAGACAAAGACCAGGGGCACTCGGCGGCTGAAACAGAGAACCAAGGAGTACGTGTGTCGCTCGACGCCGCTACGAAGAAGCAGATCATGACCGAGTTCGCCACGAAGGAAGGCGACACCGGCTCCCCGGAGGTCCAGGTCGCGCTGCTTTCGCGCCGCATCTCCGACCTGACCGAGCACCTCAAGACCCACAAGCACGACCACCACTCCCGCCGTGGTCTGCTGCTGCTGGTCGGCCAGCGCCGCCGGCTGCTCCAGTACCTGGCGAAGAAGGACATCACGCGCTTCCGTGCGCTGGTCGAGCGCCTCGGCATCCGTCGCGGTGCGGCGGGCGCCAAGTAAGTCGTCGTGGAGGGAGCGGTTCCCGCGTCAGGGGGCCGCTCCCTTTGCCGTACGCGGCTCCATGCGGCCGTACGCGGCTCATAGCGCCGCGTCGCGCGGCCCCGTGCGGAGCGTATTTTGTCCGCTACGTCCCGTACGCGCCAGACCACACACCCATCGTGATGATGGCCGAAGCTTTGTAGTCTGGTCCCAACAACGCCATAACGCACGAGGAGGAGCGCCTCATTCCCGTCGCCCCGGCGCCATAGGAGCCGGTCCTCGGTAGTGGCTCCCGGAACTGGCAATTCCGGTGGCTTCGATCGAAGACCGGCCCGGCCGCCGGACAGCAAGGCCCGGAGGCGCTGCTCCACCACCGTCCACCGTCATACGGACGGGGACGCAGAAGAGGAGATTTCCCTGGTGGAGAACGAGACCCACTACGCCGAGGCCGTCATCGACAACGGCACCTTCGGCACCCGCACCATCCGTTTCGAGACGGGCCGCCTGGCCCGTCAGGCCGCCGGCTCGGCCGTGGCCTACCTGGACGACGACACCATGGTGCTGTCGGCCACCACTGCTTCGAAGAACCCCAAGGACCAGCTCGACTTCTTCCCGCTGACGGTCGACGTCGAGGAGCGCATGTACGCCGCCGGGCGCATCCCCGGCTCGTTCTTCCGTCGTGAGGGCCGCCCGTCCGAGGACGCGATCCTCACCTGCCGCCTGATCGACCGGCCGCTGCGCCCGTCCTTCAAGAAGGGCCTGCGGAACGAGATCCAGATCGTCGAGACGATCATGGCGCTCAACCCCGACCACCTCTACGACGTGGTCGCGATCAACGCCGCCTCCTGCTCCACCCAGCTCGCGGGCCTGCCCTTCTCCGGCCCCATCGGTGGCACCCGGGTCGCCCTGATCAAGGGCCAGTGGGTGGCCTTCCCGACCCACAGCGAGCTGGAGGACGCCGTCTTCGACATGGTCGTCGCCGGCCGGGTCCTGGAAGACGGCGACGTCGCGATCATGATGGTCGAGGCCGAGGCCACCCAGAAGACCATCCAGCTGGTCAAGGATGGTGCCGAGGCGCCGACCGAGGAGATCGTCGCGGCCGGCCTCGAGGCCGCCAAGCCGTACATCAAGGTGCTGTGCAAGGCCCAGTCGGACCTCGCCGCCAAGGCCGCCAAGCCCACCGGTGAGTTCCCGGTCTTCCTGGACTACCAGGACGACGTCCTGGAGGCGCTGACCGCCGCCGTCCGCGACGAGCTGTCCCAGGCGCTCACCATCGCGAACAAGCAGGAGCGCGAGGCCGAGCTGGACCGCGTCAAGGGTCTGGCCGCCGAGAAGCTGCTGCCGCAGTTCGAGGGACGCGAGAAGGAGATCTCCGCCGCGTACCGCTCGCTGACGAAGTCCCTGGTGCGCGAGCGCGTCATCAAGGAGAAGACGCGCATCGACGGCCGCGGCGTCACGGACATCCGTACGCTCGCCGCCGAGGTCGAGGCGATCCCGCGGGTCCACGGCTCGGCGCTGTTCGAGCGCGGCGAGACCCAGATCCTGGGCGTCACCACGCTGAACATGCTCCGCATGGAGCAGCAGCTCGACACGCTCTCGCCCGAGACGCGCCGTCGCTACATGCACAACTACAACTTCCCGCCGTACTCCACCGGTGAGACCGGCCGCGTCGGCTCCCCGAAGCGCCGCGAGATCGGCCACGGCGCGCTGGCCGAGCGGGCGCTGCTGCCGGTGCTGCCGACGCGCGAGGAGTTCCCGTACGCCATCCGCCAGGTGTCCGAGGCGCTCGGCTCCAACGGCTCGACCTCCATGGGCTCGGTCTGCGCCTCCACGATGTCGCTGCTGAACGCCGGTGTGCCGCTGAAGGCCCCGGTCGCGGGCATCGCGATGGGCCTGATCTCCCAGGAGATCGACGGCGAGACCCACTACGTCACCCTCACCGACATCCTCGGTGCGGAGGACGCGTTCGGTGACATGGACTTCAAGGTCGCCGGCACCAAGCAGTTCGTGACCGCCCTCCAGCTGGACACCAAGCTGGACGGCATCCCGGCCTCCGTCCTGGCCGCGGCCCTCAAGCAGGCCCGCGACGCCCGGCTGCACATCCTCGACGTGATGATGGAGGCCATCGACACGCCGGACGAGATGTCCCCGAACGCGCCGCGGATCATCACCGTCAAGATCCCGGTGGACAAGATCGGTGAGGTCATCGGCCCCAAGGGCAAGATGATCAACCAGATCCAGGAGGACACCGGCGCCGAGATCACCATCGAGGACGACGGCACGATCTACATCGGTGCCGCCGACGGCCCGGCCGCCGAGGCCGCCCGCGCGACCATCAACGGCATCGCCAACCCGACGATGCCCGAGGTCGGCGAGCGCTACCTGGGCACGGTCGTGAAGACCACCACCTTCGGTGCCTTCGTGTCCCTGCTCCCGGGCAAGGACGGGCTGCTGCACATCTCGCAGATCCGCAAGCTCGCCGGTGGCAAGCGCGTGGAGAACGTCGAGGACGTGCTCGCGGTCGGTTCCAAGGTGCAGGTCGAGATCGCCGAGATCGACCAGCGCGGCAAGCTGTCGCTGCACCCGGTCATCGAGGGTGAGGACGACAAGGACGACGAGGCCAAGGCCGAGGCGAAGCCCCAGACGAAGGACGAAGCCGCCAAGTGACGTCCCGCGACGACGTGACGACGGCCCGCACCTCTTCGGAGGGGCGGGCCGTCGCCCGTACCCAAACGCTTCTCGCGGGCGAGAACGGCATCGGGACGGTCCGCAGGACCACCCTCCCGAGCGGCCTGCGCATCCTCACCGAGACCCTGCCGTCCGTGCGCTCGGCCACCTTCGGCATCTGGGCGCACGTGGGCTCCCGCGACGAGACCCCCACGCTCAACGGCGCCACCCACTACCTGGAGCACCTGCTCTTCAAGGGCACCCGGCGGCGCAGCGCGCTGGACATCTCCGCCGCGATCGACGCCGTCGGCGGCGAGATGAACGCGTTCACCGCCAAGGAGTACACCTGCTACTACGCGCGGGTGCTCGACACCGATCTGCCGCTGGCCATCGACGTCGTCTGCGACATGCTGACCGGCTCGGTGATCGACGCGGCGGACGTGGACGCCGAGCGCGGCGTCGTCCTCGAAGAGATCGCGATGACCGAGGACGACCCGGGCGACTGCGTCCACGACCTGTTCGCGCACACCATGCTCGGCGACACCCCGCTCGGCCGCCCGGTCCTGGGCACCGTCGACACCGTCAACGGGCTCGGCCGCGACCAGATCGCCCGCTTCTACAAGAAGCACTACGACCCGACCCACCTGGTCGTCGCCGCCGCGGGCAACGTCGACCACGACACGGTCGTGGCGCAGGTCAGCGACGCCTTCGAGCAGGCGGGCGCCCTCACCCGCGGTGACGCGGAGCCCATCGCCCCGCGCTCCGGCTCCCGGGCGATCCGCACCGCGGGCCGGGTCGAGCTGCTGAACCGCAAGACCGAGCAGGCGCACCTCATCCTCGGCATGCCCGGCATCCCGCGCACCGACGACCGGCGCTGGGCGCTCGGCGTGCTCAACACGGCGCTCGGCGGCGGCATGAGTTCCCGCCTCTTCCAGGAGGTCCGGGAGAAGCGCGGACTCGCCTACAGCGTCTACTCCTACAACTCCGGCTTCGCCGACTGCGGCCTCTTCGGCGTCTACGCCGGCTGCCGTCCGAGCCAGGTGCACGACGTCCTCAAGATCTGCCGCGACGAGCTGGACCAGGTCGCCCGCGACGGCCTCACCGACGAGGAGCTGCGGCGCGCCGTCGGCCAGCTCTCCGGCTCCACGGTGCTCGGCCTGGAGGACACCGGCGCGCTGATGAACCGCATCGGCAAGAGCGAGCTGTGCTGGGCCGATCAGATGTCGGTCGACGACATGCTGGCCCGGATCCAGTCGGTCACCCCGGACGAGGTGCGCGAGGTGGCCCGCGATGTACTGGGGCAGCGTCCTTCGCTGTCGGTCATCGGCCCGCTGAAGGACAAGCAGGCGGCCCGGCTGGACGAGGCCGTCGCCTAGCCGGCGAGATCTAGGGAAGTGGAACGATGAGCAAGCTGCGCGTGGCCGTCCTCGGCGCCAAGGGCCGGATCGGCTCCGAGGCCGTACGAGCCGTCGAGGCCGCGGAGGACATGGAGCTGGTCGCCGCGCTGGGCCGGGGCGACAAGCTGGAGACCATGGTCGAGGCGGGTGCCGAGGTCGCCGTCGAGCTGACCGACCCGGGCTCGGTGATGGGCAACCTCGACTTCTGCGTACGGCACGGCATCCACGGCGTCGTCGGCACCACCGGCTGGACCGACGAGCGCCTCGCGCAGCTGCGCGGCTGGCTCGACGGCTCGCCCCGCACCGGTGTGCTCATCGCCCCGAACTTCTCCATCGGCGCCGTGCTGACCATGCGGTTCGCCCGCCAGGCCGCGCGCTTCTTCGAGTCGGTCGAGGTCATCGAGCTGCACCACCCCAACAAGGTGGACGCCCCCTCGGGCACCGCGGCCCGCACCGCCCAGCTGATCGCCGAGGCCCGCCGCGAGGCGGGCTGCGCCCCGCAGCCGGACGCGACGGCCACGGGGCTGGAGGGGGCGCGGGGCGCCTCGGTGGACGAGGTGCCGGTGCACTCGGTACGGCTGCGCGGGCTCCTCGCCCACCAGGAGGTCCTGCTCGGCGGCGAGGGCGAGACCCTCACCATCCGCCATGACTCGATCCACCACAGCAGCTTCATGCCGGGCATCCTGCTCGGCGCGCGGCGCGTGGTCACCACCCCCGGCCTGACCTTCGGCCTGGAACACTTCCTGGATCTGGACTGAGGGCACACCGGTGCGCGCAAAGATCACGTATTTCGTCCTCGCGGCCGTCCTGGTCGTCTACTTCGTGCTGGTCGGCGACCGCGGGGTGCTGCTCATCCAGCAGGGCACCCCGGTGACCATCGCCTACGGGGCGGCCGTCCTGGTGCTGCCGCTCATCGGCGGCTGGTTCCTGTGGCAGACCACCCGGTTCGCGCGCAACGCCGACCGGCTCGCGCGCGAACTGGACGCCGAGGGCGGGCTCCCGGTCGACGAGCTGGTACGGACGCCCGGTGGGCGCATCGACCGGGACTCGGCGGACGCGGTCTTCGCGAAGCGGCGGGCCGAGACGGAGGCGGCGCCGGAGGACTGGCGCTCCTGGTTCCGGCTCGCCATCGCGTACCACGACGCCCGCGACACCGCCCGCGCCCGCAAGGCGATGCAGCGCGCCATCGCCCTCCACGACGGCAAGCCGGTCCGGACCTAGCGCCCGTGCCGGGCCGCCCATCCGCCGAGGGCGTCGGCGGCCGCGCGGAAGGCCTCGGGGCGCCCGAGGAAATCGGTGTCGTGGCTGGTGATCAGGGTCAGCGGGGTGCCGCCCGACGTCCGCTCGGCGAGCACCACCTGACCCTGCACGGTGCGCGGCAGCCCAAGCCAGCGAACCGGCTGCTGGACGGTGCGTATCGACGCGACGTCCTGCCAGGCCACCGTGGTGGACGTGATCAGCCCGATCCGCCGCACCTCCCGCGTGCTCACCCGGACGCCCGCCCCCACCATCCGCACCGCGAAGGCGATCACCAGCGCCGCCGCGCCGACGCACACCCCCGCGGCGGAGCCGGAGCCCGCCAGGACGATGATCAGCGCCGAGAAGAGGAGATACGAGGCGAGCAGCAGGAGCACCGCCGCCCCGCCGACCCTCCAGGGACCCGGCCGGTACGGGCGGCGTCGGCGCTCCGGGTCCTCGTAGGCGCCATCGGCGTACGTGACGTCGGTACGCGAGAGCGGGGCCGCTTCGGGCCCCGCTCGGTCGTCGTCATGTGCGCGGTCTGCTGTCAGGAAGGGCAGTGGCACGGGATGTCCTCACTCACACACACGTCCAGATGGTCTGTGCTGAGTGAGGCTATCTCAGTGCAGCTCAGCGCCCGTTCGATGCCTCCTGCACCTGCTGCGCAGGGTGCGATTGGCTGTCGAGTGCGGGCATCCCGAACATCAGAGCGCCGACGAACCCGGCGACGATCGTCAGCCCCATCAGCGTCCGGCCGGTTATCTCGGTCCGGGACGCCCGGGGACGGGGCGGAGGGGTGACATTACTGCGGAAACGGTCGGCTTCGGCGACGAAGGCGAACGGTACGGGCTCTCGCCGGCGGAACATGAGCGGGCTCTCCTTGGAACCTCGAGCGCGGGCACTTCAGTGTGTAGGACGTGTGAACGACCGTCCTGGTGCCCTGTTTCAAGAACTTCAGTCAAAATTTTCTGCGGGGATCCGGCGGTGCGGGTCTGTCGGTGTGGGCCCGTAAGCTGGGCCGCCCCGAGCGATGCGATATGGAAGGACCCGTCGGTGAGCGAGACCCCCGCCGAGACCCCGGCCGCGACCCCGGTCGAGACCGAGAAGGCCAGTTTCCGCAGCGATGTGACCGTCGAGCTGGTGAAGCACAGCGCCGCCGACTCCGACGTCCTGTGGGCCGCGAGGGTGTCCACCGCGGGTGAGCAGTCCCTCGACGAGCTGAGCAAGGACCCGGAGCGCTCCAAGGGTCTGATCAACTTCCTGATGCGCGACCGGCACGGCAGCCCGTTCGAGCACAACTCGATGACCTTTTTCATCAGCGCACCGATCTTCGTCTTCCGCGAGTTCATGCGGCACCGCGTGGGCTGGTCGTACAACGAGGAGTCCGGTCGCTACCGCCGCCTGGAGCCGGTGTTCTACGTGCCCGGCGAGGACCGCAAGCTGGTCCAGCAGGGCCGCCCCGGCAAGTACGAGTTCGTCGACGGCACCCCCGAGCAGCACGCGCTGACCGGCCGCGCGATGGAGGACGCCTACCGGCACGCGTACGAGGCGTACCAGGAGATGCTGGCCGCCGGGGTCGCCCGCGAGGTGGCCCGCGCGGTGCTCCCGGTCGGGCTGTACTCCTCGATGTACGCGACGTGCAACGCGCGCTCGCTGATGCACTTCCTGGGTCTGCGCACCCAGCACGAGCAGGCCGCCGTGCCGTCGTTCCCGCAGCGGGAGATCGAGATGGTGGGGGAGAAGATGGAGGAGGCGTGGGCCGGGCTGATGCCGCTCACGCACGCCGCCTTCAACGCCAATGGCCGGGTGGCTCCGTAGCGCGAGCGAAGTGTCCGTATTGCGGCGTTTCGAGAAGTTCATCTAGGCTGAACAAAGGGACCCGGTACTGCTTGAACCCCCGAGCAGGCAGTGCCGGGTCCTCTCCGATGACGCTGTTCCGGCGCCCCGAGGGAGCGCCGCGGGGCGCGCTACGAGTAGCGTGGTGCCCATGGCACCGACATCCACATCGCAGACCCCTTTCGGGCGGGTGCTGACCGCCATGGTCACGCCATTCACCGCTGACGGAGCGCTCGACCTCGACGGCGCCCAGCGGCTCGCCACTCATCTGGTGGACGCCGGCAATGACGGCCTGATCGTCAACGGCACCACCGGCGAGTCCCCGACCACCAGCGATGCGGAGAAAGCCGAGCTCGTACGAGCCGTGGTGGAGGCGGTCGGCGACCGCGCCCACGTCGTAGCCGGAGCCGGCACCAACGACACCGGGCACAGCGTCGAGCTCGCCCGCGCGGCGGAGCAGGCGGGTGCCCATGGCCTGCTCGCGGTCACCCCGTACTACAGCAAGCCGCCGCAGGAGGGCATCCTCCGGCACTTCACCGCCATCGCGAACGCCACCGGCCTGCCGGTCATGCTCTACGACATCCCCGGCCGCAGTGGTGTCCCGATCAGCACCGAGACCATGGTCCGGCTCGCCGAGCACCCGCGCATCGTCGCGAACAAGGACGCCAAGGGCGACCTCGGGCGTGCCAGCTGGGCCATCGCCCGCAGCCGCCTCGCCTGGTACTCCGGCGACGACATGCTGAACCTGCCGCTGCTGTCGGTCGGCGCCGTGGGCTTCGTCTCCGTGGTGGGTCACCTCGTCACCCCCGAACTGCGCGCGATGCTCGAGGCGCACCTCCAGGGCGACGTCGCGAAGGCAACGGAGATCCACCAGCAGCTGCTCCCGGTCTTCACCGGGATGTTCCGCACCCAGGGCGTCATCACGTCGAAGGCCGCGCTCGCCCTCCAGGGCCTGCCCGCGGGGCCGCTGCGCCTGCCGCTCGTGGAGCTGACTCCCGAGGAAACGGAACAGCTCAAGCGCGATCTTGCCGCTGGCGGGGTACAGCTCTAGTCAAAGACGCGATAGTCGCACCTTCATACTTCACAACTGCATACAGACACATCAGCAAGTGCACGAATGTCACGCGCGCCATGTGCCCCAGGGGGCATGTGGCGCGCGTGGTGAGGAGAGTCTTTTGAGTCATCCGCATCCTGAGCTCGGCCCGCCGCCGAAGCTCCCGGAGGGTGGCCTGCGCGTCACCCCGCTCGGGGGTCTCGGCGAGATCGGCCGCAACATGACGGTCTTCGAGTACGGTGGCCGACTGCTGATCGTCGACTGCGGGGTGCTCTTCCCCGAGGAGGAGCAGCCCGGAGTCGACTTGATCCTGCCGGACTTCACGTCCATCCGGGACCGTCTCGACGACATCGACGGCATCGTGCTCACCCACGGCCACGAGGACCACATCGGCGGCGTGCCGTTCCTGCTCCGCGAGAAGCCGGACATCCCGCTGATCGGCTCCAAGCTCACCCTCGCCCTGATCGAGGCGAAGCTCCAGGAGCACCGGATCCGCCCGTACACGCTGGAGGTGGAGGAGGGGAACCTCGAGCGGATCGGGCCCTTCGAGTGCGAGTTCGTGGCGGTCAACCACTCCATCCCGGACGCCCTCGCGGTCGCCATCCGCACCCCGGCCGGTCTGGCCGTGCACACCGGCGACTTCAAGATGGACCAGCTGCCGCTGGACGGCCGTCTCACCGACCTGCCCGCCTTCGCCAAGCTCGGCGAGGAGGGCATCGACCTGCTCCTGGTGGACTCCACCAACTCCGAGGTCCCCGGTTTCGTCCCGCCGGAACGCGACATCTCCAACGTGCTGGGCCAGGTCTTCGCAAGCGCCCAGAAGCGCATCATCGTCGCGAGCTTCGCCAGCCATGTGCACCGCATCCAGCAGATCCTCGACGCGGCCCATGAGTACGGGCGCCGGGTGGCCTTCGTCGGCCGCTCGATGGTCCGCAACATGGGGATCGCCCGTGACCTGGGCTATCTACGGGTCCCTGCGGGCCTCGTGGTGGACGTGAAGACCCTGGACGACCTCCCGGACGACGAGGTGGTGCTCGTCTGCACCGGTTCCCAGGGCGAGCCGATGGCCGCGCTGTCCCGGATGGCCAACCGCGATCACCAGATCCGCATCGTCCCGGGCGACACGGTGATCCTGGCGTCGTCGCTCATCCCGGGCAACGAGAACGCGGTCTACCGCGTGATCAACGGGCTCACGCGCTGGGGCGCGAACGTCGTCCACAAGGGCAACGCCAAGGTGCACGTCTCCGGCCACGCCTCGGCCGGTGAGCTGCTGTACTTCTACAACATCTGCAAGCCCAAGAACCTGATGCCGGTCCACGGCGAGTGGCGCCATCTGCGCGCCAACGCCGAGCTGGGCGCCCTGACCGGGGTTCCGAAGAACCGCTGTGTCATCGCCGAGGACGGAGTGGTGGTCGACCTGGTCGACGGCATCGCGAAGATCACCGGCAAGGTGCAGGCGGGCTATGTGTACGTGGACGGCCTCTCGGTCGGCGACGTCACCGAGACCTCGCTCAAGGACCGCCGCATCCTGGGCGAGGAGGGGATCATCTCGGTCTTCGTGGTCGTGGACAGCACGACCGGCAAGATCGTGGGTGGTCCGCACATCCAGGCCAGAGGCTCCGGTATCGAGGACGGGGCCTTCTCCGCGGTCATCCCGAAGATCGAGGACTCCCTGGCCAAGGCGGCTTCCGACGGCGTCGCGGACACGCACCAGATCCAGCAGCTCGTGCGCCGCGCCGTGGGCAAGTGGGTGTCCGACAGCTACCGCCGGCGCCCGATGATCCTCCCCGTGGTGGTCGAGGTCTGACACGGCCTCAGCTCCAGCAGGCGCTGAACCCCGGGCGGGGCTCCTCGATTTGCATCGAGGAGCCCCGCTCCAGTACGTTTACGGCTCCACCAGAGGGGGAACCCGGAGCACTCAGACCGCTTCGGAGGAGCCCGAAGGTGGGGGTGGAAATCCGACTCAGAGAATTCTGATAAAGTCGGAGACACCGAAAGGGAAGGCCCTCCAACGGCCACCGGAAACGGAATTCGGACCGGAAACGGAACGGAAAACGGATCTGGTAAGGTTGGAAACACGAAAGGCCGGAAAGCCGAAAGGCTGAAAGGCCGGAGGG